>NZ_JAWWCF010000164.1:0-6922 GCF_033720595.1 Lishizhenia sp. | reverse complement strand
AGTTGCCTTAGGAAAGAAAACATTGATTTTTAACTCAGGAATAGAAACATCTATTCGCGTGAGAGAAACCTTTGAGAAAAGAGGATTTAAGATTAAACACTTAGACAGTACGTTCTCAGATAAGGATAGAAAAGATACTTTATCTTGGTTTAAGGAAACTCCTGATGCCATCCTAACATCTGTAGGTATCTTAACAACCGGTTTCGATGAACCAACGGTAGAAACGATTATTTTGAACAGAGCAACACGTTCGTTGACCTTGTATCACCAAATGATTGGTCGTGGTTCAAGAAAGTTACCTCAGAAGGATGAATTCTTATTGATAGACTTAGGAAACAACGTAAGACGTTTCGGTTTATGGCAAGATTATATCAACTGGCAGGATGCTTTCCAATTCCCAGATAGATTCTTGGAATCTCGTTTGTCTGAGCAAGATGATTTACAATTTGAAGCTGCTTTTGAATTGCCAAAGCGTATTCAGCACAGAGTAGACATGGACATCATCAACAAGTTTAAGATGAAGGAAGTTTACGAAGATTTGGTAGATGAAGGTAGACCGGGTAAAAAAGCAGTTGATTTATCGGTAGACAATCACTTTGATGCCATTAAAGATAAAGCAACAGACTTTTACGATGCGCTAGAAATTATGGAAAGCTTACAAGAGCATATAGAGCACCGTTTGAAGCAGTATACAAAATTGATAGCTAAGAGTACCAAAAATTACTTTAAGTACTTATTAGAGACCTATAACCGTCAATTAAGACAAAAGCTTAGAGCAGTTTTAGATGACGAGTAAAGATTTATAAAAACGGCACATTTTTAACGACGAAATTCAGTAGAGTTTCGTCGTTTTTTGTTGGAATAATTTATCTTTAAAAGATGCTACAAGAAATAAAAGACCACATAGAAGCCCAACCACTAGCCGTGCAAGATCAACTCTTAAAGCTCCACAACGCCATACTTGAATTATCCGACGAAATAGAAGAACATTACGGCTACAAAATGCCTGGTTTCAAATACAAAGGAAGGATACTCGTGTATTACAGCGCCTTTAAAAATCACATTGGTTTTTATGGTTTCTCAAGCGTATTTGGAGAGAAAGACGAAGAAATGCAACAATACAAAGGCGGAAAAGGAACCTTACAATTTCCACACGGCACAGAAGTCCCCCTTGCTTTGGTGCAACGCTTAACGAAAGCAAGGATGTTAGAAAATGAAGAGGTGGCTGCTAAGAAGGGGAAGAAAAACTAACATTTAACTCATTCTATTTTTGATTCCGGTGGCGGAGGTGGAATTACTATTTCTCTTGCAATAGCTTTGTTTTTGAATAATTTATCAGGATAATAACTGAAATTGTTTACATCTATATCCGCGGTATCCGAGAACTTGTTAAGTTTAAACAGGAAATACTCTTCTATAAAACCTAAGTTTTTCAAAAAACTATTTTCATCAAATTGATAAATAGAATCTTCATATAATATTTCCAAATTGCAACCTGCCCAGCAATTAATTACATCCCACTGATGAATTTTCGAACGATTTTCTATTAGGTCATTTAAAAATGATGAAAAAACTATAGAGTCAGTATGTGTGAAAAAATCTATTTCCCTTTGGTAAATCTCATTATTTTGACGAATACTTGTAAAATATCGAATACCTCTTAAACTATCTACTAACATTGAAAATCTTTTATCATATGACCATGAACTGTTTATAAAATACTTTACATCGGTATCGAATGTTCCTGAATTCATCCTAACATATAACCTTCTCGGTGTCCACTTAATACCAAAAGCTTTTTGTAAATGAATTATGCCCAAACTATCTTTTGAAATCAGGTAAGCACTCGTATCCTTGTTCAAGAATCCTTCTTTCCATTTGTACCGTAATGAATCACAAAACTTAAAACTGTGGTACAATAAACTATTTGGTAGGAATAACGTGTCTTCTCTTAGGTTTGGAATTCCAAACCTAAAACAAGCTAATTTTGTACTATCCATTTTCAAATTACCGAAGTAGTAAAAATCTTTATGGACAGTATCTTTATCGCTCCACATTTGACCAAAGCCTAAGAGTTCTTCTTGCCAATTATTTTTTGTTTCTGGGCCTTTTGGTTTACAGGCAACAACGAATATTGTGAGGATAATAATTATGCTTCTCATGGTGCTATTTCAATTAATGGAACTCCTGGTAAAGCTCTTGCTACAGAATAACTTTTTCGTGGGAAAGTTGAATCTAATGGTGGGTATTCCTCCAAAGTACTCATCCTTTTATCTTTGCTAAGGTTCAATTGATAATTAAAATACTCGACTAAACCATGCGCATCAATAGGAAGTGTATTTCCATTGAAGTAAAACAAAGAATCTTTGTATACCATTGTAATATTCAATTCCATAGGGTAGTAACATACTGAAACATTTAATTTTTCTTGGTATCTCCTCTCTATCAATAAATTCAAAAAGCTATTCACAACTAAAGAATCTTGGTGATTTAAGATTGGTTTAGTTTGAATAATCAAAGAATCGGCCTTCAAATCAAACCTATCTGTTGCTATCATTACTTTACTTTCTGACATCCCCCCGTATTGAACATGAACATAGGATTTGTTATACTCTTCATAATCCAAATACATGAAATCTTCAGGTAAAGCTTTCGTATTCATTTTTACATACAATTCAGAAGGTATCTGAGCTACCCCTGTTAATTTCCTCAAAAGTAACTGGTTACTTTGTTCTTCTATCATGAAAGATGTGCTATCCTCTACCTCCAAAAAATCTTTATTAAAATTGTTGTCACTTTTCACTTTCTCCCACCATTCTTGGGGAATCATTTGAACAAGTCTGAGATTTGGGATGGTTACCCTATCCCCCTTAAAACAAAAAGAGGAAGAGTCTTTAATTTCAGTGTATTTCGTGCTATCCATTACTCGATTTCCGAAATAATAGAAAGTTTTAGTCATGCTTTCTGGGGATAATCCAATTTTACCATAGCCCATTAACACCTCCTCCCAATTTCGATAATTCACCTTTTCAGGAGAAGAACAAGAAGCTAGGAAAAACATCCATAAAAAACTTAGGTACGTTAAATCTTTTTTCATTTAGGGTTGGATTTTAAATCATCTAAGGCTTTTAACTCCTTCTCAACCTCCAAATTTCGCTTTTCTCTTTCTGTTCTTTTTCGTGCTAAAGGCAGGTCTTTATACCTATCAATTATAAGAAAATCGTTGGTGTCTAATATGGGTTCAAGCCTTTCTCCTTTTTTATCAAGTTCAAGGGTAAGTCCGTGAATTAATTTAGATATAGGAAGTGGAAACGCTTGCATTCCATACTCGTAAAGGGAGTCTTTATACGCTACTGTAATCAAGTTCTCATAATCCCCAAGACCACACCCTGATTCTATTTCTTTAAAAGGATGACTTCTATGAGCAGTAAATAAATTCAAATAACTAAATAGAATTTTCTCATCATTTTTGTTCAAAGTCTTCTTTTCTATGTACAACTTTCGAAAAGATTCAATATCGTCTTTCTCTATGTAGCTTTTCTCGTAGTAAAGATACAAACCCTTTGAACCATCCCAATGAAACACATTATCCCTTTCTTTCTGATTTTCTAGATGAATGAGATAAAGATCATTCGAAATAAAGGGCGCATACACATTCAAGGATATTCGAGAAGGTGCATCGCTGCATGTATTTAAGTTAGTAAGATAAATCACCCCTTCTTTCTTTTTTAATTCGTACTCATAGGATGGATTAGATAGTGACCAAAGAATTGGTCTTCTAATCAACGAGTCTTTACTGCCTGGAATACTACTGTAATAATTCAGGTAGCTTCTCAACTGAGATCTTGAAAGCAATAAGGTATCCCCTTTAATAGAAAAATCTTCGGAAACACTACCAAAATGATAAAACAAATGGACGAAATTTTCCCCTTCTATTTTTAAGCTTCCAAAACCCAATAATTCTTGCTCCCAATTCATTAATCCATTTTGCTTACCCTCTTTCTCCTCAATTTGGGAACAAGAAAACAACAACAAGATCATCATCAAAGGAAGGAAATTACGCATGTAATCTTTTAAGCAGGTTACAAACAAAAATCAATCCATTTTGTCCCTCTTAAAACCTCATCAAACTCTCACGTGTAAAAGTCCATTCTGGGGTGTAGATTTCATCTTCTATATCTTCTAAACAATACCAAGGATTTGCACCAGGAACTGAAGGATTTACTAAAATTTGCGTCTCTTGTGCCGGCATGTAGCTTTGGGCTAACATGAAGTAATGTTTTTGAGTAATTGTATCTTGGGCCATGTCTACTACCAAAACGGCATGTCCAGGAGAACCTCCCTTAATAATTACATCACCAATTTGCATTTCATTCAAAGGAATGGGATTTAATTCACGAGACAAAGACAAGGTACCTGCATAGGTAAAAATGCATTCCATATAGTTCCAAAAATCTTGGTAGGTATTTGAAGCTTGCGTCTTTTGCACCCATTCCACGTTATTTCCTGAAACACGTATTCGTTTTCCTTTCATCCATTCTGTATAGTCCACTCTAAATCCATTGGTGAAATTGAAATGGATGTCTTCATAGCGCTTTTGTTTCCATAAATATTCAGCACGAAAACGCATTACAGCATCCGCACACTGGTGCAAGTCTTTCTTCCCTATTTCTAAATCTACTACGGCGCAGTAAACCGCCGAATTTCGTTTGATATCACCGTCATAATACTTCACTTGTGCCCCCTCTTCTTTGAGCGGAAGATTCCTGAGGTAAAAGGCAAAAGATGAAGAATCCACAGACTTTCTAATCGCATTAACCGGTGTATTGAAGCGCCCCTCTAGGGTATAAAAAGAAGTATCTTTTAAAGGTTTCATTTTTCTTTCTTGCGGACTTTTAATTTCTGTTAAGGTAGTATGGTTTACCGTTTCCACGGTACAAGAAAACAGACTCTGAAACACGAGAAAACTTGTGAGCAACTGGAAATGCATAGATCTTTTAGTATTTGAATACGATGATTAGAAAAAGTAACGGACTAAAAATACAAAAGGGATGAAACTAACTCGTCATCCCTTTCGCTCTTTTATCTATTGCAACACTATGCGCTGCTTTGCAATGACTTGATTCGATTTTTCTTGTTGTATTTGAAGGATGTAAACTCCCTTACTCCAGCCCTGAGTACATAGGAATACTGATAAGTACCTTAATTAATTAAAAAATGGACTTTCTACCCAAATTACAGCTATAGCCAGCACAAACGTTAAAACCAACAAACTCTTCTTGAGTCCTTCTTTCTTTCTTCCCATAGCATATAACCAAGCCAGAAACATGCCTATACTAACCGTACTAAAAATGAGCGGAAGGTTTGTTAGTGGTTCGGGTGAAACTACACCTTTTACATCTTGTGCAAATCTTTCTATGTCATTTTTGGGTATGGAAGAAAAGTAAACCACAGTTTCACTTATGGCCAATAGGGCACAATACAATTGAGCTAAATAATGTACAATACGCATGAATACGACTTTTTACTTGAACAATCATATCGCCATATTGTTTAAATTTCAAACGAATAAATAAAAATTAATCACCTTTTTTATTATTTGACCGTGTTTTATGTTTAACCTTTATATGTCACCTTATATCTTCCTTACAGAAATCACAAAGCGTACTCCCAACTCCGTCAATGGTTTTAATAGACTCTGCAGCATCGCGCATGACGCAATTTGGATCTCTATCACAATGCGGTAAACCTAGGTTATGTCCTATTTCGTGGTTGGCAATTTTTATAAGTTGAGATCTTCTATCTGGTCTTCTTTTACTTAATCGAAAAGTAGAAACAATACAACTAGCCCCCGGTCGATATCCCAAACCAAAAATCCCCCAATCTTCATACTTTGATTTTGGTAATTTCACAGTTCCGTCTGGATTCTGTTTCGTGGTAGAAATATCTTTGGTAATTAATCCTAAAACATGGTCTATAGAATCTGCTTTCTGCGCTTTTAAATAAGCAATTAATTGATCTGCGCGATAGCGAGGTGATTTAACATTGACAAATGTATTTTCCGGAATTTCAATAGGAGTAAGCACATCCACTTTTGCTTTGTAGTTTTCAACCAAAGAGCTTTTTACAAGTTCTATATCTACTTGGTTTACCCCTACAAAAGGTTGAATAGCAATGTGTAATTGCTGCTTTTTTCCGCAAGAAGAAAACAAAAGATTCAGTACAAAAAATAGTGGTAGGATGATTTTCATTGATTTATATTTTAGGCATACGCAACTTAATAATTAAAGCTGATATTACTGTTATGCATCCTATTAAATATATGGAAGCATCAATTCCAAAAGCATCCGCAACTATCCCCGAAATGATGGCTCCAAAGGCATAGCCCAAATCTCTCCACAACCTAAATATCCCAATACTTTCGGCACGTTGATTGGGCTGTGTTGCACTCGCTATGGTAGATAAAAATGTTGGATAAACTAAAGCAGTCCCTAAACCCAGCAAGGCTGAAATGGCAATTAAAACGTAAAAGTTAGAACTAAAAGGAAACAAGAGTATGACCAATCCTTGAAGTAGCATTCCGTAGAAAAGCATGTTCTTTTTTGAGTAAAGATCAGACATCTTTCCTGTAAATAATTGACCTATTCCCCATACACCGGGATAAACAGATGCAATCACAGCAATACTTTCTTTGTCAAAATTCAAAGTTCCTAAAAGAATGGGTAATAATCCCCATATCATACCATCATTCAAGTTGTTTACTAAACCTGCCTGAGATACAGAACTTAAGGTTTTATCCTTAAAACTCGTTTCTACAAATACATTCTCAAATTTTTGGGTGGTCGTGGTCTTACTTTCTTGGTGAACAAATTTGCGCGTATCTTTCACCCAAATAACACTGAGCAATAAACCAACAATGGCT
>NZ_JAWWCF010000163.1:0-6988 GCF_033720595.1 Lishizhenia sp. | reverse complement strand
TTCCCCTCTCCTTTTAAGAGTCGTTTTATGTTCTTTTTATGGGTAATAACCACTGCTAAACTTAACACGATACTAAAGACGGTTAAAGGAACATTTTGGTTGTTAAAACCGAAGTGTAAAATTAAAGGAAAGGCCAAAGCTGCCGTAATTGCTCCTAAAGAGACAAAAGAAAAGACCATAAAAACAGCTAAAAATATTCCCAAACAAATCAAAGCCGTTAAGGGGTGTAACCCTATGATTACTCCTAAGGATGTCGCTACTCCCTTTCCACCTTTAAAACCAGCAAAAAGTGGAAATACATGCCCCAATACAGCGCATATACCTGCAGTTAATTGCAAGTGAATTAAATCATCTGTGGCCCAAGCGTATTGAGACACAAAAAAGGGCATTAGCACTGCCAAAGCCCCTTTTATAATATCAACGGTTAATACAACCTTACCTGCCTTCTTCCCAAGTACACGGAAAGTATTGGTTGCTCCTGCATTTTTAGAACCGTGTTCTCTAACATCAACTCCATACTTTGCTTTTCCAACCCAAACGGCTGTGGGAATAGATCCCAAGATGTAAGCTATACTTCCAAATAAAACGTAATCAAACATTAAATACCTCCAAATATTCTAAGGAATTGACTCTTCAATACTGAATCGTCTGAAATTCCATACTCAAATTTCTTAATTTTTCTCTTATCCTCTTTGATTTCCATTACGCTCGTATTGAATTCTTGATCACTGGTAATGATATCCATCTGTCCTCTCTTCTCTCCTTGTTCATAGAAGAAATAGTAAGAATACCCTCCAGGCATATCTATCATAAATCCAACCTTATCTCCTAACAACACACGTTGCTCGGCGAATAATTTAAAGTCAACATACTTCAATACAGGAACATCATTAATAGAAACTAAAATGGCTTTCGACATACTTGTTTTCAAACCTTTTTGGTAATCGTCTACTAAGTCGTAAGTACTTAAACGTACACCTGAGAAAACAAAGGTAGCTTCTACTTCCTTGGGTAACTTCTTCACTGTTCCAGACTCACCTAACTTTTCGCTAAAGTTCTGCGCATCCTTTTCAGAAGACCAAGTGGCAATAGCATCTACCAAAGTGTTCGATTTTAAATCAGCTGGAGCCAAGTTACTTTGTAAGTTAATCTTATTGGCTACCGCTTCGAAAACCTTCTCGTCCATCGGTGTTTTTACCTGCATGGTTAAGTTGAAGTTAGCTTCCTTCTTGGCTTGGTTATAAATCACAGTTCCTACACTTGCAATTTCCAAGTCACCAAAGTCCATCCCTAAGTCAACCTTACCATTCCCGTACATTCCGCACGTCTTCAAATTCAAAGAAACGTAATTTCCAACAGCCGATAAATCTAACAATTTTTCTTTATTTCCAATTTCAAACTCGTAAGAGGCTGGGTTATATTTTAAGAATCCTGTTCCAGAAATCACCTTGGTATCCGCTTCATTTTCTACGGCAGATAAGAAGGTTGGATAAATCTCTAAAGAATCAAGGTTCTCTGTATTTCTCCATACTAAACCTGCAGAAATTGCATTCCCTTCTAAATCTTCTGGACTCTCTCCTACCGGAATTTGAACATCCTTAGGATCAATAGCAGAACTAAAGGCCATCCAGTTTTTAGCAATTCCTTCACAGTCGTGTACAATCTTAGTTGCTCCCTTAAAGTTGATCAAAGGATTGTTGGCATATAATTCAACATCTCCATAGAAATCGAACTGAGGAGATAACATAAAGTCAGTACCCTCGGCCACTTTACCATTTGCACGTGTTTGTAAATCTTTATCTACATATACCTTGTGCATTGGGATATAATGCAAGGTAGAATCTAAATCATAGTACTTATAATCTCCAAAACTCAAGAAACTCTCACTCGATTGAATGGTTGTGTTCGCATTAACGATGGTATGTAAAATCTCCTCGTCACGTGATTTAATCACAGAATTTCTCAAGGTATCTATTACCGCTTTTGGTTGTATTTCCACATATTGAGAATCTGGATATATCAATGCATCGGCGATTTCTACGAATTCTGTTTCGTAACAGTTGATAATTCTGTTTTTCATATCGAACTGTGCATTCCCACTCTCTATGGTCAACATCTTCTGCTCTGGACGAAGTGCATAGAACTTGGCTTTATCTTCTGGGTTATCCAAAATGATTTCATCCTCATCTATTTTCCAGTCGAAATCCTTCACAGAACATCTAAACTCGTTAACAGGGAAACGCAGTTCAGAATCATCATCCATAATAGAGAAAGTTCCTTCTCGGCCCTTTAAGTCTATCTTCGTTTTTACATTCTCACTGGTCAATAAATACTCTGAAGCCATCAAGTCTCCAGGTTTCTTATCCAAGTTCTTTAAGTAATAAGCTGCTGAATCAGATATGATATCCCAACGATCAAATTCAAAGGCATTTGACGATAATAGAGCTTTCTCCATATCTACTCTACCCATCCCCGTCATACCTGAAGGTTGAATAACAGCCGTTCCAAACAAGTTACTTTCCCCTTCGTACATCTTAATAGGATCTCTAGTAGATTTCACTTTCAACATTTTGTTTCTTGGAAGGTAGGTCATGAAGGCATTTGGTGATTCTGCATCCGGGAATTGAACACCGCTCGCCAAAGGTTCATTTTTAAATTCTACAATACCTATAGTACTATCTGGTAAGAAGGTAAAGGCTTTAGAGATAGAAGTTGATTGAATGAAATCAATTTGACCGGCTCCTTGTAATCCGTTGTTTGACAACACAATTTTATTTTCATATTTCGCAACATCTCCATAGAAATCATATCCTCCTGTTGGAGCTACCGTACTAAATCCTAAAGAATAATCTCCCATAATGGTCAAGTCTTGCTCAAAGACTGGGAAAATTCCTGCCGAGTGCATTTGTCCATTAAAGGCAATAGATTTTTCATCGAAGTTATCCAAACTGTCTATCGTAAAAGGTTCAACTTCAAAGAAGAAATTTTCTTTCTTGTAAGCACTTTGGTGAATAGCATCGTATTCCCAGAACACCTTGGTAGTTCCTTCTGAATACAGCATAGGATAATTATGAAACTCTTCCTTTAAACCACTTCTGTTATTCGGATCATCTACCAATATATACCCTACAATTCCCGTTAAACTCGATTGTAAAGAGATTGGCGTTTTACCATCTTCTGGACGTAAAGGATTAACCCTAAACAAGGCAATATCTGAAGAAGTAATATTGATTTTATTCTCGGCGTAATCGTAATATCCATTGGTGATATCTATCTGCCATTTCCCTGAATTTACCCATCCTTTGAAAATAACATCTCTGTTCTCCTTGATTAACACTTTACTAGAATCTGGAAAAATTGCTGTGGCTTGATAATCCGAAATTGGCACTTTACTCACGGCAACAAGGGCCATGTTCATGGTGTTTAAGTTTATGTTACCATGACTCTGCATTCCTTTGATAGAGTTGTTATGCTGTTCTATCTTGACTAATTCTTGACGTAAACTTGGATTCTGCTCTAATTCATCCTTGGTGTAGTTCTTTGGTCGCATTGGCGCGAGGTTAGACTCAAATACTATATTGTCGTAGTCTTGCTTTCCAGAACGCGCATTGATAAAGTTATAGAGCTTATCCTTTAAAATGATTTCTCCTTTGTCTGTATCGTAGGAAATGAAACCAAGAGATGACAACTTTAAGAAAGTTTGCTTGGCTTGAGAAGTTGTTCTACCCAAGGCTGAAGCCGCCGTTCCTTCTGGCATTACCTGTAGGTCATACTTGTAGGAATACTTAGAAAGAGCCACCAAAGGGTGAATTGACTCCATACCCTGTAAGGATTCATACAAGGCCTGATCGTAGTAATTTCTGGATTCAAATCGTGCAATACGTTGTTCTTGTGAAGTACCCAACCCAAAGTCGAAATCTAACACATCACTGTCGATAGCCCAAGAGATTTGGGTAACATACATATCTAAATCGTGGAAGGTATTTGTAAACGGAGATTGCTCCACTCCTACATTCCCCCTTACCAATTGGATACGTTTATTGGTTCTGTCATAAGCAAAACGCACACCTGGATGCCAGATAGAATCTTTAGCACTCAAGTGGATGATGGTTTTACAATTCCTTGTACTTAACTTATCCTCGGTAATGTTCAGGGTTTGAGATTCTGTAGTAATAAATTCTTTTCCTCCTTTTTTGAAGGATAGTCTGATCGGTTCTTGACGTGTTCCGAGTCCTACGAATTCAGCTCCTTTTAAAGAAAAACCTCCTTCGTAATTTACTCCTTCTACAATGTTGGGAATACTCAATCTGTTTTCGAAAGAAGAGAACTGTGGATACTCATCTCCTTTTCCTTCTCTATACGCACCACGCTGTGCTCTTTCTGATAATTTTCCGATAATCGGTTCCGAGAAATAAGTTGAGGTTAAGTATGCCGTATCTATATTGATATAAGGCGATTTCATAGAAACATCGTAATAAGAAATTTTGGCCTTCGTTTTTTCTCGGTCTAGTCCTACCTTTTCCCAAGTTATCTCTCCTCCTTTACCTTGCCATTTCTCTAAGGCTGGATCATATACTCCAGAAGTATTGTAAACAACCATACTATCTGTGTAAGGAATCTCTTTTTTAGTAGAAGATGATGTATTGATGGTTCTACAAATCAGGTTACCATTTTCTAAAACAATTTCCGGACCTCTGTTGTAGACAAAATCAAAGGCTCCACCTTCATAAAACCACTCAAATCCATTGTTGATGTATATTACTCTACGTTGAAAGAATGCTTTCGAAACCTGGATAAATTCTTCAAATTTTCTTGAATTTCTAGAATCTAACTGTTTGTCGATAGCCTGGTGCCAAGCTGTGTAAGAATCGTTGGCTTTTTTCTCCATCAAAGCGTTCACAGAAAATACGTAGTTGTATACTTCTGGGTAAGCATCCATGCGCTTCTCTATAATGAGATTAGCCGTTTTCACCATGCGTTCAAAAACCTCATCTTTAATCAAATCACTTTCCAAAAGGTTCATTTCAAAGACATCCTCTATAAAAGCGAATTCCTCCTTTGGTGTAAGTGGTTTTAACTCCTTTTGAAGCTCTTTAAAAAACTTCTCTCTGTCGGCACTATAATTCTGAGCTAGTGTCTGAAAAGAGAAAAAAAGTATACTTAGTACTACAGCTATTTTCATGTTTACTAATTTACAATAGAATGAATAATTTAAGTCCACCCCAAAAGCGCTCTGTTTCATTTTAAGTAAAATATAACAAAGGGCTAACGCAATTTTAATTTACGCCAATAGGGTATAAATAAAAAGGGTGTAAGGTAAAGGAAAGGTTTAGTGCCGTAAAAATCAAGACTCTTACGGCACCAAGTATTAACTGCTCTTAATTTTTTATTAACTGTATCACGGCCCAACCTTCCTTCAGAAGTACACCTTCCTTTGTAAAACCGTTTTGTGCAGCAATAGTTACAAGTTCATCTACATCAGATTCGAAAAAACCGCTTAATTTCAGTTTCCCACCCGATTTCAATAAAGATGCATACGTTGGCATGTGTGCCTTTAATACGTTTTTGTTGATGTTGGCCAAAAGCAGATCAAAATTGTCTTCTTTCACCACATCTATATCTCCCAATAAGAAAGTAATATCATCGATATCATTTCTACCTTGGTTTTCTATGGCATTTTCTACAGCCCCTTCTTCGATATCAGTACCCATCGTAAAGCCAGCTCCTAATTTCTTAGCAACAATGGCCAAAACTCCTGTTCCAGAACCAACGTCTAATACGCGTTTACCTTCCAAGTTTTCATCAAACAAAGCTTTGGACATTAACCACGTTGTTTGGTGGTGTCCGGTACCGAAAGACATCTGCGGTTGAATTTCAACAACCATTCCCTTGGCCACACTTGCATCGTGGAAAGGAGCTAAAATGCTCAACTTATCTTCTACAAAAACGGGTTCAAAATCAGCTTCCCATGTAGCATTCCAGTTTTGTTCTGCAATGGTATTTTGCGTAAAGCTCAAGTCTAACCCTTCTGGAACATTTCCCAGTAAAGTTTGCGCCATCACCTCATCCATGTTTACATCAGCAGTCGGTCCATAGGCTTTTACCCCTGTTTTATCATTGGTAAAGCTTTCAAAACCTAATTCTGCCAATTGAGAAACGATGATATCGTCCCACGGTGAAACTGGACTCAATTTGATATCTAATTCTAGATACTCCATATCTGTGCGTTTAAAGGGTGCAATTAAAGTGCGTTAGCAATAGCAATAAAGTCAGCCGCTTTTAAACAAGCTCCTCCTACTAATCCACCGTCTACATTTTCACAAGCAAATAACTCTTGTGCATTGTCTGGCTTCACACTTCCACCGTAAAGAATAGAAGTACCTTGTGCTACCTCTTCTGAGTATTTTGCTGCAATTGCCGCACGAATGTCTTTGTGCATCTCCTCAGCTTGTGCGCTAGAAGCAGTTTTACCTGTTCCTATCGCCCAAATTGGTTCGTAAGCAATCACTACATTTTTCATTTGCGCTGCAGACAAGTGGAATAAACTCTCCTCCAATTGTTTGATTACAAAATCTTTTTGTGTTCCTTCTTCTCTTACCGCCAAAGGTTCTCCACAACAGAAAATCACTTCTAATCCTTCTGCCAAGGCAGCGTCTACTTTCTTTTTTATGATCGCATTGTCTTCTCCAAAGATCTCTCTTCTCTCAGAGTGTCCTACCAATACAGACTCTACTTCAAAAGCCTTTAATTGCGCCATACTGATTTCTCCAGTAAAAGCACCTTTGGCTTCAAAGTATCCGTTTTGTGCACCTACAGTAATTGGAGATTTCCCCAATTTCGCTAATGCTTCTGACAAATAAATAAACGGAGGAAACACTTTCATTTCCTTATTTTCTTCAATAAAATGATAATCTGTAATACCGTCGAACAATTCAGCAACTTCTGCTGGGTTCAAATTCATTTTATAATTCCCTGCTACTATCTTTCT
>NZ_JAWWCF010000162.1:0-7107 GCF_033720595.1 Lishizhenia sp. | reverse complement strand
TTAGTAAGTATAACGGGGATTGGACAAGTAACCTCTCCCTCCTACTTACCATCCCCTTCTTTGTTCTATTCAACACACTTTTTCAGTTACTTTGCTCTTATCTCATCATTAGCTATAAATCTGCCCAGGTGTTCTTTTTAAGAGAATTCTTATTGCGTTTAATTCAAACAGCCTCTATAGGTATCTACCTTCTATTTGACTTGAGCTTTGTAGATTTTGTTTATCTCTATGTATTGAGTTATTTAATTGTACTCCTCTTTGCTTTCTTTAATTTGATCAGAAGTAAAGTTTTTGCCTTAAAAGATCTCTTTGCTTTCAAACGTGGAATGCCGATTAAGGAATATCTCCAATATGGGTTTTACACGATAGTTGCAGGATTTAGTTCTTCATTTGTTAGCAACATAGATATTCTTATGATTGGAGCTTTATTGGCCAGTGGTGAGGTGGAATCTGGTAAGTATAAAACGGCTATTTATTTAACAACCTTGGTCTCAATTCCCTTGCGTCCTTTGTTCCAAATCATGTACTCTATGGTGAGTAATTGGTGGAAACAGAACAAGAATAAGGAAATTGAAAAGATGTACCAACAAAGTGCTCAGTACGGGATATTGGTGAGCAGTATTTTACTTTCTCTTCTTCTGATTAATATCAATTGGTTAGAAGGTTTGGTCTTTAAAAACCTAAAAGATTCATTTTGGATAATTTTGTTCTTTGGGATGGGTCAGTTTATAGTAAATGCAACCGGTATAAATGGGTTAATCATTAACTTATCTAAATACTATAAAGTCACTACCTACAGCATTTTCGTGCTAGCGGTGCTCAACTTTGGTTTAAATTATAGTTTCATTCAATGGTTCGGTGTTGCTGGTGCAGCTCTCGCCACAGGAATTAGTTTATCGGTAATCAATATCTTTAAATTGATCTTTGTATCGCATAAATTAAAATTGAAAGTAATCACCAAAGCACTCCGTCAGATTCTATTGGTTAGTTTATTGGGACTGGCTTTAATCAGCGTATTACAGTATACTGTACATATTACTTGGCAAATGAGTATTTTCTTAAATCTATTAGCGCTAGGTATTATTCTCATTTACGTCAAAAGATCCGGTCTAATCGCCAAGTTGAAAGTATTAACTCAAAAGAAGTAAAGTATGAAAGTTCTTTTTACAAGTCACTGGTATCCCAATGCGAAAAGTAAAAACGGTGCTTTTATTGCTAAGCATTTTGAACTCATCCAAGAACACTTCGAGGTAGATTTAATTACCGTTAACATACACTCGGGCAAAGAGATTTTTAAGAAGGAAGTACACCAAATAGAGCCTTTCCATACAGAGATTGAAATTAGTTCAAGGTTCTGGAAGTTTATTTATCTCTTTTACTTTCTTCAAAAACTGTTGGTATGGAAAACGGTCCTCCAAACAATAAAAAACAAGAAATACGATATAATCCATGCGAATGTAACACATCCAAATGGTGTGATGGCAGAATACCTATCTTCACAAACGAACACCCCCTACCTTATCAGTGAGCATCACTCCCAATTCAAGCGTTATTTCCATTCGATGATTACCCGCAGGGCTTATAGAAAAGCCTTGGAAAAAGCACAATACATTCTTCCGGTTTCTAAACAGCTTCAAGAAATCATCTCAGAACTGGTTCCTACTACCCCCCAAGAAGTAGTACCCAATGTTATTTCAAAAAAGAATTTCTTTCCTCACCCCCCGCAAAACAATAAACAACCCACTGCCATTGCTATAGGTACTTGGAATGATAGCAAATACAACACCAAGCTTCCCAAACTAATGGTTGAAGCTTTGAATTCTTATGCAGAAAAGCATCAGCAAAACATTCAATTGATACATTGTGGATATTGCACTATAAAAGAAGAACTACTGGCACTTTGTGGTACCTTTTTAACAATAGATTTTAAAGGACTTCAAGATCCTGCAGCCATAAACGCTTTCCTCAACCAAAGTGATTTTTTTATGCACGGCACACGGTCAGAAACCTTTTGTGTAGTAAGTGTTGAGGCACAAATGGCGGGAAGACCTATTTTGATTTCTAACATCGACCCCATCCCAGAGGTAACTATTCCGGAAGGTAGAGTATTGGTTGAGAACAAACTTGAAGCATGGGTAAAAGGAATTGAAACTATCCTAAAAAGTGAATATAGTCCTGAAGAAATAAGTCAGGCCGCTAATGCGCTTCACTCCCCACAAATTATCATAGATAAATTAAAAAAAGTTTATCCAAAAGCTTAAGACGCAGTATTTACTTTCTCCCAAAATCTGCAGGTATTTCTCCCCAGACTTTGGTTTCCCATTTACGAATTTCTGTAGAGTATTGATTGGTGCGTAGCCAATGCTCAGCTCGTGCAATTAATTGATGTAGTTGTTGATTTTTCTCTGTTTTCGCCAACTTGGTTTTACAGGTCTTTTGTTTGATCCAAGAGATTGCAATTTTTGAATCTGAATAAATGGGCATGGTACTCCCCTTTTGCTTTAACAAAGCTAAACCGTGTACAAGTGCCAAGAATTCTCCAACGTTATTTGTACCGTCTAGATAAGGACCCTTTATAAAAAGCTGCTCTCCTGTTTTTGTATATACTCCCCTGTACTCCATTTTACCAGGATTACCAGCACAGGCAGCATCCACACAGATAGAGTTTAATTCAATACCTTGTTTAACCATGTCTTCGCGAGAGATGGTAGCACCTGACTTCTTTCCTTTCACCTCTTCATAGCTTCCAGCAAAGGCGTGTTCCGCTTCATCCTTGGTTAAAAAGCTTTTGTACTTGGCATTGGTATATCCTTCAATCTGAAGTTTACAATCTGCCCAAGAAGTATAAATCCCGGGTTCATGTCCCTCCCAAACCACATAGTATTTTTGCTTTTTCCTTGCCATAGATGCGACTAAGATAAGAAGGAAAAGAATTTGGTGAAGAAAATTAAACTTTAACTTTCCACAGCTTGATGTAACTATCTTCCTTGTGTTCTCTTGCCAAGTAATAGAGATAGCCATCTTTTATTTTAATTTGTTGAGGAAAGGTATGTTTATGAATGTGGGTAAGCTTACCACCTTCTTTAAAATCATTGCCCAAGTCTTGAACCATTATCAATCCTCCATCCAATAACTTCGCGTAAAACACATCGCCATTTTCTGCTTGAATAATATGATCTGCCCAACTTTCTTTATGGTGATAAATGATATCAAATATTTCTTGACTTTCAAAGGAGCTCCCTTTGATACCAATGTTTTCTTTGTGATTTAATATGACGTAACCTGTATCTATGTTGAAAAATGGAACATAAGCCTCTTTCGATAGAACCATATGATTAAAATTAATCCCCATAGCTGATAAGTTATTTATGTTTGCCGCCCACTCTCGTTCATGTCTGATTTGGTCTTCCAGCAAACTGTAATAGTTCTCCATATCATTGGACATATAAAGTAGGTTATTAACATCATTCACCGTATCAAACTCTATAAACATATGCGTTTGATTTTTATTCAAAAAAGTTTCATAAACCAAGCCTTTATCGGTTGTTCCAACACAATTGGACAGGAGCGATAAAAATTTATCCTTTTGCATGGGATATAAAAATTCAACTTCATGTTCATGGAAATAGATTTGATAGGCAGAATCTGAAGTAAATAAATGATGGTACCCCATACAATCTGTATAAAACCCCTCTGGTTTTTGATCAAGTGTGGTACGTCTTAATTCTTCGAATTTGGCATTTACTCTTCTTAATACATACACTAACTTTATTTTAGATAAAAGCACGATATCATCACCATCGAATAAATAATCCAAGACGTATTCATCCTCAAGCGTAGGTAATTTTACTTGCTGAAAGGCACTGATATCCACCCCCTCTAATTCTTGAATGGTATCTTCTTGTGCAAAAGGTAAGAAGGGAATAAATAGACAAATGAGTAGTAGCTTTTTCATAACGACATATTTAACTACCTAAAATACTCAGCTTCAGCCTGAAAAACAATACAAAAAATTACATTTCGTGAGAAGTTTATACATATCTAAACTTTATCATCTGACAAATTTCACCTGTTACTTTCTACAATTTGTCGCATTACACTTTATAAAACCGTCAATTTGTCAGCAGAACTCCACTGGCATAAAGATTGACTTACAGGAGCCAAACACAACGCAAATTAATATATATGAAAACGGGTAATATTAATGTACAAACGGAAAACATATTTCCGATCATTAAAAAGTTCTTGTATTCTGACCACGAGATATTCTTAAGAGAGTTAGTATCGAACGCAGTTGATGCCTCTCAAAAATTAAAATTCTTTGCCAACAATGGTGAGTACACCGGTGAAATGGGTGACTTACAAGTTGAGGTAATTTTAGACGAAGCAGCTAAAACTTTAACCATTAAAGACAATGGTATTGGTATGACAGCTGAGGAGATTGATAAATACATCAATCAAATTGCCTTCTCTGGAGCCGAAGAATTCGTTCAAAAATACGAAGGTAAAGAAGGTGCAGAAAACATTATCGGACACTTCGGTTTAGGGTTCTACTCTGCCTTTATGGTTGCTGATAAAGTTCAAATAAGAACATTAGCGCGTTACGAAGGTGCACAAGCAGTTCAATGGGAATCTAACGGAGATCCTCAGTACACGATTACTGAAATTGACAAAGCAGACAGAGGAACAGAAATCGTTCTTCACATTTCTGAAGAGTCTAAAGAATTTTTAGAAAAAACCAGAATCCAAGGTATACTTGACAAATACTGTAAATTCTTACCAATTCCAGTAATTTTTGGTACGAAAACAGAAACAAAGGACGATCCTTCTGGAGAAAAAGATGAAAACGATAAGGTAAAACAAATTAGTGTTGAAGTACCAAATCAAGTAAACAATCCTGCTCCTGCTTGGACAAAGAAACCAGCTGATTTAACAGATGAAGACTATGGTACTTTCTACCGTGAATTGTACCCAATGAGCTTTGACCAGCCTTTGTTCCACATTCACTTAAACGTAGACTACCCGTTCAATTTAACAGGTATTCTTTACTTCCCTAAGATTAAGGAAAACGTAGAAGTACAACGTAACAAAATTAACTTGTACTCTAACCAAGTATTTATTACGGACAGTGTTGAGGAAATCGTTCCTGAATTCTTAACCTTATTACACGGGGTTATCGATTCACCAGATATTCCATTAAACGTTTCTCGTTCTTACTTACAGAGTGATAGCAATGTGAAGAAAATCTCTTCTCACATCACCAAAAAAGTAGCGGATAAGTTACGTGAGATGTTCAACAAAGACAGAGAAGATTTCGAAAGCAAATACGAAGATTTACGCATCTTTATTGAGTACGGAACCTTGTCTGATGAGAAATTTGCTGACAAAGCGAAAGCTTTCTCTATGGTAAAAACAACAGAAGATAAATACTTTACAATTGAAGAATTCAAAGAAAAGGTAAAAGATCTTCAAACTGATAAAGACGGTAAAACAGTTTTCTTATACACCAACAATAAAGACGAGCAATACAGCTTTGTACAAGCTGCGAAAGACAGAGGTTACGAAGTATTAGAGTTAGACGGTCCATTGGTTTCGCACTGGATTTCTAACATCGAAAGCAAGTTCGAGAATGTAAGCTTTGCACGTGTAGATGCTGATACTTTAGACAAGTTAATTGCAAAAGGAGATGATATTCCTTCTAAACTTTCTAAAGAGGACGAAGAAGCCTTAAAACCGGTGTTTGAAGGTGTTGTAGACAGTGAAAAATACAAAGTACAATTCGAAAGCATGTCTGAAACAGACGCTCCAGTTGTATTGACACAACCAGAATTCATCCGAAGAATGATGGAGCAACAGAAATACGGAGGTGCTGGATTTATGGGTGCTTTCCCTGAAACTTACAACATGGTAATTAACAGCAATCACCCTAAGATTTCTGACATTTTGGGAGAAGCTGATAGTTCAGTAAAAGAAAACAAAGCCAAACAATTGGCAGACCTTGCTTTATTAGCACAAGGCTTACTAAAGGGAGAGAAATTAAACGACTTCGTAAAACGAAGTGTAGAATTAATATAACACACGAAAGGGACGTTTCGGCGTCCCTTTTTTTATACTATGGGAACAGGATATTATAAATTCATTTTTGCAGCATTAGGTTTTTTATTTTTTGGATACAGCATAGGTTGGGCGATATTTGGATTCTTCATTGGAGCCATCGCTGATGTTTACCCAGTTCTAAAAAAGCAACTCAACGCCTTTCAAAATGGCGACTTTCAAGGTGCTTTTAACAGAGCTGGTGCTGGAGCAAGTACTGGCGGGGGAAGCTATGGAAATCCGCAAGACATCTTTAACTATTACCAAAGACAAAGTCAGCAATACGATTTCCCAACCATGTTAATTGCCTTATCAGCAGCAGTAATGAAAGCAGATGGTAAAGTATTGAAAGTAGAGTTGAACTATGTAAAAAAATTCTTTTCCAGACAATTTGGAAACCAATTCAATACAACTCATTTACAAACCTTAAAGCAATTTTTAGATACCCCTTCAATTCCTATAGATGAAATCTGCAGAGACGTTAACATGCGTATGCAGCCTGCCATGCGCACACAATTGATCCACTACCTTTTCGGAATTGCTCAAGCAGATGGCAGTGTAAGCAAAGCAGAAAGTGATTTAATCAACCGTATTTCTCGCTTATTAGGCGTAGGAACGAGTGATTATACCTCTGTGAAAAACATGTTCCAAAGAGATACAGACAGCGATTATAAAATTTTAGGAATTACCAAGGCTGCAACGGACGATGAAATAAAGAAAGCCTACCGTAAAATGGCCATCAAGTTCCACCCGGATAAAGTGGCCCAAATGGGAGATGAATATCAAAAAGGCGCCAAAGAGAAATTCCAACAAATCAATGATGCCTACGAAGCCATTAAAAAAGCAAGAGGTATAAAATAGAAGATTTTAGTTTTAGCAGGAAAAGCACAACTCAAAAGGGTTGTGCTTTTTTGATATGAATCCATATTGCATTAAAAGAGAATAATTATTTTAGCGATCAACTTAAAATAGTAAATACCTAAATAAAAAACATGAAACAATTAATTACACTAC
>NZ_JAWWCF010000161.1:0-7121 GCF_033720595.1 Lishizhenia sp. | reverse complement strand
GGAGTTAGCTTGTAAGGATAGCGCGGTTATTTGCCCCTAAAAATCACCACTTGTACAAAGGCATATTTTCTTGTAAAGAATTTTGTTACTTTCAATGCATCCAAACTTTAACTACTATGGAAAGTGTTTTAGAAGTCAAAGGACTCACCAAGAAATACAGGCGACTCACAGCTGTAGATCAAATCGATTTAAGTATAGAAAAAGGAGCTGTTTACGGACTCTTGGGACCTAATGGAAGTGGAAAATCTACTACCTTGGGCATGTTGTTAAATGTCATCAACCCAACAGCTGGAACTTTTAGTTGGTTTGGAGGAAAAAGCTCTCCGCAAGATGCTTTAAAGCGCATAGGTGCTTTGATAGAACGTCCGAATTTCTATTCTTACATGACTGCTTACAAAAATTTAGAATTGGTCTGTAAAATCAAACAAATAGATACAGCGAATATTTCAGAAAAGTTGACTTTAGTAGGTTTGGGAGACAGACAACACGATGCTTTCAAGACCTTTTCTTTGGGAATGAAACAGCGATTGGCCATAGCTTCCGCTTTATTAAACAATCCTGATGTTTTGATTTTAGATGAACCGACCAATGGTTTTGACCCGCAAGGGATTTTACAAATCAGGCAATTGATAAAAGATATTGCTAAAAGTGGAACTACCGTGATTTTAGCTTCTCATTTATTGGACGAAGTGGAGAAGGTGTGTACGCATGTTTTAATCTTGCAAAAAGGAAAAATGCTCTACAACGGAAAGGTAGATGAATTGATAGCTTCCAATGGATTTTTTGAATTGAAAGCAGACAATGCCGAGGAAATGATACAGCAATTGAAATTGCACAATTCTTTTGAGAAAATAACGGAAGCAGATGGACTTTACCGCGTGTTTTTTAAAGATGTTATCACACCTTCGAGTTTAAATCACTACTTAATGCAAAACGGTGTAAGTCTTTCACATCTAGTATTTAAGAAGGAGAGTTTAGAAGAGCAGTTTATTCAATTAACCCAAGCCTAAGAACATGATACGATTATTACAAATAGAACTTTTTAAACTGTGGAATAACAAGTTGGTAAAGGTGTTGATCTTCCTTTATTTGGGGTTACTTTCCTTATTGGCTCTTTTGACAGCAGTGAAGTTTAACATTGGTTTATTTACTTTTGATTTGGCAAAAGAAGGAGTATTTGATTTTCCTATAATTTGGAAAATAGCTGCATTTATTACCGCTTGGTTCAAAGTGTTTTTAGCCATCATCATTATCAATTCCATTACCATGGAATATTCGGGTAGAACCTTGAAACAAAACTTGATAGATGGATTGAGTAAACGTGAGTTTTTGTTTTCTAAATTTTTGGCTGTTGTATTTTTTAGTTTGGTGGCAACTGTATTTATTACGCTGTTAAGCTCTTTGTTGGGGTGGATACATTCTGCAGACTACACAATGAGCGATTATTTTGAAGGATATGTGTACATGCTGGGCTATTTTGTAAAGCATATCGCTTTTATTAGTTTCTGTATGCTGGTTGCCTTATTGATCCGTAAATCTGCCTTAACACTGGGATTGGTATTTGTATGGTATGTCTTTGAATTGATCATTTTATTGGTTATCCGTTGGACCTTTGATATGCCTGAAGTAGCGGCAGAATTGAACCATTACTTACCCCTGATGTCCTTGTATTATTTAACGCCAGAACCTTTCTCTCAATTAGAGACTGCACAACAAATGGGGCAGGCTATGGGAGCGCAAGTGGAGTATGATACAGGGTTCGGTATAAAAGCTTTTGCAACAGCTTTGGTTTGGACGGTGATTTACTTGTTTTTAGGGTACAGATTATTGAAACGTAGAGACCTATAATTCATAAAAAAATATGAATGTGATGCTCAAGTAACATGTTCAGCGTGCTACCATAGGTTGTTTTAGCTTTATAAGCTGTATTATTCAATGAGAAGAGCGTAGAACGTATGGTCTATGCACAAGTTATCATGTTCAATTTCATTGGGGTCTGTAACAAAATCTAAGTACGCTTTATTGAATGAATTAAGTGTTACACCTTTTTCTAAATCGCTTATCGAAACCCAGGTATCGGAGCTCAAATGTTTAATTTTAAGCGATTTTAAGTAGGGGTAACCTAATTTCTCCAATGTTCCTGTTGGAAGTTGGAGTTTTACAAGACTATCTGAGATCTTTTCTTGGGTAATAGCTTTGAAAAAGTTAGCATAGTCATTATTGTCAAACACAACTTGGTTAGAATCTAGCTTACCGATAACATCTTGGTCCACATCCAAGCTGTCCTTAATGCGTTGGTACATAACTTCGTTGAAGGCAGTGGATTTTATTTCTTCATACACCGATAGTGAAGTACCTAAAAGTATAGGGCGTACACCATACTTCGTATACGCTTTGGTTTCGCAAGGTGTTAGATAGTCCGTTTCTACCTTGATTTGAAGTGTCTCCGTAGCCCTGGCTTCGAAAATTCCAGCTTCATAAGCTTCTTGCTCTTGTTTGTCTGTTAAACTTTGTGCAATGCTTACCGAATTACCTAGTGAAAAGAATAGGATTGAAATTCCAAGTAGTAGTTTCATCTATGTTATGCTAAAGGGTTTGTCTAGAGACAATTTAACGATTTTTTTAAGAGATCAGAGGTCTTGAGGTATTTTTATTTCGGCTTTGTTCGAATACTTTTAATTTCGTCTAAATCTTTTCGACTTATTAAGAGGTAAAAAACACTCGCTAAATCATAGCCCTTTTCTTTGGCTTTCTCTTTTTGACCCATTAAAAAACCTGGATTAAAATTACCGCTATTATCTTGTTCAAAAGGGGCACAAGCATAAAAGAGGGTTGTCCAAGAGGAGTTTTGGTAGGGTGACCAGAGTTGTATTCTATTTAAAGTTAATTCTCTGCCGAATAAACTTATTTCACCCTGAAAATCAAAAAAGACGAATACCGTGTCATTTACTCTTGGCCAAAAGCCTTGATGAAGTGAGGATTGGGATAGAATGCTGTCTTGGTGAGCAAAAAGCACCCAGCCGTATTTACTGTTTCTTTGGGGAATATATTTGAATATAGAGTCAGGTTGATGACTATAAGAATATTGCATGCAGTATACGCTTTTATACATTCTTAGAGGAGAAGTATCTCCAAGCGTATCAATAGTGTATGTATAAGAATGTATTACAATTTCGGCTAGTTCACTTGTTTCTTCAAGTAATTCATCCATGTATATCATTCTATACCTTGCATTTACCGGAGCTGCATAAACCGTTAGAAGGAAGATTAAAAGTAGAATAGCTTTCATTTTCTTCTAACGGTGGGGAAGAGAAAAGTTACTTTTACTTAGTCTATTAATTGCTCTATTTTCAAATAATCCTCTTTAGAGATGCTACATATAATATTCTCCTGCGCATCAAGGATAAGTCCACGGTTTTTATCGTCTTCATAGGGGAAGTAAAGATACCATGTTCCAATATTTTCACCACTTATTCCATAGGTTACTATCCCATTTTTGTAGGAATATTTGTATTGACCATATTCACTTTCTAATACGGTATCGCTATGATTAATAAGTTTGACATTATCTTCAGAAAAATAGAGTTCGAATTTTTCTTCGTCGGCATTCATGCATTTCCATTTACCTTGATAGGTGTCAGATCCCGAACAGCTCCAAAGTAGGGTAGTTAGGAGTAAAAGTAGTAGCGTGTTGATTTTTTTCATGATTTAATAGTTAATGAGGAAATCATCTGATTCCCTTTTTAGTAGTTTGAGTTTTATAGTGTTTAAAATTTTGCCAACGAAAATAGCATTTTTTTTATTATGCATAGAATAAGAATAAAGCTTGCTACAGAAAACTTAAAATTAGACTAACGCAGGTAACAATGCTAGTAACCAAAACTGCTAAGGTGGAGTAAAGAAAAAACTTCTTGTCTTTATGGGTTTTCAACTGCTTCATACTAAAATATAAGAGCACGAATTGTCCAAAAAAGCAGGGTATAGTTAGTAGTTCCACAAAAAAGCCTAGCCACGACGCTTTAAACTCTAATTGAGCTGCGATAAAGAGAAAAATGAAATAGCTTGCTACGGCAGTATTAAAAATAGCTATCCTTTGAGGATTGATGTTTTTTTGCATAAAATAAAGATAGTACTATTCGTATAAAAAGTCTTATGAGTATTTAGTTTACTTGGTAGATTATTAAGGTTTAGTTTTCTTTAATTTTTCTTTTGTGCATTTCTCTTAAAAGGATTTGTTTTATATATAAATAAATGTTCGCCGCTGGTTCGTTAATCGTTATAAACTCCTTTACCGCAGCGATGAATTTATCGAATGTTTCTACTTCTTTCTTCAAATTTTCATTATCATAACTCAAATAGAAATATTCTGGAACAAAGTAGCTTTCTTTGGTTTTATGTAGGGTAAACCAAGATTGATTTTCAGCGTTATACTTTAAAATTGCTTTATGATATTCAACAAAAGGATTCACGTGTTTTTCATTGGGATAAATAAGGAAATCTAAAATCACATGAATGGCTAATTCAAAGCTCAATTTTCCCTGATTATTTTCAATGCTTTTATACAATACGTTGAAAATATTAGTTGTAAAAGGGGGGAGCGTTTTAGGTTCATTTTTAGCGAGGGTGAAGTAATATCCACTTAAATTTTTCTTAAAAAAATAACCCAGAACATAACGTCTGTCTGTGTATTCATGAACATCGAGTTTCTTGCGTAATACAAGATCAAAAAGTATATAAAGTACACTTTTTATCGTATTGTTCTCTTCGTCGTGATGCCATAAGAAATCTTTACGTAAACCTAAATATGGGTTTTCAAGTAGGTAAGATAATGCTGGATTTTGAGGGGGGGCTCTAAATTCGGGTGTGGTTAAAAGCTCTTCCCAAATTCTTTTCTTTTTATATATGGATATTCCTAAGACCTTGAAATTTTTAATGTTATTGTTTTTATCCTTCATTTCTGAAATGTAGATGAATTAGTTTTTGGCCTGATTTAAAAAGATTTAAAAAGTTTAAATCACTCTTAGGAGTGGTTACTGAATTAGTAAGCAATCTTTTCTATTAAGGTTTTCTGTCCTGAAAAGAAATAGGCAAGGGAGGATTTTAATTTTCAATTAATTTGTTGAAATAGCTTTTGTAATAGACCACCTCCTAAAACTAGGAGGTGGATACAGATTAAAGTGTTTTTTCTTAATTTATGTAGAATGAAGCATACCAGATTACTTCTCTTGGAACTGGCACTCCCTCGCAGAAGGAAGGAATAAAAGAGGGAAGAAGTTCAATTACTCTTTTAAATTCTCTATCAATTTCTGTGGAAACAGATTTAATAATTTTAATAGTGGAAATATGACCATCTTTTTCAATTATAAATGATGCGTAAACCTTTCCTTTATCATAGTTTTCTTTAGCTTTCTCTGGATATTCACTATACATTAGAAAAAATTTCTTCATGAATTTTTCACCACCAGGAAATGTCGCATTAAAACAACTGTCTGGATATAGCTCTATATTATGCTGCATTTCTTTAAGAGACTTTGCATAGTAGGGTTGAAAAAAATCTTTTAAAAACTCTTCCTTTAGAGTTATTCGAACATGTTTAGAAACATCCTCTTTTCTTTTTCTATTGTATATACTTCCCACGTAATCTTTATACAAGGGGTGTTTTATTGTGTAATTGATTATTTCGCTTGTGCAAGAATCTAAAATTACGAAGCCGAGGCTGTCTGTAAAGTAAACATTGGAAGAGTCTGTATCAAATAAAATTTGGGCATTCTTAATTAATGAATTATCAAATCCATTCTTTACACATATTCGGAGCGCGTATATTCTTTTGGAGTGAACTTGATTATGAAATGCAATTACGCAAAAAACAGTGAAGATTATATGTTTGAATAATAGGATTCTCCTTGCCATTGTTTATTAATTCATTGAAAATACAAATTGACCCTCTAACATTTTTCTATGTGTAAAAACGTGTTCTATTTGATCAATAATATTCATGTAGTCGAAGTCATTGATAGGAAAAGCACTTGTATACAAATGATAAGGAAGTCCCGTTTCATTATCGAGGTGTTGTACAATAAGTTTACCTAATGGTTGTTCAGGATTGTTTTTGTTGTGCAGCTTATCCGGGGCAAAATAGATGGAAAATTGGCCAATGGGTGTGGTGTTTAACGGTGTGTCAAAAAAAACGTAATTGTTTTGAAAGGAAAAACTCTTCGTATTGAAAATGAGTTGTTCTTTTCCTTTCAGGGTCCATAGAGTTAGTCTTACGGGCAAAAGCAAATACAATAGAATGAAAACTAAACCACCAAAAAATACAGATTTATCCGTTTCCTCAGGAGGAATAGAGATTAAATACATAAATGGAATAAGAAGTAAAAGACATAATGAAATGAGTCCCACTTTCATTTGTACTGAAGGTTGATTTTGAATGGTAACAAAAACATTGTTGTGATCGGCTTCAATGTAACACCTTGATTTCATTATTTATAAGTATTTGTATAGTTTGTTTAATTTTTTCGGAGGTGGAATTGAAATTCTCTCTATGCTGATTTTAAGGTTTTAAAATTCTCCTGGTTTCCATCAACGCAAAACCAAGCAAGTTTAACCCTCTCCATGTATGTGGATTTTGAGCCTTTTCGCTGTCTTTTGTCAATCCAATTCCCCATATTTCATCTACAGGACTGGCTTCGACCAATACTCTGTTCTGAGTATTCAACAAGAAAGTTTTGAGGTTTTCGTTTTGACTAAATTTCAAAACATTCCCTTCAACCACGATGTCAAATCTATTTTCCTCCCAAGTTTTTTGGTCAAAACCATGTACTTTTCTTCCCAAATCTTTGGCTTCTCCTGGTGAATTAGATTCCAGGATCTTTTGTGCAATTTCTTCATCTCGAAACAACAATGCTTTGTGGTACATCATCCATTGTTCAGTAGAGGAGAAGAGCTGGTTTTCATGGGTGAAACTACACTCCCACCACTGACTAAAACAAGAACTACTTACGCTTCCGTCCCTATTGGGTTGATGTCCCCAGAAGTAAAGAAATTTGAGTTTTTGACCTTCATCAAAAGCAGTCTTTAATTCATTTAAACTTTTCATTATTCATTGGGTTGTTGAGTGT
>NZ_JAWWCF010000160.1:0-7163 GCF_033720595.1 Lishizhenia sp. | reverse complement strand
AGCCGCAATTGGTGCTGCAGTAGAATCAACAATATAAGCCAATTTCTCACGAGAGATGCGCAATTTATCGGTAACCGAACGCATGGTGTTTCCTACCACAAGTGTATTGGCATAATCATCAAAGAAAATTGCAATCCCCAAAAAGTAAGTGGTGAGCATTCCAGATCTTCTAGTTTGTGCAAAGTTCACGATGCGGTTAACTACTCCTTGCATCCCTCCATTTTTAGAAATCAGTGCAACAATGGAACCAATAAGTAGGGAGAAGAGTATGACCGAAACATGGCTCCCATCCGATAATGCATGAAGCATATATTTGTCCAACACTGTTAAAAATGCACTAAAGATTCCGATAATCCCATCTGCATAACAAGAGAAAACTGCTGCTCCTACGAGTATTCCAATAAATAAGGATGAGATCACCTCTTTGAAAAGTAATGCCAGTGCAATAGCGATAAGCGGAGGTAATAAACTCAACCAACCCGGTATAACCATAGGTTCGTTGTGGGTGTAACCCGCGTTGAGTTCTATTTCTCCATCGTGGATTTCCACTTCTCCTTTATAGCCATCTTCTGTTGGTATGAGGGCGATGTTTTGACCGTTAATCCATACATGATTAATTTCCTCAGAAGTAGTAAGGGTGAAGGAAACTTGTTCTCCTTTCAATACTAGTTCTGGAAAAGTAAGGGTGTGTTGCGCCTTTAAACCTAGGGAGATTGTACAAATTAGTACGAGAAATATATAACGCATATGATGAGTTTCTTTTAGCGGATTCGAAAATAATCCATTTAAAGAGAATCGCCTATTTCCCGATGAATTTTATCGAAAAATAGGCGATATGTAAAAAAAATTATTCTGCTTTGAAGTTTTTGTTGTTTCCTTTTGTGTAAGGAATATTTGCCGCATTCAATTTTTCTTGAAGGGCAGCTACACGAGCCATGTACGTTTCTATAGTCGGACGTAATGCTGCGTATTCTTCTTCAGCAATTGCAATGTCGTTTTGCTGTGTAGTTGTTGGCGCTGCTGTTGTTCCATAACGTTGATAGTTTACAGTACCCACACGACCAGCAATACTTGGAGCTGTTTCTATTTCTAAACTAGACTTTAATCCATCTCCCCACATTTTAATTCTAATTTCTTCGGCCATTTTCTCCAGAGCTTTTACTTCCTTCATTAAACTTAAGTCAGCATTCGGAGCTTGTAAAATTGCCGCTTTAATGTATTTCAAACGCTCTTCGTTTTCAACATACATACTTGCTGTACCAGAAATCTTTCTGTTGATTTCCATCATACGTTGTGCAAAGGCCAAATTCTCTTCTTGTGAAGGATTGGCTAACATTTGATTTTCTAAAAGCTTCACCTCGAAGTTAGATGACGGAACTAATTCCGTGATTTCACCATTATCCTCCAAATAAACGGTTACTTGATAAGTTCCAGGAGTAACCAAAGGACCTTCATCTGGGTTACTGTATCTACCAGGTTTAAATTTCTTTAAACGAATTGGGTTCGTAGAGGGCAATCTTAAGTTCCAAGTCATGCGCTGCGTTCCTTGCTGCGGAGTAGAAAATAAACGTCTTACAGGATTTCCTTCAGCATCTGTAATTACCCAAATAAGTTGAACTTTTTCTTCTCTTTTTTCAGCTCTTAACTCTTCTAATGTTGGGTAAACATTGGCTTCACCATTTTTCTCTTTTTCCTTTTCAGCTTCTTGACGCTCGTCTTTTAAAGTTTTGTATTCGTCTTTTAAATGAAGGGTGAAAGTTGCTCCAAACTTAGGATTCTTTGCTGCATATAAAGCCGCGCCCTGCGATCCTACTCCTCGTAAGCCAAGCGGACTACTTTGAACATAAAGGTCTGCAGTAGGAGTAGAGAATAAATGTGCTGTTTTATCTAAGTTTTCTTTGTTTAACTGGCGCAACAAAGCGTAATCATCTAATACATAGAAACCTCTACCGAAACTGGCTAAAACTAAGTCATTTTCTCTTTCTTGAATATCCATATCGCGTACGGCAATGGTTGGTAAACCTTTTTTCAAAGCATTCCAGTTTGCTCCGGCATCTGTTGAAAAGAAGGCTCCAAATTCAGTTCCTACAAATAGTAAGTCTTTGTTTTTATGGTCTTGTTCCATACAGTAAGTGGATCCTTTTTCAGGAAGATTATTACTGATGTTTTTCCAGCTTTTCCCTTTATTGTTACTCACGTAAACATAAGGTTTGAAGTCACCATTTTTATGGTTGTTGAAAATGGCATAAACTGTATTTGCATCATGTTTAGAAGCAAACAATTGATTTACATAAGTATTGGCAGGAACTCCCTCAACACTTTCAATTTTAATCCATGTTTTACCATCATCTTCAGAAACTTGGATTAAACCATCATCTGTTCCAACGTATAACAAACCTTTTTGTACAGGAGATTCATCTAGAGCTACAATGTTACCATAAATGGTCGTTGATTTGTTTTTCATTACTGCATCCATCGTCCAAACCTGGTCCATAACAGGAAGCTCGTTTCTATCGATTTGTTGCGTTAAATCAGGCGAAATAGTTTGCCAAGAATTACCTCTATCTGTAGACTTGAAAAGCTTGTTGGCCGCAAAGTAAAGTGTTTTATGATCGTGAGGAGAAATCAACAAGGGGGCATCCCAGTTCCATCTGTAAGCATCTTCTCCTTTTCCCGGTTGTGGCTGAATTCCCATTTTTTCTCCAGAACTTTTATCATAGCGCACCAACCATCCGTATTGCGATTGTGCATATACTATATTCGGTTCAACAGGGTCTATCGCAGATTCAAATCCGTCACCTCCATTGGTGATGAACCAGTCTGAATTTAAAATACCGGCATTGTTAATCGTTTGTGAAGGTCCACCCAGGGAATTGTTATCCTGTGTACCTCCGTAGATGTAATAGAAAGGTTCTGCATTGTCAACCGCCACCTTGTAAAATTGAGTTACCGGTAAATTTGCGTAGAATTTCCAATCTTGTGCATGATTGTAGGTTTCATAAATACCACCGTCACAACCTACCAACCAATGGTCTGTATTTTTAGGGTTGATCCAAATCGTATGGTTATCCACGTGTTTATTGGCTTCACCTGTTTTTTTGAAAGTTTTCCCTCCATCTTCTGTGTGGTGTAACCAAGTATCCATAGAAAAGACCTTGTTTACATCGTAGGGGTCACAAATGATTTCTTGGTAGTAGTTACCCGAGGTTACGTGACCAGATTGCTTGCTCCAGCTTTCACCTTTGTTGGTTGATTTGTAAAAACCTTGTTTTCCATAACGTGCTTCTACTATGGCATAAACTACGTTGGGATCAGCTGGTGAAACTGCTATACCTAAACGACCCATGTCATTCGTTGGTAGTCCATTAGCACTTTCTTTCCACGTTTTTCCACCGTCCGTAGATTTATATAGGGTAGACTCAGGTCCACCTCCTATATACGTATAAACGTGACGTCTTCTCTGGTGTGCCGCAGCATATAAAATATCTGGATTAGACGGATCTATTGCAATTTCTGAAATCCCTGTGTTTTCAGAGACAAATAAAGTCTGTGTCCATGTTTCACCACCATCGGTTGTCATGTAAACGCCTCTTTCACCACCTTTGCTCCATAGTGGACCATAAGCGGCTACCCAAACAATATTCTCGTTTTCTGGGTGAATGATAATATTCCCAATGTGTTCGGAGTTCTTGAGCCCCATGTTTTTCCATGTATTACCACCATCTAAGGATTTGTAAACACCATCTCCATAAGCTACTGAACGTTGGTTGTTGTTTTCACCAGACCCCAACCAAACTGTATTTGGGTTACTTGGAGCATATTCTACACATGCTACAGAATAAGAACCGTAATTATCAAACACTGGAGTGAAGGTAGTACCGTGATTCGTGGTTTTAAAAACGTTACCAGAAGCCACAGCAACTAACCACTCATTCGGATTGTTGGGGTGAACTTTGAGATCGGCAATTCTACCAGAGGTAACAGCCGGACCAACATTTCTAAATTTAAGAGCGGCATAACTACTAGGAGCTATTACAGCATCTTCTTTTTTATCTTTCTTCTGTGCAGTTGCAGTACCCGCAATAAACAGGGCACTTAAAGCGAATGCGGAAAGTTTTTTCATGGTTTTGAGTTTTATGGACCTTAAATATAGGAATTAGATTTTTAGACCCTTAGATATTTAAACTTTTAGAAGGGAAAGGAGAATTAAAGATTCAAGAATTATACTTCGCTGGTTAAAAACTAACAACAGACATTTTTAAATAACCCTTGTTTAAAAAAGAACGCCCAGCTTTTTCAAGCCGGGCGTTCATATATCATTCTAAGTGCTCATTTATTACACTCAATGTTCTTAGATGATTTAGTTCAATTGTAATTGACTCAAGTTTGCGTACACTCCGTTTTCAATTTGAACCAATTCACTGTGTGTACCTTGTTCTACAACTTTACCGTGTTCTAAAACCAAAATTTTATCTGCATTTCTAATGGTAGACAAACGGTGAGCAATTACGATAGAGGTTCTTCCTTGCATTAAGTTCTCCAATGCTTCTTGTACCAATCTTTCAGATTCAGAATCTAAAGCAGATGTAGCTTCATCTAAAACTAATATACGTGGATTCTTTAATAAAGCTCTTGCGATAGCTATACGTTGCTTTTGTCCACCTGAGAGCTGAATACCTCTATCTCCAACTTCTGTATCCAACCCTTGTGGGAAGTCTTTAATAAATGCCCAAGCATTGGCTTTTTTAGCCGCTTCAATTATTTCTTCTTCTGTAGCATCAACCTTTCCAAAATTGATGTTTTCGCGGATGGTTCCTGCAAATAAAATAACCTCTTGTGGCACTATGGCCATTTGAGAACGCAAATGTTCAACAGAGATGTCCTCAACTTTGTTACCATCGTAGGAGATAGAACCACTATCAATATCATAATAGTTAAAGAGGAGAGAGGCAATGGTAGACTTACCCGCTCCTGAACTTCCTACCAATGCAATGGTTTGGTTTTTTTGTGCTTCAAAAGAAATTCCTTTTAAGACTTCTATATCTTTTCGTTGAGGATAAGCAAAGTTTACATCTTTAAAACTGATGTTACCTTCTAAGGTAGGTTGCAATTCACCTTTTTTCTGTTCAAATTCAGTTTTTTCAGAAATAATGTTCATCAAGTTCTCTACGGCTCCGATAGATTTTTGAATTCCTGCGTATAAATCTGGAATACTTCCAAAAGAAGCTCCCATCATTATGGTAAACATGATGAATGAAAAGAATTGTTGCGATGAAATTTCAGGATCTGGTCCTTGTGTCATTTTAATACCTTGCCAGATAATAAATACAATGGCACTCGTCATAAAGAAGATCATGAAGGAAACAAAAACTCCTCGCCACAATCCGCTTTTAACATTTAGGTTTCTAATTTCTTCTGTAGCTTTCTTGTATTTGTTTAAGGTAAACATCTCGTGTGTAAAAGACTTGATGTTTGTAATTCCCATCAAAGCCTCCTCTACGATAGAGTTACTTTCTGCATTAAAGTCTTGTGCGTTTTTAGATAGTTTACGTATAAACCTTCCGAAGAAAACGGCGATAATAGCGATAACCGGTACGGTAGACAACATGATCAAAGCCAACTTCCAAGAAGTCAACACCAAGAAAAGTACAGAACCTACCACAGTAATAATCTGTCTAAAGAACTCAGCAATGGTTGTACGCAAGGTCTCCTGTACCTGCGTAATATCATTAGAAACTCTACTGGTTAATTCTCCAACCTTGTTTTGGTTGAAGAAATCCATGGGCATGTAAATCAATTTAGAGAATGCGTCGTTGCGGATATCTCTTAAGGTGTTTTCTGTAACGTTGGTAAAAAGTACTACTCTAAAGAAAGAGAATACAGACATCGCACCGAATAATATCAAAAGTAAAATGGCAACATCATTTACGTTGTCCATGTTAATAAGACTAACGGTGTCTGACATTGACGCTGGCGTCTCAGCAGATTCTCCACCTAATAACTGTCCCATTAAATATGGGAAAGCAAGTCCAGAAAGCGAAGAAAGTACCAAACAAATCCATCCAATGGCAAAAACAAAAGAGTAGGGCTTCAAATAAGAGAAGATTCCTTTTGCTTTTTGTACAGATTCTTTACTTAATTTTACTTTTTCTCGTTTGCCTTTCTTTCTTGGTCCTAACATTTACGTGCTATTTTCGGACAAAAGTAACGCTTGCGTAGAATAAGTTGTTCATTTTTAAATAAATTTGTGCAAGTATTTTGCGTAAAAGAAAATTTATATATCTTTGCAACCCTGAAACACTGGAAACAAGATTGAATTAAAATACTTAATAATAGAAAGTCATGAGTAAAAGAACGTTCCAACCGTCACAAAGAAAAAGAAGAAACAAGCACGGTTTCCGTAGCAGAATGGCGACTAAAAATGGTCGTAAAGTATTAGCTGCTCGTAGAAGAAAAGGTAGAAAAAGCCTTTCTGTATCTGACAACAAATTAGCGAAGAGATAATCTTAGCATATATATAATATTGAAGCTCGACTGTATAGTCGGGCTTTTTTTGTGTTTAATATTTTGTATTGGATAATGAGGCTGTACCCTCCAAGTACCTTGGCGGGAAGCAGCTATCCATTGTAGTTGCTTGTTTAGTGATGTAAGTAAAACACATCCTTTTAACTATACTTCCTCCGGTCGTATAGTGCAAGGAGTTTTACTAACTCCCTAAGCAAGCAAGCTGCCATTGCTATCTGCTACAGAAGTGAGTAATGAAAGAGAGTAGGGAGCAAGACGGAGTGGTATGTTGTTCTCCTTGTATCCTTGAATTATTGAACAAAAAAAAAGGCTTCTCGTTGGAGAAGCCTTTTGTATTCGTTAAGTGGTCTTATTTTCTAATCAATTGTAAGAAACCTTGACCTTCTGAATTTTTATCATCACTTGTTCCTTCTAAATAGAAGTAGTAGAAGTATGTTCCTTCTGCTGCTGGAGTACCACTTTTGTTCGTACCATCCCAAGCAGGCATTGTTTGTTGAGAAGGTAACAATGCTGAATCGTACTCTTCTGTATGATCATACATTACGTTACCCCATCTGTTTGTAATTACTAATCGAATAGAAGAGTAATTTGAAGCTGTTAAGAAAGTAAACATTTCGTTTTTACCATCATCACCAGGT
>NZ_JAWWCF010000159.1:0-7257 GCF_033720595.1 Lishizhenia sp. | reverse complement strand
TGCCTAAAGGTGTTCCCCAATACTTATAATCCCAAAAAGAAAATGTGGAAGTAAATACTGTACTATCTGAAAGTACACCCTGTGCTTCTTCCCAACACGAGGGCCAAGTAGAAGAGAAATACTCTGTATAAGGCAAAGGTTCAACCCCACAAGGCGTTTTAAAAAAGAGACTGCCTTGCCACATACTTACATCACTACTAGAACATACATTTCTTACATAGACATGATAATTTGTATTTGGACTCAGTCCTGAAACATGAACTGAATCTATAGTAGAGTAAACAACATTACTTACATTGGGTTGCGATCCAGCATTAACGATGGATACCTCGTACCCTTGAACAGGTAAAATATGATTAACTAATACATCTACACTATTACCTTGAATATTTGCTAAAGAAAAATTACTAGGAGCAGAACAAGAGGGAACTTGACCTAGATAAAAGTTTTCAACAAAGATCTTCATTCCACCATCTTTGTTTTTCGAGGACACATAAAACCCAATTTTAATTTTTCCCGTGTAGGCAGATAGATCATACATCTGGTAAAAATCGGATAAATTAGGCCGGTTTGAAAACGTATAGATTTCGAGTGCATTATTAATGTCCCATGTTATTCCATTATCTGTAGAGATTACAATAGCAACAGTATCATCAATTCCCCATCCATAATACTGATTGATGTTGTAGTCCACATTTCTAATTTTGCACTTTAAATAATCTCCATTGCCTGATAATGAAATACTCGGCGAAATTAGCCAATCATTAACAGCAAAATATCTAAGATCCATACTGGAGCTTAAAACATTCATATCCCAGTTGGAAGATTTCGCAATCATTTGAGTTGAATCTGTTAGTATGCCTATGCCAGTGGTCCAGCAATCATTACTGAAAGTATAATTTACAGTATCGCTAGGACATTCTGTATGAACTGGTAATGCTCCATACCACGGACTATTTATACTACCACATTTCGTTCTGATATAAATATCGTAAGTTTCATCGGGTAATAGATTGGTAATTTGTAGTTCCTTGTTACTTATTATTGTATCCTGACCAGTACCAATTGAAAAACCATCCAAACCATATGCTACCTCCCATTGATTTGAAATTGTATCCTCCCATTCTAAAAAGATATTCTTGTCATCAGCATATTTAACATGTAGACGATTTGGACGTTTACAGCTAGGTATTTGTTCTATTCTGAAATTGTCTATCCCAATAATACTATAACTATTTGCTATAGTATTAATATTATAAAAACCGAACTTAACAGGACCGTTGGTGCTCGGTATAGGAATACTTACATTTTCGTAACTATCCGCTGGTAAATGATTAATACTCCATTGAGCCAGTACATTACTTTTGTCCCAGGTCTCTCCATTGTCATATGAAATAACAAAGTTTAAGGTATCATCCTCTGCCCATGCAGACGAGTAGTATTTTCCATCCCAAACATATTCATTTTTTAAATCGAAATTCACTTGCATATTAGAACCCGAAACTTGTATACTTGGAGAAACAATCCACTCTCTAAAATTGGTTTGATATTGATTAAATCCAGTTTGTCCTCCAACCAAATATATACCCGTTTGATTGATAAACTCTAACCTCGAATTCGTATCCAATCTTCCCTTTCGGTAATGCCAACATGATGCATTACCATCAAAATCTTCTAAAAATGGGGTAGGCTGTGTGGCGCATTCTGTAATAAAATAAACGGGACCAACCCAAGCACTTGTATCACCAACGCCACAAACATTTCTGATATAACTCTCATAACGCGTAGCTGAAGTAAGACCTAAAATTAAAGCCGAATCTATTGAACTTGTCAAAACAGTACCCGAACCAGAATTCATAAAATTAACCAATCCGTATTTGATTTGGTAATCTCCAGAACTTATAGGGTCTTCCCAAGTCAGAAATAAATCTGTTTGAGTTATGTCAACAGGACTTACATTTTTGGGCTTTGGACAGCTTTGATTAATACCTAGAAGGGTTAATTGTAATAATTTATCAACCTTCGAGTTCGGACCTTGTAAAGACAAATCTATATCTCCATTAACACTCCAAGTACGACGAGTTGCTCCATTTCTGTAACTCCAATAAAAACCTTCATGATAATCACCATAATATTTCCCATTCCCCTTTTCTTTTATTCCAACAACCAAATTGCTATTACCTGAATAACTATACGGTACAGGAAAATCTATTTGTATATAATCTGTACCCCAAACTTTGGTTATCTGGACACTCGTGTCACTTACTAATTCCAAGAGTGACGTGTCTATTAATCCTATATTCTGAAAGTTATTAGAACTAGTTTCTCCTAGATATACCTCAAAATCATCGTTTCCACCTAAATAAAAACCTTCACTTACATACAATTTTATTCCTGTAATATTGCCTGCCCCTTTAATTTCATCTTTGTGATAAATAGACTGGAAATAATTACTTTCCATACCAATTTCAAATGGAAAATCATAAGAATGATTGACTGAGCTCGTTAAGTCAATTTGAGTATATGCAATGCTACAACTCAAAATCAAAGCGATTAAAATAAGTAGTTTCATAAGGGTGATTTTATCTAGGGCAAAAATACAGAAAGTATCAAAAAACAAGTTAATTATCACTTATTAAATGTCAGTATATAAACAGCATTAAGCTGTGAAACACTGTTCTCTAAAGTTTCTTTTCGCTGTATTTGTGAAGGCAAACCTAAACTATCATAGAAAAACAAATAACTCTCTTCACTCACAAAATCATAGGCTATGAAAAGACTGTCCTTAATCTCTACCAATAAATTATTTGCATAAGTAAAAGATTTTTTATGTTCTATTTCACCCTCATTACTTTTATGAAAAAGTAATACACCGCTATTACTATAAATATTACGTTGCAAGGTATCACCACTTGCTTCAACCCCATAACAACAGAGCATTTGAGGACTCTTTAAACTTCCAGTAACGCTATAAACAGATTTATTTAGACTATCCCTTAGATAGTTTAATTGCTGCATGGATCCATTCACGCATAAAACTTCCGACTTTCTTCCCTTGTATATGTAAGTGCTATCAATATCGTCCATCGGTTCCAAGTAAGCATCTGTGATATTTTCTAGAAGAGGATCATAGAAATGTCGCTTTTTATATTTGCTAAACACTTTTTGCCTCACTTCCACCCTACCACAAGGATCAGTTTTCCCCATTTTAAATTCTTTGCTCGAGATTAAAATATCATCATAAAACTCTTGCTTATGCATGGAACGTAATCCCCCCTCTCGGTTGAAATTAAACCTTACTCTTCGCTTGGGTAATGCAACAGTATAGTCAACACCCTTTTCAAAGTCTTCCGCTAAAAACTCCTTTATTTCGATGTGCTTAATACCTAAACTATCAATATATTTCTCGGACCACCAGTAGGGTAAGTTAGTATTCTCAAAATCCATATCTAAACCATAAGTATTGGTAAACACACCTTTGTAATCTACCTTCAAATTTAAAGGCGCAATATCTTGCTTATCCTCCACAATTTCTGTGGTGCAAGCACTTAAAAACAATACAAAAAGTAGGGCGTATTTCATTCTAGGTTGAAGATACGCAGAATTCCCCTATTTTAAAATTAAGGCTGAATTATCGGTCCAATATTTATTAATAGATCTTCTTGAGATAGCAAACGAAAAAGGCACCCTAATCATTAGGATGCCTCTCTGGTTTATCTTACAAATGATTTATTGGACCACTAACCTTTCAACCGTGGTATACTCCCCTTTTTTTATTTCTATGAAATAAATACTCGGACGTAGTTCTTGTACATCTATTACCACCATTTCATTCACTGGTATTTCAATGAAATCATCTTGCAGACTACTGCCTTTAGTATCATATATTCTATAACTCGTTTTTTCTGTTGAACCTAAAACCCTTAGATTTATTTTCCCCTGTGTTGGATTTGGAAAAAGTTCAACCTCTATTGAGGCAGATACATTAATTGTAGATGCATTACAATCATAAGAGGGATCAACGATTAAGAGTACCGTTGCGGTATCACTAGGACATACTGTTCCTTGAACCACATAATAATAATTGTATTGACCAGGAATATTGCCGGAAAGATTACTATAGTTCACAACCTCATTCCATTGGAAATCATACCAGGTTCCCCCTAGGTTAATCGTTTGTCCGTCAAACGCTGTAAATAAATTAACCGGACAATTTTTATAGGTATGAATGGCTGTACCCACTCCTGCTTGAGGTAGTTCTTCCATCTGAACGAATACAGAAATGGTATCGGAAGCACAACCTAAATTCGATATATAACCTAATGGTACTTGTCCTCCCGTAATATTATTTAGTATCAAGTGACTTCCTATTATATCGCTACTTATCTCTAAACTATCTGAGAACCATACTCCTTCTTCGTTTGGATATTGAGTCAATAAATTATTTAAATCCGTGCTTATTGCTGACATACAAATCCCCGGATTATTCACAAACTGAATATCATCTAAATCATCCGGGTCTGTTAACCTCAAAGAGAATTCTCCTCCTTGGGCAGTATTATCGTCATCAGAATACATCATGAAATACGTATTTCCCGGTATTAATCCACATACCACCCAATCAAAAGAAACAAGGTTGGTATCAAACATCGAATTATCATTGGCACTGATCAATGTAAATGCATTAGAATTATTTACATCCGTTGTACTAAATATTGCCGCTTTATTGGCCACATTCATGGGCTGACCAAAAGATTTATTCAAATGATCTATCCCCGTTGCATCTATAATTACGCTTCCTGATGCCGGTGCAACAAAGTTAAACCAAGCAACATTATTCGCATTTCCATTCAGCCATCCTGTTTGTGTATTACCTGTAGATATTGTACTACTGAGTGTGTTATTGATTGCAGCTGTAGCAATGTTCTGATTCGTATAACTCAGAGCCACACCATTTACACTTACAGAAGTGGATGTTGACGGCGTTGAATTGATGGGTGCATTGGCAGGTATGGGTGTTGGATAGCATGTCCAATCGCTAGAATCTACATATACACCTTGGTTATAACAGTAACGGTGTGCACATACCTCCAACATCATTGAAGTATTTAGGTTATTATCAACTATTGAGTCTATGGATAATGGCGTTTGAAAAACGGAACTGTACTGAGTGTAATTTGTACTTCCAACATACTTATAATCTATCCAATAATTAAAACTATAGTTAGTGTTGGTATTATCCAAAGCTACAATCAAGGTATCATAATGTACATCAGCATCTATAATGTTTGGAGCTGTACACGATGCAAATTCAAATGAATCGATGAGTACCGGACCTTGTGCTGCAAACCCACAATTCGTATGAAAATAAACATCATAAGTAGTTCCTGGTAATAAACCGTTGATACCAGCAACGAATTCAATTTGATTGGTTCCGTTAACAGTAGTAACTGTACCCGTACCAGGAGTAAATCCTGAAGGACCGTATTCCACCGTCACACTGGAGTTGGTATTCGTCCAAGAATACTCAATGAAGCTTTCACTTAAATCCAGACGCGCTAAGTTCAAAATAGGATCACAAATTGTTGGTTGTAGGTATACACAACTATTTCCTTGTAAATAACTCGCATCATTCATAGAAATATCCAAATTCTGAATAGGACCTCGAACACCTATCTCCGCATCTTTCCCATAATCATACAAGGGATTAGAGAAATTTACGTCATCATAGATGAAATAACAATTGCCCGTACTCTCCTCCAAGACAATTTCAAAGTTGATTCTGTCCGCATTATTTTGCGTTGTAGAAATAAAACCTCTGTCTTTCCACTGCACAATAAATTTTCTATTTGGAGTCGTTCCCTGCGTAAAAGAATATACACCATCAGTTAAAACACCATTTGTATAAGCAGATAAGGCCTGATTAAAGACGAATAATCCATTTTGTGTAGAAGAAGCTATATCTGTGCCAATCGTTCCTGTTTGCGTACCTAAAATAAGTGCTCCATCATGACCTACAGTTACGTTATTTATGAGCTGCCCCTGGAATTCGAAACCAAAGGGTAAGGTTAATCCAGTGGTCTGACCATTGGTTAAGTTTAAATTTGTTCCAATTGAACTTATGTCAATAAAACTTGGACATTGCCCTGGAACATTATTGATGTACAAAGGTAAATTAGAAGTTGCCGCAATTATACAGGAGGAGGCTGAGGTATCTCCTGGAGCACATATTGCGCGCACACAAATTTCATAAGTAGAATTTGGAGTTAGACCAACCAAGGTACCACTCGCAGTTAAAATGGTCATCGTACTTCCCGTTCCCTGCTGAAAACCCAATGGGCCATACTCTACAATAAATTCTGTAGCTTGACCGCTTATAAAGCTAAATCCTATAGAATTTGCGGTAATACCATAACTGGTCAAATTTGAAATGGGACTACATACTCCACCGTTGATGATAACACTAAAATCTAAAATGTTTCCTATGGCAATATTTTGGTTACCATCTAAAGGTGCAATACCTCCTTTCTCTAGCATTATTCGCATTTTTACCAAGCCATTCACGGCAGTACTCGGAATCGTAAAAACATAATTATCACTACCCGCAACACTCACGTTATTTACTAAAATGGATTCATTGGATTCAAAAACACCGTTATCATTATAATCTATCCATGCTTCCAAGATACTATTATAAAATGTACCATTACACGTTGCTAAACTTACATCTAAAGAGTAAGTAGAGCCGGCTTGTACCTGCGCGGTCAAATTGCTATAATTTCCAAAACTACTTGTACTCGTGCAGTTCTGACTCAAAGCGATGGAGTTGGATGTTGCATTATTCAATTGAACACTATCCACATAGATAGCACTGTGTACTTGTGCTTGCGGAATTGAATAATTCTGACTATAAGCAATGCCAAAACACACGATCACGAATAGTAAGGAAATGTAAATATTTCTCATAATGGTGGGGTTATTTAACACCATGAACGAAATATATAATGTTTACGTTGGTCAGCTACTTTATTTATTAGAGCATAAGGCTGTTCCCCTCCTTCACATCCGGGTCGCGTCAAACGTTCTACTCCGTTGTTTGCCGCTTAGTGGTCTATGGTCAAACACAAAGTTTCGTAAAGTCACTTTCTGTTTTCGCTATTCCACACAGCTGCATCCAACCGGGGTGCCACTCCTACCGCTAACAGATGACTGTAAGAGTATGAATATGTAAAGCTAATAGGTACAGAGTTTCGATCT
>NZ_JAWWCF010000158.1:0-7278 GCF_033720595.1 Lishizhenia sp. | reverse complement strand
CTTACCAGTTGAAAGTTGGTGATGTTGTAGGTGTAAGAGAAAAGTCAAAGTCATTAGAAGCAATAACATCTTCATTGGCTTCTAGTAATAATAAATTCGACTGGTTAGATTGGGATTCAGCTAAAATGGCTGGTTCTGTAATTAGTGTTCCAACAAGAGATATGATCCCTGAGAACATTAACGAACAATTTATCGTCGAATTATACTCTAAATAAAATATAACGCATTAACATGGCTATTTTAGACTTCCAAAAGCCTGACAAGGTAATAATGATTCAATCTGATGAGCACGAAGGTCAATTCGAGTTTCGTCCATTAGAACCAGGATACGGAATCACAGTAGGTAACGCTTTAAGAAGAATCTTACTTTCTTCTTTAGAAGGATTTGCTATCGCTTCAATTAGAATTGAAGGGGTAGACCACGAGTTCTCTACTATTAAAGGAGTCGTTGAAGATGTTACTGAGATAATCTTAAACTTAAAACAAGTTCGTTTTAAGCAGCAAATAGAAGATCAAGATACAGAGACAGTAGTTGTTTCTATTTCTGGTCAAGATAAACTTACTGCAGGGGATTTAGGTAAATTTACTTCAGCATTCCAAGTATTGAATCCGGATCTTGTATTATGTAATATGGAGCCTTCTGTAAAATTAGAGATGGAGTTATCTATCGTTAAAGGTCGTGGATACGTGCCAGCAGAAGAGAACAAAGTATCAGGAGCTCCTTTTGGTACTATCTTTATAGACTCTATTTTTACTCCTATTAAGAACGTAAAATACTCTATAGAGAACTATCGTGTAGAGCAAAAAACTGACTATGAAAAATTAGTTATGGAGATTGCTTCAGATGGTTCAATTCATCCTAAAGATGCTTTGAAAGAAGCAGCTAAGATTTTGATCCATCACTTCATGTTATTCTCTGATGAAAGAATTACTTTAGATAGCGAAGTGAAGTCTGAAACTGAGGAGTTTGATGAAACTTCTCTACACATGAGACAGTTATTGAAGACGAAGTTAGTAGATATGGATTTATCAGTTCGAGCATTGAACTGTTTGAAAGCTGCTGACGTTGAAACTTTAGGAGATCTTGTTTCTTACAACAAGAACGATCTATTGAAGTTCAGAAACTTCGGTAAAAAATCACTAACTGAGTTGGAAGATTTAGTGGAAGCTAAAGGTCTTTCATTCGGAATGAATGTGTCTAAATATAAATTAGACAAGGATTAAGAATCTTAGAATTAAAAGAAAATGAGACACGGTAAAAAAGTAAATCATTTAAGCAGAAAGTCAGCACACAGAAAAGCTATGCTTTCTAATATGGCTTGTTCGCTTATAGAACATAAAAGAATTAATACTACCGTAGCAAAAGCGAAAGCTTTGAAAGTGTACTTGGAGCCTTTATTGACAAAGTCAAAAACAGACTCTACTCACTCGAGAAGAATCGTATTTAGCTACTTAAAAAGCAAAGAAGCAGTAACGGAATTGTTCCGTGAAGTAGCTCCTAAAATTGCTGACCGTCCAGGTGGGTACATGCGTATCATCCGTATCGGTAACAGACAAGGGGATAATGCTGAAATGTGTATGGTAGAATTAGTAGACTTCAACGAATTGATGTTAAACGATAAGCCTGCTAAAACGACACGTCGTTCTAGAAGAGGTGGAGGTGCATCTAAAGCAGCAGAAGGTACAACTTCTGAAGCTGAAGCAACTACTGAAGCAAAAGACGAAGAAGAATAGAAATATTTTTCGAAGGAAAAGGCAATCTAAGGATTGCCTTTTTTTATGCCCTATTTTCAGGGTGTTAAGAAAAGTTCTTAAAAACATTTCTTAAAACCTTTATTATACATTAACTTTGCAAAAACTTTTTGAAATGCAAGAAAGAAATCCAGCAGTTCTAGTACTTGAAGACGGAACGGTTTTTCATGGAAAATCAATTGGTAATCCAGGTGTAACTTATGGTGAAATCGCCTTTAATACAGGGATGACAGGTTACCAAGAGGTATTTACTGACCCTTCTTATTTTGGTCAGATTTTAGTTATGACAACTTCTCACATCGGAAACTACGGTGTACATGCAGAAGAAATTGAGTCAGACGATATGAAGATTGCTGGTATAGTAATCAAAAAGTTTTCAGAAGTTTATTCTCGTGCATCGGCAGAAGGTTCTTTAGAAGAGAACATGGTAAGAGACAATAAAATAGGAATCTGCGATGTTGATACGCGTGCCCTAGTGCGTTACATTAGAAATAAAGGTGCAATGAATGCAATTATTTCTACAGAAGAGAATTTTGATATCGACGCTTTAAAACAACAAGTAAAGGAAGTGCCTTCAATGGAAGGTTTGGAACTTTCTTCTAAAGTTTGTACAAAGGAAGCATTCGAAGTTAAAGCCACTACAGAATCAAAATATAAAGTTGCATTGTACGATTTCGGTGTGAAGAAGAATATCGTAAGGTGTTTACAAGAAAGAGGTTGTGATGTAAAAGTTTTCCCTATGGATGCACCATTGGAAGATTTGAAGGCTTACAATCCTGATGGATACATGTTGTCTAATGGACCTGGAGATCCATCTGTAATGCCAGATGTAATTGAAAAAGTTAAAACATTAGTAGAAGGTGATACTCCAATCTTTGGAATTTGTTTAGGTCACCAATTGTTGTCTTTATCTCAAGGCTTAACAACAAAGAAAATGTTCAACGGACATAGAGGATTGAACCACCCGGTGAAAAACTTAATCACAGGTAAAGGTGAGATCACTTCTCAAAACCACGGATTCGTTGTAGACGAAGACAGTTTGAAAAACAACGAGAATGTGGAATTAACACACATTCATTTAAATGATAATACAGTTGCTGGTATTCGTTTGAAGAATAAAGCTGTATTCTCTGTACAATATCACCCAGAAGCTTCAGCTGGTCCACACGATTCAAGATACTTGTTCGACCAGTTTATTGATAACATGAAAAACAATTAGAAATGAGTTATATAGCTAAAATTGTAGGTAGACAAATTTTAGATTCAAGAGGTAACCCAACTGTAGAAGTTGATGTGTATACTTCTAACGGAGGTTTTGGAAGAGCAGCAGTGCCTTCTGGAGCGTCAACTGGAGTTCATGAGGCGGTAGAATTAAGAGATGGAGATAAAGGAAGATATTTAGGGAAAGGTGTATTAAATGCCGTGAACTATATCAATACTGTTATCAACGAAGAACTTGAAGGTGATTACGTATTAGACCAAAAGGCAATTGATTACAAATTGATCGCTTTGGATGGTACAGATAACAAAAGCAAATTAGGAGCGAACGCTATTTTAGGTGTTTCTTTGGCAGTAGCTAAAGCAGCAGCATCTGAAACAGGTATGTCGCTTTACAAATACATCGGAGGTGTTGGAGCGGTAACTATGCCAGTTCCAATGATGAACATCTTAAATGGTGGATCTCACGCAGATAATAAAATAGATATTCAAGAATTTATGGTGATGCCTTTTGGTGCATCTTCTTTCTCTGAAGGATTAAGATGGGGAACTGAGGTATTCCACCACTTGAAAGCTGTTTTAAAAGAAAAAGGAATGTCAACAAACGTTGGTGACGAAGGTGGATTTGCTCCATCATTAGGATCTAACGATGAGGCAATCGAAGTTGTATTAGAAGCTATCGAAAGAGCGGGATACAAACCAGGCGAGGATATCTGGATTGCATTAGATGCTGCATCTTCTGAGTTCTACAACGAAGAAAAAGGGAAGTACATTTTTGAATCTACAGGTGATGAAATGACTTCTGAAGAAATGGTTGAATTCTGGAACCAGTGGTGTGATAAATACCCTATCGCTTCTATCGAAGATGGATTAGCAGAAGATGACTGGGCTGGATGGAAAAAAGCAACAGAAGTTCTTGGAGACAAAGTGCAATTAGTGGGTGATGATTTATTCGTTACAAACTCTAAGCGTTTGAAAAGAGGAATTGACGAAGGTATTGCAAATTCTATCTTAGTGAAGGTAAATCAAATTGGATCTTTAACAGAAACAATTGAGGCAGTACAATTGGCTACACGTAACCAATACACTTCAGTAATGTCTCACCGTTCGGGTGAAACTGAAGACAATACTATTGCGGATTTAGCGGTAGCATTGAACTGTGGTCAAATTAAAACAGGTTCTGCTTCACGTTCTGATAGAATGGCGAAATACAACCAATTAATTAGAATTGAAGAAGAATTGGGAGAAGCTGCAGTTTACCCAGGAAAAGATTTTAAGTTCCTATAGGACGTTTAAAATTTAAGGATATATACAAAGAGGAACTTTCGGGTTCCTCTTTTTTTATTTCTATACCTATGAAAAGTTGTGTTCTAGCCCTAAATAATTAAGAAAAACTAATACTTTTAGAGTGCTAAGGTGTTGGTTGTGATGTTTGTGAAATATTTCTGAGATTTTTTTAGAATTAAAGGCAACGTCATTTTCTTTAACACGTTTAGATTGTAAAGCTAGAAACTATGAAACCCATGAAAACTTTGTTTTTATGTGCAATACTTATTTGTTGTTCTGCATTTCAGAATGTACAAACACAGCAATTGAGGTATTTTGCACAGGTACAATTAAGTACCACATCTACAAGCCTTCAAAATGAAATTGAAACGGCAATTAAAAACAACCCGAATTGTTATGTAGTTCGTTTAGATCGTATAACAAACGGACTCTTAATTGTAACCAAAGAAATTAATTCATTTACGAATGATGATCTTATTTCTTGGATGGAAGGCAATGAAAATTTAATTGAATGTTCTCGTATTGGAGTGCAAGGTTTTGATGACCATTATGCATTCGATGATACGTTTTGTGATAAAGTAAACCAATAGCCATATGAAAAAGATATTTTATACCCTTCTAATGGCTTTGGCAGTATCAGGCGTTAAAGCACAAACTACAACTACCAATCCAGCTGATTGTAGTACAGCCGTTTTCGGATGTACAATCAATGACTTTACGGCAGGTATTGGTCAAGGAAACTTTAACGATATTCCATCAGGGAATACTGTTTCAAACCCTTCTACAAACCCAGGTACAGCAGGTAACTCAGGTTGTTTGTTGGCGAATGAATTAAATCCTACTTGGATGATTTTTACCATTCAACAAGATGGTTGGTTCGAGTTTACTTTAGGATCACCTAATAGTGGTGGTTGTTACGATTGGGCATTATGGCCGTATTACCAAGCGGGTGGAGGATCATTATCTAGCAATGACGCCTGTTCAGATATTACAAATAATTTATTGCCTCCTGTTGCTTGTAACTGGAACGGACCTTGTCAAGGTTATACAGGTATGGTTCAACAAGGTAATTTACCTACTGGAGCCAATCAAGGTAATTTTGAACACTCATTCTTCGCAACAGCGGGATCTCAATATGTTTTGTGTTTTTCTAACTACAGTGGTTTACAGAACCAATTAGTACCGGTTTATACAGGTACGGATATTCCTGGTAACTCAGGTAGTACAACAACAGCATCTGTAACATGTGATCCTTCAGCATTAGGTTCAACAGTATGTTTAGGTGATACGGCTACAGCTACGATTGATCTTGGTGGGATTGATTCAAACTATGTAAGTTTCCAAGTATTAAATAATGCTTCGGAATTAGTGAGTTCGGCAAACTGGCCAGAATTATCATTCTTACCTACAGATACTACTGAATACTTTGTAGAGCTAAGTGATACTACAGGTATTTATGATACTGTGTCGTTTACGATTAACGTGTTACCTCCTGTATTTGTTGATGCAGGAACAGATACAGCCATTTGTCAAGGTGGAATTGCTTATATGCAAGGTGTACCTTCCGATCCGAATAATGAATTTATGTGGACGGCCAGCGGTTCTTCAACCCCATTTTTTGCGCCTGGAAACGATGTACTTGACCCCCAATTTCAAACGCTGGGTAGTGGAGCCTTTACCCTTTATTTGACCGAATCAAATGGTGTATGTCCCGATGCTACAGATAGTGTTGTAGTATATGTTTCAGTACCTGTTTTACAAGATTCTTTAATAGATCCAAGTTGTAACGGATTTAGTGATGGAGAGATTTATCTAGATTCAGTTAACAACGATCAATATAGCTTTGATGGTGGACAAACGTATCAAACGGCTAATTTTATGACTGGTTTGCCTTCTGGTTCGTATGATGTTGAAATCATAGATATATACGGATGTACGGATGATGCTACGGTAGTGTTAAACGAACCAGCACCAATTGTATTGACAACGAGTCCAGACACAACAGTTTGTGAGAACGGAACAGCATCTATGTGGGCTTCAGCTACAGGTGGAACTTCTTTTGTATACAACTGGAGTACATCTACAAATACAACTTCAAATGAAGATTACAGTCCAACAGCAACAAGCACAGTTGATGTAATGGCTTACAATCAAAATCTTTGTCCTTCAGATACAGCGACTATAATAGTTACAGTAAATCCACCGTTGAGTGGAACTATAAGTCCTGACCAAGATATTTGTCCTGGATACCCAGCGGCACTATTGGTTGACGGAGCAGGTGGTGATGGTGGTCCATACAACTACACTTGGGTAGATGGAGCTGGTAACCCTGTAGGTTCTTCGAATACTTTTAGTGCGAATCCTTCGGCGACAACTACGTATACAGCAGTAGTTACAGATGGATGTGAATCAACGCCATTCCCACAACAGGTTACAATCACAGTTTTACCAGAACCGGATGTGCAATTTAGCGCAGATATCACAGAGGATTGTGCACCAGGTACATTTACTTTGACTAATGATACTGACCCAACGATGGTTGGAAATTGGTACTGGAATTTGAGTAATGATAGTTCTTATATGAATGTGGATCCGCTTACAGTAACACTTCCAGATGTTGGTTCTTACAATGTTCAGTTAATTGTTGAATCTCCTGATGGATGTATAGATTCTTTGACCTATACGAATTACTTAAATGTGACGCCAATTCCACAGGCCGACTTTAGTTACAATTCTCCGATTTACATGTTTAGTCCAGAAGCACAATTAAATAATGCTTCGGTAGATGCAGTATCTTACCAATGGATAATTAATGAAGGTAATCCTGGAACTTCTACAGAAGAAAACCCTGTAATTACTTTCCCTGATGGAGAAACTGGAAGTTATGAGGTGATGTTAATAGCTACTTCAGATATTGGTTGTGTTGATACCATTGTGAAAATGGTTAACGTTGAACCAGAAGTTATCATGTATGCTCCGAATACATTTACACCAGATGGTGATGAATACAACAACTCTTGG
>NZ_JAWWCF010000157.1:0-7300 GCF_033720595.1 Lishizhenia sp. | reverse complement strand
GAAAGGTGATTTAATTTTCCAAGCTATAAAACAGCAGCAAACGACAGTTGTGAGTAAACAAATGCCCACAGCAATACTTGACGCACAAACTGGAATAAGCGCCTTAGATGAGGCTTTAAACACCCTAAAAACGACAGGTTATATGCACAACCATATGCGCATGTACGTGGCATCCATCGTTTGCAATATTGCAAAAACAGATTGGAAGGTGGGTGCAGATTGGATGTATAGTCAACTTTTAGATGGAGACTTGGCCAGTAACCACCTGAGCTGGCAATGGGTGGCAGGTACCAATTCTAACAAAAAGTATTACGCGAATCAGAACAATATCAACACCTATTTTGGAACAAATGATCGAGGTACATTTTTAGATAAAACTTACGAAGAACTACCCGAAATGGAAATTCCAGATGTCCTGCAAGCAAGAAGAGAATATAGCATTCAAACCGATTTAAACGCTATCAAAAGCGACGAAATACACACCTATACCAATAGTTTAATTCATACATATTACAACATTGATTTAGAAGTAATTAAAACTACAACAGCTCAGCACATTCTCTTATTAGAACCCAAACTTTTTAGAGCTCATCCTGTAACAAATAACTGCCTAGAATTTGTGATAAATCTAGCTAAAAACATTCAGGGAATTAAAATCTTCGTTGGAGAATTTGACAATCTCTTAACGCTATTGGGAGAAGAAAATATCATCTACAAAGAACATCCTACCAACCAACATTTTAAAGGTAAAAAGATGGAGAGAGATTGGATGACTACTGTGAAAGGTGACTTTCCCTCTTTCTTTAAATTCTGGAACAAAGCCAAAAAAGAATTACAGTATGACTAAAGAGGTGAATATCGTTTGGCTGAAAAGAGATTTAAGGCTCAATGATCATGCTCCCTTCCATCAGGCTGAACAAGAAGAATTGGATTACATCATCTTGTATTGTTTTGAACCCAAGCTTATAGAGCATCCCGACACCTCTGAGCGTCACCTTCAATTTATCTATCATTCTTTACAAGAAATGAATAGCAAGTTGCGTGAAGTAAACCGGAGCATTAGTATTTGTTACACCTCTGCAAAAGAGGGATTTAAGCACATTCACAAAGAATATAAAATCAACACCGTTTTCTCTTACCAAGAAAGCGGAACACAAATAACTTGGGAAAGAGACAAATCGTGTGCTCATTGGTTTAAAACACATAATATTAGATGGATAGAATTTCAACGTGATGGTATTTTAAGAGGGATAAAAACTAGAGAGAAGTGGGACAAGGCTTGGTTGAGTGTTATGCATCAAGCAGTGATTAAAAATGGATTTACTTTTTCCAAACTACCTGCTTTAGAGCATCCCTATTCACTTCCTCCTCATTTTAAAGAACAACTCTCTTCCTATCCAACTTCTTTTCAAAAACCAGGTGAAGATCAAGCCTGGAAGTATTTGGCTTCCTTTTGTAAGGAAAGAGGAAAAAACTACAACAAACATATCTCTAAACCGGCCGAAAGTAGGCGTTCATGCGCCCGTATCTCCCCGTATTTGGCATGGGGAAATATATCCATCCGTCAAGCATATCAATATGTCAAAGCACATCCTAATTACACCAAATATAAACGCCCTTTTAACGGCATGCTCACACGGCTGCATTGGCATTGCCATTTCATCCAAAAGTTTGAGGTTGAATGCAGCTATGAAACCGAGTGCATCAACCGCGGGTATGAAGAACTAACGTACAGCAACAACGAAGATCTGCTGGAAAAATGGAAAACAGGTAACACCGGAATTCCAATAGTTGATGCGTGTATGCGATGCTTAACGCACACCGGGTGGATTAACTTTAGAATGCGGGCAATGTTAGTTTCTATCCTTTGTTTACATTTTGATGTTTCTTGGAAAAAGGGTGCCTATCACCTCGCCCAACTCTTCCTCGATTATGAACCCGGCATACATTATCCTCAAATCCAAATGCAAGCCGGTACTACGGGGGTAAACACGGTTCGACTCTACAACCCCGTTAAACAATCTAAAGATCATGATCCTAAGGGAGAGTTCATCAAAAAATGGATTCCAGAATTGCGTGAGGTACCTGTAGAATTCATTCATGAGCCTTGGAAAATGACCGTTTTCGAATTGGCTGACTTCAAAGAAGAATTTACTTATCCCATGCTAGAAATGGACTTAGAAAAAGTCGCCCGAAAAGCTAGAGAAAAGATATGGGGACACAGAAAGCATCCTAAAGTAAAGGAAGAGGCACGGCGCATTTTGGCTACACATGTGAGACAGGCGTGAGTTTGAGGGGTTGAGGGTTTGATTGTTTGATAGTTTGAATGTTTGAATGTTTGAGGATTTAAAAATTTAAACATCCCGATGGTATCGGGATATTTAAAGATTTAAGAAAGTCATGACAACCCACATAGTTTCCTTATTTTTTTGAATTCTGAGCTTGCGAAGACTTAAATTTTTAAATAAACATTACCATGAAAAAAGAACATTTACCTACTAAAATTTGTCCTGTATGTAAACGTCCTTTTACCTGGCGTAAAAAGTGGGAGAAAAACTGGGATGAAGTAAAATATTGCAGCGAACGCTGTAGAAGAAACAAATAAATACATGGAATTAACACAGTACGAATTAACACAATTAGATCGCAAATACAGACTCAACCTAATCAACTCAATTTCAGGTATAAAACCTGCAAATTTGATTGCTACAAAATCGAAGGATGGGAAAGAAAACGTTGCTATATTTAGCTCTGTGGTTCATTTGGGGTCTAACCCTGCTCAACTAGGCTTTGTGCTTCGCCCACAAGGAAATGAACCACGAGACACCTATGCCAATATCTTGGAAACAGGCGTTTACACCATCAATCATATACCTGAGGTTTTGCACAAAAATGCTCACTATACTTCAGCAAAACTAGCTAGAGGAGTCTCCGAATTTGAACGCATGAATATAGCTCCAGTTTACTTAAAGAACTTCCACGCACCTTTTGTTAAAGAAAGTCCAGTAAAACTAGCCATGAAGCACCTCCATAGCATTCCGTTACCCAACGAATGTTCTTTTATCATTGGTGAAATTGTATATATAGACCTTCCTGAAGAAGCTGTAAATGAATTAGGACAAATTGATTTAGCTTACAACAATACCGTGGGTATAGGAGGTTTAAACACTTATTACAAACTAGAAAAGATAGAGACCTATCCTTACGTGAGAACACATGAGCTACCTGAGAAGGAAGAGTTTTAGAAAAAGCCTTTAATCCATCATAAAATAATGTTTTAGAATAAAAAATTCATCAAGTATTCTTACGCACAAGGAATAAAATACAACATGAAAACATCTGTAGCTCTTATATTTCCCCATCAATTGTTCAAAGAAAGTGAACTCTTAAAACTAGGTGTAGACATTTACCTCATAGAGGAATATTTATTCTTTAAATTGTATAAATTTCACAAACAGAAATTAGCCTTTCATCGTGCAACAATGCAGGAATACAAAGCTTATTTGGAAGCAAAAGGATTAAAAGTTCACTATGTAGCTTGCAATGAAATAGGTTCCGATATTCGTGAATTAGACCAATTGCTGAACATCCAAGAGTTGGATGCAATTCACCTGCTTCACCCCGAGGACAATTGGTTAGAGCAACGACTTTTTTCGTTTAGTGAAAAGGTGAATTTTAAGGTTTACGATACACCTGCGTTTTTATTGAATCGTGCAGAAATAGCCAAAGAATTTAAAAGCAGTAGAAAATCTTTTTATCAAACCACATTTTATAAGAAACAAAGAGAGCGTTTCAACCTATTAATGGATGAAGACGGAAAACCTGAAGGTGGAAAATTGAGTTTTGATGCTGATAACAGAAAGAAATACCCCAAAAGTAAAACACCTCCATCCACTCATTTCCCGAGTGCAAATAAAGCATGGGAAGAAGCTGTAAATTATATTGAAAATCACTTCTCCTCTAACCCTGGAGAAATAAGCAAGCATAGTCACTACCCTCTTAATTACAAAGAATCTGAAGACTGGCTTCAACAATTTCTAGATTTCCGTTTTCATGAATTCGGAGCTTATGAAGATGCGATTGTAAAGGAAGAACATGTACTTCATCATAGTTTACTCTCTCCTTTAATCAATGTAGGGCTGCTTTTACCCATGGAAGTGATAAACACAAGTATTGCATTTGCAAAGGCAAACGATGTCCCCATCAACTCTTTGGAAGGGTTTGTACGTCAAATCGTTAGTTGGAGAGAATTTATTAGAGGGTTATACGTGAGTCATGGAGTTTCCTCTCGCACCAAAAACTTTTGGAAGTTCACACGACCAATACCTTCGTCATTTTATACAGGAGACACAGGTATAATCCCTATAGACGATACCATTAAAAAAGTATTAAAAACAGGCTACTGTCATCACATTGAACGCTTAATGGTGCTTGGTAATTTCATGTTACTTTGCCAATTCGATCCGGATGAAGTATATCGTTGGTTTATGGAGTTATTTATCGATGCCTATGATTGGGTCATGGTTCCCAATGTCTATGGTATGAGTCAGTTTGCTGATGGGGGACTTTTTGCAACCAAACCTTACATTTCCTCTTCTAATTACATTTTAAAAATGAGTAATTACCCCAAAGGAGATTGGCAAAACGTGTGGGACGCACTGTTTTGGAACTTCATTGGTGAACACGAAGATTTCTTTGCTAAAAACCACAGAACAGGATTTATTTTAGCCAACTACAGGAAACAAAGTCCTGAAAAAAAGGAAGAACATCTAAAAATTGCACAAGCTTTTTTAGACCAACTTACTTAACTTCAAATGCATTAGGTCATTCAAGCAATTCAAGTTGAATTTTAGCCACGTATGGATTGTTCGCATCACCATTAAGCAACACTAACTTTCTGGCCATGTGCGACAAACGCCAATCCCTGAGTAATATTCCTTCTCTACAAAGGTAAATGGCTTTAAAATGTTTTCTTACTCTAATATCGGCTGCTTTACAAATGCTCATCGCCCTTTTAACCGCGTTTTGCATTTCCTCAAACCTCAAGTAACCACTCGTTACTAAATCCGTTGCTTTGTAACGCAATTCTACATCTATAATGTTCTCTTCCAAGTCGTTTAGACTCTTATTCAAATTATAAGTGTTGTACAATACGATATGCATAATTTCTAGTTTTTGTTTTAATTCGCCTTTACGCTGGCCATTTCTTGAAGCTTGCTAAATAGTTCTTTTTCCTGTGGACTTAAATGTTTAGGTATATTCACATTTAACACTACGTACATGTTTCCATGTCCATGTTTTCCATAAAGCGGCATGCCCTTACCCTTTAAACGTAATTTTTGTCCATTCTGAGCACCTGCAGGAATCTTTATACTCAATGCTCCTTCAAAGCTTTGAACCTGTTTAAAACCTCCTAATACGGCCGTAAAAAGATCTATATCAAGATACTGAATTAGATCGGAATTTTCAACTTTAAATACGGGATGTTCTTTGAGGTGAATTTTAACATAAAGATCTCCTGGTTTTCCACCATTCCCCCCTTTTCCACCTTTCTCTTTTATTCTAAGGGTTTGACCATCCTTTGTACCCGGTTTCGTTGTAATTCGAATCTTTTTATCAGGCAACTGCAGGATTCTTTGCGTTCCATGATAGGCCTCCTCTAAGGTCAATTCAATATCGGCTTGGAAATCATTTCCTTTAAAACCAGATGTTGAACGTCTACCTTGAGTTCTTTGTCCGCCAAACATGCTCTGGAAAAAATCATAAAAATCACCCTCATTAAAAGCCTCTGCATTACTGTAATATTGCCCTGAACCACCTGTATTCCATTGGTTCTCGTTAAAACCACCACCAGAATTTCCTTGCTGAAAGCGGTTCCAATTTGCGCCTAACTCATCATATTTCTGACGCTTTTCTGCATTGCCTAATACTTCGTAAGCTTCATTTATTTCTTTGAATTTTTCTTCAGCCATCACATCCCCCTGATTTTTATCCGGATGATATTTAACCGCTAGCTTTCGATAAGCTTTTTTTATCTCAGCGGCTGTGGCCTTTTTATCCACTCCAAGGACCTTATAATAATCTTTATAGTCCACAGTAAATTAACGTGTTAATAAATGCTGCAATTTCTCCTCATCCATCACCTTTTCTGTGACTTCAAACACTCTACGTTTCAAAGTTCTAAAATCTATGGTCGCTTTTTTAAATTCATCCTCAAGCACTTCGTGTTCTGCCCTAAAGACCTCTTCTTCATGGGAATATTCATTCTCCAAAAGCAAACTCATTTTAGCTCTGTGCTCCTTCATTTGTGTCGTAAGCGCCTTAAAAACAGTCCCTAATCGATTAAGTTCTCTACTGAGCTTACCCACCTCTTCCACATGTTCCTCATCGGTCATCCAAATAAAATACTTATCAATTAATCCATACAAAAACCTGATTTCATCCTTGTAAAAGGCGATGTCAGACTCCCAGTATTTGGTCAATACATAAAGATTAACCCAAGATGCTTTTTGGAGATAATCACTTTTTGGTCTTAGTCTCATTTCTTTAGTTTTAATAGTTAAAAAAAGGAGCGATAAAAACCGCTCCTTTGGATGGAACTTTAAGCAATGGTTATTTCCTTTTTCGGAGGAAGTTCCTTTTGCACTTTGTGCAAGGTTAATTTTAGAACGCCGTCATTATAGGTTGCATCTATATGATTAGCATCCACATTTTCCGGGAGGGTAAATGATTTTGAGAAAGACTTCGAGCTGAACTCTTTACGGGTATAATTCTTCTTCTTTTCTTCGTCTTCTTTTTTTGTCTGACCAGAAATATTTAAGACGCCATTTTCACAAGAAACTGAAAACTCATCCTTTTTTAAACCGGGTGCAGCAACTTCTATCTCATAATTTTCTTCGTTATCTACCACGTTCACTGCGGTAGACCAACTCGCATTAGAAAATCTATTTTTCATCCAAGATTCATCGAAAAAATCTGACAACGTAGGCCATTCGTGCTTTATAAGTGACATAACTTTTTGTTTTGAATTATTAATCTGATTCGCAAATGAAAAGTTACAACCAAAAAAACCTTAATTCAAGGCCAAACATCCCTACAAAACATTGAGAATTATCATTGAAATATTCAATAAAAAGGAGTATATACTGCTCAATATCAAAACACTGTAAAAAATACTTTTATTCTCTTAAACAGAAAAACCAAGGTGTTTAGGTTTAAATCTTTGAGGCTAGATATGCCCCCATACTAAAGCAAGATTGCAATAAATAACCTCCCGTAGGCGCATCGTAATCTAACATTT
>NZ_JAWWCF010000156.1:0-7314 GCF_033720595.1 Lishizhenia sp. | reverse complement strand
GTTCCATATCCTAACTTCATCTATAGAGCCATTGAAATAACCTTGATTGTATTGAGGTCTATATCCAATCGCCAAAGGTTGCGTAGAAGCTGATACTGGATAATCAGCGAAAGCAGATGTGTTTAAAACTCCATTTACGTAAATCTTAAGAATGGAACCGTCAAAAGTCATGGCAATATGCGACCACGTATTTAAACTAACCGCATTAGGGTTTGTTGAAACAAGAACTGCGTAGGGTGCAGTGGTAGTTCCATAACCTACTTCTGCAGTTACAACTCCCCCGTTACCTACACTTAATGCATACCCATCATTATCTTGGAATCCGGTATTTATGCGTGTCACCACCGCATTACTTGTATTCGCTCCACCAAAATAAGTTGGTCTTATCCATGCTTCAACCGTTAAAGCATTCCCTGTAACAGCTGTTGAACTATTTGTTCCACAATCTACATAATCGTTAGCGCCATCAAATTCTAAACCTACTTGTGCTTGGGATACCCCCAATAAGAACAGGCTTAAGGTTGTACAAATGTATTTTAATTTCATCTTAATAAGTTACAATCTTTTATTTAAATACTTAATTAAATTGGGTAATTATTTAGAAACAACATATAATAATTCTGTTGGACTAATACGCATGCGTTCAATTTTATCCATAGTAAAATGTTTTGTTGGATCGTATTCTTCTACCTTAAAACCAGCTTCTCTGAGCCAATCTGGATAATCCAATGCGAATAGGCGAACATGATCTTTTTGCCAAAAGTGTTTTTCTCTTTCTTCTGGTGAAGTTATGCTTGGATCTTCATAGGTCTTTTCCCTATTAATATCCTGTGGAACCTGCATTATACCCCACCCACCAGGTTTCATTACGCGGTGCAATTCTCGCATACATTGTTTAGCATCATCCACGTGCTCTAATACGTGATTACAGAAAACAACATCAAATCGATTGTCTTCTAAAGGAATATTGTGCAAATCAAAGTGCATATCTGCAATTGGAGAAACCAGATCACCGGTTAAGTAATCAAGGTTCTTTTGCTTTTTAAACCTGCTGTGAAAACACTGCTCTGGTGCAATGTGCAAGACTTTTAGATCATCCGTAAAGAAATTGCTTTCATTCTTTAGGTACAGCCACATTAATCTATGGCGCTCTAAAGTAAGGTCGTACGGACAAAGTACATTTTCTCTGTGCGCAACATTAGATCCGTAGGAAAGGAACTTACTAAAACTCTTTTCACAAACCGGACATTCCACCTTATTTCCTTTGTACAATAAAGGCGCAACCATCTTAAAAGGATAACTTAAACGTATCAATAAGGGACGCGGTAATTTATTGAGTAAATACTTATATAGTTTTTTCATGATTTTATTAATTATTGCAAAGCCTCACAAAAATAGAAACTTGTGCGACAGTTTAAAGCAATAGCGAATAAAAAGCAGGAAATCTATCATTTTTTCTACATTCGCAAAAATGGAAATTACGATGAATAGCAAAGCACCAATCGCACAGAAAAAAGCCCATAAAATCACAACAAATGGTCACACAAGAACAGATGATTATTTCTGGATGAACCAACGCGACAATGCAGAAGTTTTGGCCTACATCAATGCTGAAAACAATTACGCTAATTCATATTTCGAGGACACCCAAAAAACGCAAGAAGAAATTCTTGAAGAGTTCGAGCAAAATATAGACCCCAACGATAAAGGTGCTCCTTTTTACATGGAAGGAAATTGGTACCAAAGAGAGAATTTAGCCGAAAAGGATTACCCCATTTATTACCGACTAAAGGACAATCAGAAACTGCTTTTCTTAGACGAGAATGAAAGAGCACAAGGTCATAGTTACTATAACTTAGCGGCTTGGCTCCCCTCTCCTAACAATGAACTATTAGCATTGGCAGAAGACACTGTCGGAAGGCGACAATATCAAATACGCTTCAGGAACAATGCTACGAGTTATTTTCTGGAGGACACAATAGAAAACACAGACGGAAGTGTTGTATGGTCCAACGATAACACCTATGTTTTCTATGTTAAAAAAGACCCCGAAACACTGAGAGAATTTCAGGTTTACAGGCACAAAATAGGAACGGATGTTTCAACAGACCAACTCGTTTTTGAGGAGTTAGATGAACGTTTTTACGTTTTTATTGGAAAGACTAAAGACGATAAATTCATTCAAATAAACCTCTACTCTTCAACGCGTTCAGAAAGTTATTTAATAGACGCCAACAACCCTTTGCAGGCTCCTGTAGTCTTCTTTGAGAAAGAAAAAGATCACCTCTACGAGGTGGAATCTTTCCAGAACGGATATATCGTATTATCAAATAAAAATGCGCTAAATAACGAACTTAGGTTCTACCCCAAACATCCATCCATTGATAAAAACTATGAAATATTAGTAGCGCATGATGAGCAGGTACTTTTAGAAGAATTTAGCGTTTTCAAGGATTACCTTGTTGTGGTTTCAAGAGAAAACGGACTCCGTAGTATTACCCTTATTAATTGGAGTGATAAATCAACACATAAAATTAATATGAATGAAGAGTGCTACAGCATAGGACTCTTTGTAAACGAAGACTTTAATAGCAATATCTTATACTACAGCTATAATTCAATGACTACACCTCCGAGTGTATTGGCCTACGATATGGCATCGAATAAAGAAAGTGTTCATTTCGTAAAAGAGGTACCTAACCCGGCTTTCAACGCCTCAGATTACACTTCTCAAAGAACTTGGGCTATCGCAAACGACGGTACCAAAATTCCTATTTCTTTGGTTCACAGAAAGGATGTAGAAATAAGTAAAGCACCTTTACTATTGTACGCTTATGGATCCTATGGAATCACCATTCCAACTACGTTTAGCGCCTATAGGTTAAGTTTACTCAATAGAGGATTTGTATTTGCTATTGCTCATATTAGAGGAGGTAAATACATGGGAGAAAAATGGTACCAAGATGGTAAATGGCTGAAGAAAAAGAACACATTTACTGATTTCATTAATTGTGCAGAACACTTAAAACGCAACCATTTCTGTAAACCGGATGGTCTTTATGCACAAGGTGGCTCTGCAGGAGGAATGCTCATGGGTGCTATTATAAATATGGCCCCTTATCTCTTTAATGGAATTATAGCGCAAGTACCTTTTGTAGATGTGGTTACCACCATGCTAGACGAATCAATTCCTTTAACTGTGGGTGAATTCGAAGAATGGGGAAATCCAAAAGAAGAGGATTATTACCAATACATGTTGAGCTATTCACCCTACGATAATGTTCAAGCAATGCACTACCCTTCAATGTTTGTTTCTACCGGATATCACGATAGTCAGGTACAATACTGGGAACCGCTTAAATGGATAGCTAAGCTTCGAGCCTTAAAACAAGACAGCAATACCTTAATTTTTGATTGTAATATGGATGCTGGACACAGTGGAGGAAGCGGTAGAAGTACAGAACGTAAAGAAATCGTTAAAAACTACGCTTACCTTTTAAAGGAAGAAAATTTAATTGCATAGAAATATTAAATAAAGATTATTAGGAGGTTAAACCTTCCTATTTTACTTTTGTGTCGGTGAAAATTATCGGATGTATATCAATGATTTTGATGGCTCTAATTACTTGTACAGTAAGTAGATCTCAAGACTTACCTTATGAAATGCATAAGGACAAGATTATTGTTCATCCTAGTGTGGGGTTTAGAACAGCTCCCTTCTCTTTAAAATCAGAATTTAACCCAGAGGTTGACCGCATCAATTATCGCCCCAACTTAAATGCGATTGCGGGTATTGGAATGACCTATAAATGGTTCAGTTTTAACCTGCGTTTTAAACTTCCTGGATACATAAGAAATACGGAGAAATACGGTAAAACTGAGTATTTGGACCTAAGTGCTTCATTTCCTTGGAAGGGATGGTTTTTTAACGGAAACATTAACGGTTATAAAGGTTTCTCTATAAAAAATGCCACAAATATAGACCCTTCTTTAGGGAATCAACATTCCAATAACAAAACTCAAAACGCTACACAAAATTCGTCGGTATCAATTGCAGCTTGGAGGTTTTTCAACCCAGATTTTAAGGTTAAACCTGCTATGGGGATTGCCGGTAGATATACTGCCCAGGCTCACTCATTTTATATCAAACCAACCATAGACGTTCACGGTGTTTCAGATCCCGATCATATTATTCCTTACCAATTTTTCGACACCACAATCTCTGTATACCGAGCTCAAAACCTTAGTTCTATAGACATGGGCGCTGTTCCTGGATTTGCTTATGTAAACAATATAAATGGCTGGCAATATGGTGGGTGGGCTGGTTTAGGAGGTGTAATTCAAACCAAATTCTTCAGTGCAGAAAAAGTGGCCCGTGGTTTTCTCGGACTTTCACCCCGTGTTGATATCAATGTAAAAGGTGGCTATAATGTTGACGACTGGTTTGTGATGCTCAATGCTCAATACAACAACAAACGCATACGTTTTAATCAACTGAGTTATAGACAATCGTACTATTCTTTCACCATTACGGGAGGATATCGATTTAAATACAAAAAGAAACCAAAAGATGACGCTTAACATCAACGCCTTCTTCTTAGAAGTTGACGCCATTCAAACCATCGTATTTATTCTCTTTTTACTACTTGCAATCTTATGGTTTAAAAACTACTTTGAGAGTGCGTTTTGGACCAAGGGAGAAATTCCCCCTAGTTTTGGTAAATCTAAAGAAAACTTAATAGAAATCCTCATTGCTTTATCCTACAACGTAATGAAATTGCAACGTGAAGGATATAGAGAAAAGCAACAATACCTATATGATTACTTAAAGAAATTCAACTATTTTGAAGATACCACTGAATTTCTGAACTCGTTCAAGGGAACTAAAAATATGCCCTTGAAATCAGCGAGCATTGTGAAATGGATCAATAAGCACTACCCCGATGAAAATCAAAAAGTAAACATCACTTACTTCATTGCAGGTCTTTGTTTTCAAGATGGAGAAATTTCACCTAGAGAAATGAAATACCTTCATACCTTTACAAGAGGTTTAAGAATTGGGCATCACTTTGAAGCCATCATTGGTACTTATAAGCAAAAGGAAAGTGAGAAAAAACATTACAAATATCGAAACACCAAAACATCTACATCTCACAATAACAACCTTGTATTTAAAATTTTAGAAATACATCCTACTGAAGATTTTGCAGAAATCAAGAAAGCCTACAGAAAATTAGTTAAAATTCATCACCCAGACCGATTAACAGACGCTTCCGAACTAGAAATCAGTATAGCCCAAGATAGGTTCATTGAAATTCAAAAAGCCTACGAAATATTGGAAAAACGTTACGCATAAACCTGGTTTTCCTCCTTGAAAATCGGCCAGTTTCCTTATATTTAGGGCATGGATAAATTAAAAGTTATTGAGTGTCCAAGAGACGCTATGCAAGGGCTACATGATTTCATACCCACGGACCTTAAAGTGCAGTACATTAATCAGCTTTTAAAAGTAGGGTTCGACACCATTGATTTTGGAAGTTTTGTTAGTCCAAAAGCGATTCCACAAATGCGCGACACGGCAGAGGTTCTAAAGCAACTCGATTTATCACAAAGTATCTCCAAATTATTAGCAATTGTTGCCAATAAAAGAGGAGCTACAGACGCAAGTCAATTTGAAGAAATAGATTATTTAGGTTACCCTTTCTCTATTTCAGAAACCTTTCAACAAAGAAACACCAATGCTAGTATAGAGGAGAGTCTTGGACGTTTAGAAGAAATTGTAAACATCACACAAAAAGCGAAAAAGGAACTGGTTGTATATATTTCTATGGGCTTTGGAAACCCTTATGGTGATGCATGGTCGCCAGAATTAGTTACACAATGGTCAGAACGACTATATAAAGAATTCGGGATAAACATCTTGGCTTTATCAGATACGATAGGTGTTGCTAATCCTGAAATTATCACACAACTTTTTACCACCCTTCTCCCTGCCTTACCAGAGGTTGAATTTGGTGCTCACCTACATTCTACACCTACAGAATATGCAGAGAAAGTTAAAAGTGCTTACGAAGCAGGCTGTAGACGTTATGATGGAGCTATCAAAGGATTTGGCGGATGTCCTATGGCCAAAGATGATTTAACGGGGAATATGCCAACAGAGGGAATGCTACACTGGTTTGACAAAAATGGAATTGATACTGGCTTAGATTTCGATGCGTTTAGAGATAGCTTAGAGTTAAGTTTACAAGTATTTCCAGTTTAAATAAAAACTCATGAAACTTTTAAGTCTTTTTGCGCTATTAAGTTTAGGATTTGGACTTCAAGCCCAAACTAAGAAACTTACAGATTTCTCTGAATTGAAAATAAGTGGTCGTATGGAAGCTACGCTTTACGCCAGTGATTCTAACTACCTAGAAGTTCTCAACAAAGGAAAAGATGTAGATTTAGAAAAACTGGAGTTAATTTATAAAGGCGATGAATTGGTGATTAAATACTTGGGCTCCACTTTAATGAAAAAAGACATTAAGTTGGCAATTTACACCAAGGGACTGCAACAAATTAGTGCAAACCAAGGTGCGACAATCACCAGTGATGATTCATTAATTCATAAGGGTGAAAAGTTGAACTTAGAGGTATTTGCCGGCGGAACGATAGATGTTTCAGTTTCTACAAAATGGATAGAAGCCAACATTAACCAAGGAGGTTCAATTAGTCTTAAAGGCAATACAGATTACTTAGATTTATCCATAGCAACTGGAGGTTATATAGCAGCTTCATTTTTAGCAGCGAAAAAAATAAAAGCCGAAATAAAATTTGGTGGTGAGATAATATGTCACCCCACAGAATACCTCGACGCCAAAATAGTAAGTGGTGGTGTAATCAATTACAAGGGTAATCCTGAGGTAAAGAAAAAGATAAAATTAGGTGGTAAAGTTATTCAACTATGAATCTGAAAAACAAAACATTAAGTACTTTATTATTAAGTATTACTTTAATAGGTTGCACACCTTCTGAACAAGAAGATAAAGTGATTATCGAAACACAAGACGATGTCGTTGCCGTAGAGGCAGTTCCTGAGAAAAAAGCACCGGAAGGAAGTATTGAAATATCCACAAGCTTTGAAGACTCAACTTTTCGCGATAGCATAGAAAGGGAGTTATTGAATGAAATCAATATATGTTTTGATAGTCTTCAACCTGACCCAAGAAAGGAAGGTATGTCCTTATGCTCACCGGAAAACTTTGCCTTTTATACATATTCTGATAAAATCAGTTTGGAAAATGGATTTTTACTGCAAGTTAAAGCGGGTGT
>NZ_JAWWCF010000155.1:0-7377 GCF_033720595.1 Lishizhenia sp. | reverse complement strand
TCTAAAAAGGATGTAAATCCATAAAAAAAAGGGGATGATTTCTCATCCCCTTTGTCGGGGTGGCAGGATTCGAACCTGCGACCTCCTGCTCCCAAAGCAGGCGCGATGACCGGGCTACGCTACACCCCGATTAATGGAGATAATTCCTATTAATCTTTTGTTATTTCAAGTCTTTATCTTTCAATTGCAAGGGTTAGATTCGTTAACCATTCCCTGATTGCGGTTGCAAAGATAATCAACTTTTTTTAATCCGCAATTAAAATTGAAATAATTTTAATTTTTTTTTGCGGTGAGAGCGGGATTCGAACCCGCGGTACGATTGCTCGTACGTCAGTTTAGCAAACTGGTGGTTTCAGCCACTCACCCATCTCACCGTTGTGTTAAAGAACTGGCCGCAAAATTATGAATTCAATTGGTTCTTCAAAAGAAAATCATGCTTTTTTTTCAAAAAAATATCGATTAAAAATATAGGTGGCTGTTCCTTAGCTTTTTAAGATTTTGGTATACCTCATACTTCAAGCATGTTTCTATATTAGTAGTCCTTTAAAACGTGAAAGATGATAAAATACAACCCCAAAAATTGGTTTAAACTCGTAGTAGGTATACATAAAAGTGACACCCTAGCCATCTTGTGGAAGGAGTTGCTTTACTTTTTTGTCTTCACAATGGGGATTTGTTATGTTGCAGCCACCTATTTTCCCGGGTCGATGATGTTAGAAAACTTGCTCACTATATATTCAATTATAGGTTTTGTAATTTCACTTTTGTTGGTTTTTCGTACCAATACCGCCTATGATAGATGGTGGGAAGGAAGAAAAAAATGGGGCGAAATGGTAAATGATGCCCGAAATTTGGCGGCTAAATTAAGTGTGTTAGACTTAAAAGAAAGTGAAAGAGACTTCTTTAATAGAATGATTTCGAACTATGTTTTTGCCATGCGCGATCATCTAAGAGAAGGTGTTGTGATGGAGGAATTACTTTTGAATGAACAAGAAAAGGCCACGTTAGTAGAAAAAGGCCATGTACCTTCTCAACTTGTTAAAATGATTTATGCTGAAGTCAACATCTTGGTGAAAGAGGGGAGACTTAGTCAGGAAGCTTATATTACCGTTGAGCATACGTTGAATAATTTCTTGAATAATATTGGAGCGTGTGAGCGTATTAAGAACACACCCATTCCTTATTCTTATAGTATTTTTATAAAGAAGTTTATTTTTCTCTACACCGCCTCCTTGCCCTTGGCCTTGTTAGAATTCTTTGAATACTACACCGCCATTATTGCAACGCTAGTTTTTTACATCTTGGTAAGCATGGAAATATTGGCAGAAGAAATAGAAGATCCCTTTGGGAAGGACGAAAATGATTTACCTACTTCAGAATTGTCTTTGAAAATTCAGCAGAACGTACAAGAACTTTTTTATTAGGCCAATGGCCGGGTCATCCGTTCCTAGTAGCTTTGGTTAGCGTTAAGTCGCTATAACGGAGTGTGGGCTTCTGTTAGTCGCCCAGCACCCCTAACAGCCACTAAGCGCTGCCTTAAGCTACTACCACTGCTCCCCCTATTGGAATATACTCGTGATTGTTTACAGTAAAAGAAGTTGTAAGCACCGTTGATAGTGAGGTACTAGGTATTGCGTCTAAGTTAATATCTGCTAGCGGTAGAAGTGACAGGCGAGCTTATGAAGGGTTTTCTGAACTTGGGCTAGCCTTGCGACCACCGGAAGCGCAGGTGAGCCTTAGTATAAGTTGCCCTGCAGAAGCTTGACTATAACGGATAACGCGCCCGAGCAGCCCAAAAAAATACCTCTCCTTAAAAAGAAGAGGCATTTGCAATGTGTATATTGATTTGTTACTTGATTTCTATCACCAAGTATTTAGATATTTTCCAGAATTTCTGAGCATCGGTAATGATCAGTTTTCCATTCTCCCACTTGTAAGAGTCAGACGGGTGATCGGTGATGAATTTTGGATCTTTACCTCCAACGGTAATTTCTTTAATTTTTGTTTTATCTGCTTTGGTAAAGTAATTCTCGTTCATGTCTGCACTCAAATCTGTCTTTTTACCAATACCAATGAAACCACCTTCTTTTACAATAACGTTGTTCTCTACCAATTCTTCAACAGAACCCATTGTATAGTAAACTGTATTGAGCTCCATCATGGTCTCCAAGTTTAAATCAACTTGTTCTTGGTATTGATCAAAGAGTTCAGAGTACTGTACGTCAAGATCCGCCAATTGATTTTGAAGGCTTTCAATTTGTTCGTCTTTCGCTTTAATCTGCAATACCAAACGATCTACCATAGATTGTAATTCATCTATGCGCATGTTGTTGGACTTCAATTTGTTTTGCAGTTGTTTGACCTTACGTGCATTTTGCTCACGTAAAAAGTTGATGTTTTGAATTTGTTGTAGAATTTCTTTTCTACCGTCTTCACCTAGTTCTGGGTCGTTACTCTTGATTTGAATATCGTCCTTTTTCACACTTATAGAAGCCAGGTTGTCTTGAATTTCGTTAAAAAATGCGATAGACTCGTTGATCAGGGAGTCTTTGTTGTTGAGTTCTAATTTGAGTTGTTCAACTTGATTTTGAAGTTGAAGGTTTTCTGCATTCTGATTGTTAAGGGCAGCCTCTTGAACATCGCTGTTGTTTGTACAAGCCACTAAAGAAAGGGCGCAAAATCCGAGGATGTATTTGTTCATCGTAAACGTTTTAGTGTGAGGTTAACAAAGCTAATTAATTATATGGAATGGGGGAAGGGGGAGGAGGGGAAAGTTTTGGGGAGGGGATAATTATCAATTATTGACTGAGTATCCGCAATCCTTCCGTAAAGTTGCATCACGAAGAAAAAGTTTGTAACTTATTGTTAATCAATCTAAAATAATAAGTCATGAATAACTTAACCTTTTATTCTACCTATTCCAATGAAAAAACGTGTGTAGAATTTCTAAAACCATTTTATCAAAAAGTAGTTAATGATTGTTCAAAATGTGGACATGATAAGTTAAAATGGTACAATTCATTTTGTGGATGGAGGTGCCTGAAGTGCTCGAGTAAGGTGTCTTTGAAATCAATTTCTTTTATGCGAGATAGTAATAAAAGTTTTACGGAGTGGATGGAGATCTTACACTTAGTGTTGAATACGAAAAAGGCATATTCGATTAAAGAAATATTGCGTTTGTCACGGCAAACAAGATATGAAACTGTTTTTCATATGATTCGTAAAATTCAACAAGAATTGGCAACGATTAATCAACTAGAAGTACAGGAAAAACACGCAATTCTCGATGTTTCAGAGCTACATGAAAATAGCGCAACACTACCTGGAGAATTAGAAGTTTTTATTAACCTCTCTCAACGAAGAACAAGGGACCAATTACGTTTTGTTTTACCGAGAGAAATAGAGACAGCTGAACTTCGGAAAAAGCAATCCTTGTTGTGTGCATGTAACTATCAATTTCCAAAATTGTTAGTGAAACAGAAATGTAGTTTTCCCAAAATTGAAACGTGTTCTCAAATAGCTTTAAATGACAAATGGATGCACAAGGTTAAAGAGAATTTAATGAGAGTATTAGATGGAATTCATCATGAGTTATCTCTATTTCATATACAAGGAAAGTTAGACGAATATTGTTTTAAATACAACCATAGACATGCTCAAAGACCTAAACTGGTAGTTTTCTTTGATAGCTTAAAAATTGAGTTTCGGAAGAATTCCGTACACTCAAGATAGGGGCTTGTTTGGATCGCATAAAAGCATCAAAATAAAATTTTATCTTTGAGAAAAATTCAAACAACAGTATGAAAAAACTTTTTTCTACAGCTCTAATTTCCCTTGCTACCCTATCTATTTGGGCGCAAGAAGTGAGCTATAATTTAAGTATGCCCAAACCGCAAAATCACTACTTCAACGTAGAGATGAATTTGCAAGATTTCTCTAACGATTACATCGATATACAAATGCCAATTTGGGCGCCTGGATCTTACTTAGCGCGCGAGTTTCCTAAAAATGTAAACCTTGTCAAAGCAAAAAATCAAAACGGGAAAGAACTGGAAGTTTACAAGACCTCTAAAAATACTTGGCGTATAGAAAAGAATAAAAAAGATGACGTGGTGGTGAACTATGAAGTTTACGCTTTCGAACTTTCTGTTCGTACAAGTTTTCTTGATTTAACGCATGGTTACCTTAACGGAACGAGTGTTTTTATGTACCCTAAAGGACACAAAGACCTTGGTGGTGAATTAAACATTACACCTTATAAAGATTTCAAAAAAATCACAACTGCCTTGCCAAAGGCAGGAGACGGGGTTGCTAACGATAACAACACGCAGCGTTTTACCTACAACAACTATGATCATTTAGCAGATTGTCCAATTGAGATTGGTAATCAAGAAGAGTTTTCTTTCCAAGCAGCGGGTGTGAAGCACAATGTTGCCATTTACGGAGAAGGAAACTACGACGTAGAAAAGTTGAAGGTGGATATGGCAAAGATTGTGGAAAGTGCGACATCCATTTTTGGCGAAAACCCGAACAAAGAATACTGGTTTATTATTCACAATACCTTGAACGGTGGTGGAGGATTGGAGCATACCAATTCTACAACTTTAAACGTAAATCGTTGGTCATATGAAGGAGGGGCTTACTTAGGGTTCTTGTCTTTAGTAGCACACGAATACTTCCACTTGTGGAATGTAAAGCGTATCCGACCCGATGCTTTAGGACCTTTTAATTACAACGAAGAGAATTACACTTCTTTATTGTGGGTGATGGAAGGATTTACTTCTTACTACGATGAGTTGATTTTACGTAGAGCTGGTTTTTACAGTGAACAACAGTACTTAGGTAGATTAAAAAGTACCTTGAATTACGTGGAAGGATCTGAAGGGAATAAAGTGCAACCAGTTGCCCACGCTTCTTTTGATGCATGGATAAAATCGTACCGACCAAACGAAAATTCAGCAAACACTACAATTTCATACTATTCAAAAGGAAACTTGTTGGCGTTGGTGATTGATGCGATGATTATTGACAAGTACCAAGGTGAAAAGTCTTTGGATGATTTTATGCAAGTGTTGTACAACAAATTCTACAAGAAGTTAAACCGTGGATTTAGCGAAGATGAATTCCAAGCTGAGCTAGAAGACTTTTTAGATATGGATTTAAATGAATTCTTCCGTGATTTCGTGTACGGTGTAGAAACAATTCCGTACAACAAGTATTTGTCTAAAATCGGATTAGAAGTGAAAGATGCGAGTACAACAACTCCTTCTTTCGGAAGTTCAGTAAGTGAGCAAGATGGTAAGTTAATGGTGAGAAGAATCAGAGCTAACTCTGCAGCAGAAGATGCTGGTTTGAGCGTTAATGACGAAATCCTTTCTATTAATGGTTACCGAATGGACGCAGCGAAGTTTTCATCTTTCTTAGGAACGATGGCTCCTGGAGATAGCTTTACCTTAATCGTTTCTAGAGATGACGTGTTACGTGTGTTAGAAGCAAAAATGGGAGAGCACAAGCAAGATAGATACGAATTTGTATTGGATACTGCAGAAAACTCATTGGCGAGATACTGGTTGAGATTACAATAATTAAAAAGTATGATGAATTTATTTTTTAGAGGGATATGTTTAAGTATCCCTTTTTTTGGCTTAAGTCAGCACTTTAAAGAAGTGCAAATTCCTAAACCAGATAGTGCAACCTATAGCTATGCTCAAGTAGAGCCAAGTATTGCTATCAATCCTTTAAAACCTAAAGAGATGATAGCCGGAACTGTGATGGATGATTATTATTACTCTACGAATGGAGGGAGGAAATGGAAGTCTAAAACATTGCGTTCTAAATATGGTGTGAATGGAGACCCCGTGATGCACATAGATCAAAAGGGGAGGTACTATTATTTTCATTTGGCAAGTCCTAAAACATTCGGACATCACCTCGATCGCATTGTCTGTCAAAGTTCTTCAACAATAGAGGGTGATTTTAATCAAGGTTCTTACACCGCTCCAGAAGGTGTTAAAGTGCAAGACAAACATTGGGTGACAGAGAATTCGTTAAATGGCGAGTTGTATCTTACTTGGACACAGTTTGATGCTTATCTTTCTGAAAAACCGGGAGACAGCTCTCACATTATGTTTGCCAAATCTTCCGATCAAGGTGAGACATGGTCAGCACCAAAGCGTATTTCTCAAAGAGGTGGTGATTGTTTAGACGACGATAATACAGTGGAGGGTGCTGTGCCAGCTGTAGGACCTGATGGAACTATATACGTAGCCTGGACAGGACCTAATGGTTTGGTTTTTACCAAGTCAACCGATGGAGGAGAGACATGGCTCGAAAAAGAAATAGATGTAGCGCAACAAGTTGAAGGTTGGACACTTACTATTCCTGGGATTTATCGCGCAAACGGATTGCCAATTTTGAGATGCAACCCTAAAACCGGTGATTTGTTTTTGAATTGGGCCGATCAACGCAACGGGACAGGGGACACCGATATTTGGATCTCGAAATCAAGTGACAGTGGGGAAACATGGTCTGATCCTATTAAAGTGAACCAAGATGAAAGTAAACGTCATCAGTTTTTTACATGGTTAAGCATAGATCCAATTACAGGGTATTTGTATGTGGTTTATTACGATAGACGTTCAACCGAAGGTAATGCAACCGATGTATATTTAAGTGTGAGCAAAGACAATGGCGACAGTTTTACAGATTACAAAGTCAGTTCTTCCTCTTTTGTTCCGGATGACAAGGTTTTCTTTGGAGATTATACCAATATAGCTGTATATGATGGGGTTATACGACCTGTTTGGTCGCGTATGGATGAGAAAGAAATAAGTCTTTGGGTGGCTTTAATTAGTCAGAAACAATTGGATAAAATAAATAAGTAACCTAGGATACATAATTTCCTGTATGGAATTCAGACCTTTGCCGTCTAAAGAGTAAAATTGAGGTGTTTTTAGCATGCCAAGCTGTCAGTAGAATTTAATTGGTAAAATATTTGTCTGATAGAACTGAAACGTTAAATTTATCCTCGGATAAGGAATTATAAACATTAAATAAATAGAAATGGCAGTAGAAATTACAGATGCTAACTTTGACGAAGTAGTAATGAACTCAGATAAACCAGTTATGGTTGATTTTTGGGCTGAATGGTGTGGACCTTGTAGAATGGTTGGACCTATCGTTGATGAGATGCATGGAGAGTACGACGGGAAAGCAGTGATTGGAAAGGTAAATGTTGACCAAAACCCTGGAATTTCTGCTAAGTTTGGAGTAAGAAACATTCCAACAATCTTATTCATCAAGAATGGTGAAGTTGCTGATAAGTCTGTAGGAGCAGTTCCTAAAGCACAATTGGCATCTAAATTAGACGCGATTCTT
>NZ_JAWWCF010000154.1:0-7383 GCF_033720595.1 Lishizhenia sp. | reverse complement strand
ATATCCGTTTTGATGATAATGCTTGTGTATTGCTAAACCCTACTGGAGAAATGCGCGGAACTCGTGTATTTGGACCGGTTGCGAGAGAACTTCGTGATAAGCAATTCATGAAAATTGTATCATTGGCACCAGAAGTGCTTTAATACATTAAAAAGATGAGAAAGCTTAAGATAAAATCTGGAGATACTGTTAGAGTTATTGCTGGAGACCACAAAGGTCAGGAAGGCAAAGTTCAAAAAGTACTCATAGAAAAGAATAAAGCCATCGTGGAAGGTGTGAACACTATCTCAAAACATGAGAAGCCAAGTGCATCTAACCCACAAGGTGGTATTGTAAAGAAAGAAGCTCCTATTCATATTTCTAACCTTTCTTTGTTAGACAAAGATGGTAATACTACCAGAGTTGGATATAAAGAAGAGGATGGAAAGAAAGTAAGATTTTCCAAAAAATCTAATGAAGTAATTTAGTTATGGCATACGTACCAAGACTTAGAGCAGAATATGCAGAGCGAATTAAGCCTGCATTAAAAGAAGAATTTAGCTATGCTAACGTAATGGAGATCCCAAAACTTGAAAAAATAGTTTTGAGCCGTGGCGTTGGTGCAGCTGTAGCAGATAAAAAGCTAATTGACCATGCTGTAGATGAACTTACAACAATTACAGGTCAAAAAGCGGTGCAAACCATTTCTAAAAAGGATGTTGCTTCATTCAAGCTTCGTAAAGGAATGCCAATTGGGGCAAAAGTTACTTTGCGAGGATATAGAATGTACGAATTTCTAGATCGTTTAATCACATCAGCACTTCCACGTGTTCGTGATTTTAACGGGATTAAAGCTAATGGTTTTGATGGTAGAGGAAATTACAATTTAGGTGTTACTGAACAAATCATCTTTCCAGAGATCGATATTGATAAAGTAAACCGTATCAATGGTATGGATATTACCTTTGTAACCACTGCCAAAACCGATAAGGAAGCTAAATCATTGTTAACCGAACTAGGATTACCTTTTAAAAAGAATTAATTATGGCTAAAGAATCAATGAAAGCCCGTGAGGTGAAGAGACAAAAAATGGTAAAGAAGTATGCTGAAAAACGTGAAGCTTTGAAAGAAGCTGGCGATTGGGAAGCACTACAAAAATTACCAAAAAATTCTTCTCCTGTACGTTTGCATAACCGTTGTAAACTAACTGGTAGGCCAAAAGGATACATGAGACAGTTTGGTCTTTCTCGTGTAATGTTTAGAGAAATGGCTAACAAAGGATTAATTCCTGGAGTTAGAAAAGCTAGTTGGTAAAATTATAAATTGGTTGCAGGTTCTACCGATAGTCGGTTAGAAAACCACATCCGCAAATTATTATAGATGAATACAGATCCTATTGCAGATTATTTGACAAGAGTTAGGAACGCTGTGGCCGCAAACCACAGGGTGGTAGAGATACCAGCTTCTAACCTTAAAAGGGAGATAACAAAAATATTATTCGATCAGGGATATATTCTTAGTTACAAGTTTGATGATGCTACTGCTCAGGGGACAATTAAAATTGCCCTTAAGTATGATAAAATCACTAAAGAACCTGTAATTAAAGATATTCAAAGAATAAGTAAACCTGGTTTACGTAAGTATGCCGGCGCTAATGAATTGCCACGTATCCTTAATGGTCTTGGTATCGCTATAGTTTCTACTTCTCACGGTGTAATGACCGGGAAGCAAGCTAAAGCCGAGAAAGTTGGTGGTGAAGTATTGTGTTACGTTTACTAATACTTAAAAGACTAAAGAAATGTCAAGAATAGGTAAAAGCCCAATTACAATTCCTGAAGGTGTAACTGTAGACCTTAAAGGTAATATTGTAACGGTAAAAGGAAAATTAGGAGAACTTAAGCAGGAAGTTAGCGACATTGATGTGAAAATTGAAGATGGCGTAATTACTTTTGAACGTTCTTCAGAGAAAAGTGATCAAAAAGCAAAACACGGTTTATACCGTGCTTTGATAAACAATATGATTGAAGGAGTTTCTAACGGATACACTAAATCATTGGAACTGGTAGGAGTTGGATATAGAGCAACTAACCAGGGACAAAAATTAGATTTGGCCGTTGGGTTTTCCCATAATATTGTAATAGATTTGGCACCGGAAGTTCAGGTGGAAACAATTTCAGAAAAAGGTAAGAATCCTGTTGTGAAATTGACTTCTTATGACAAGCAACTTGTGGGCCAAATAGCTGCTAAAATACGTTCCTTCAGAGCTCCAGAGCCTTACAAAGGAAAAGGTATTAAGTATGTTGGAGAACAATTACGTAGAAAAGCAGGTAAATCAGCTTAATAAAGTTTAGATATGGCAGTTTCAAAACAAGATAGACGAAATAAGATAAGAAAGCGTGTTCGTAAGTCAATTACGGGTACCGCTAGCCGTCCAAGATTATCTGTATTTAGAAGTAATAAAGAAATTTATGCTCAAATTATAGATGATGTAGAAGGAAAAACCCTGGCTGCAGCCTCTTCGAGAGATAAAGGTGTAACAGCAGAAGGAAATAAATCCAAGCAAGCAGAATTGGTTGGTAAAGCCCTTGCTGAAAAAGCTTTAAAGGCCGGTGTAGAAACTATTTCTTTTGATAGAAGTGGTTACCTGTATCACGGAAGAGTTAAATCATTAGCAGAAGGTGCTCGAGAAGGAGGACTAAAATTCTAGAAAATTATGTATCAAGATTATAAAAACGTAGAACATGTAAAACCGGGCGGACTTGAATTAAAAGACCGTTTGGTAGGAGTACAGCGTGTGACCAAAGTAACCAAAGGTGGTAGAGCTTTTGGATTTTCTGCTATCGTAGTAGTAGGAGATGAGAATGGTGTTGTAGGGCAAGGTTTAGGGAAATCTAAAGAAGTTGCTGACGCTATCTCTAAAGCTGTGGAAGATGCAAAAAAGAATTTAGTGCGTATTCCTTTGCATAAAGGAAGCCTTCCTCACGAACAGAAAGGTAAGTATGGTGGTGCAAGAGTTCTTTTGCTACCTGCTGCAACTGGTACCGGGATTATTGCCGGTGGTGCAATTCGTGCCGTACTGGAATCTGTTGGTGTACACGACGTACTTTCTAAAAACCAGGGGTCTTCAAACCCACACAACGTAGTGAAAGCTACTTTTGATGCACTACTTCAATTAAGAAGTGCTGATACTGTTGCTAAACAACGTGGTATTTCATTAGAAAAGGTTTTTAAAGGATAAATCAAGGAGAACGATGGGAAAGATAAAAGTTACAAAAGTAAAAAGTGCTATTAACCGATCTAAAAACCAGAAATTGGTTTTAGAGTCTCTTGGTCTTAAGAAAATTGGCCAGACGGTAGAGCATAACGATACGCCAAACATCCTTGGTATGGTAAATAAAGTTAAACATTTAGTTTCTGTAGAAGAAACAAAATAATAAATTCACATGGAATTAAATAACTTAAAACCTGCAAAAGGTTCAGTTAAGAGTAACAACAAGCGTGTTGGCCGTGGAGAAGGATCAGGAAAAGGTGGTACTGCCACTCGTGGTCACAAAGGGGCTAAGTCTCGTTCTGGTTACTCCAAGAAGATAGGTTTTGAAGGTGGGCAGATGCCACTTCAACGCCGTGTTCCAAAATTTGGTTTCACTAACAGAAATCGTGTAGCTTATCAAGGTGTAAATCTTGATACTTTGCAACGTTTGGTTGATGAAGGTAAAATTAAAGATACTGTAGATGTTGATACTTTGATCGCTAATGGTCTTGTAAGTAAAAACGAACCAGTTAAGATATTAGGTAGAGGTGAATTAAAGGCAAAGTTGAAAATATCTGTTCATAAATTTACTGCCTCAGCAAAAGAAGCTATAGAAGCTGCTGGAGGTGAAGTTGTTACTTTATAATAGATAGCCAAATGAAATTCATCAATACTATTAAAAATATTTGGAAGATCGAGGAACTAAAAAATAGAATTTTAGTTACCCTCGGTCTATTGTTGGTCTATCGTTTTGGAGCGCAAGTTGTGCTTCCCGGAATAGATGCCTCGCAATTAACTAATCTTGCTAGTCAAACCGATGGTGGCCTTTTAGGCCTCCTAAATGCATTTACAGGAGGAGCTTTTTCTAATGCTTCTGTTTTTGCATTGGGAATTATGCCATATATCTCGGCTTCGATTGTGGTGCAGCTTATGGGTATTGCGATACCTTACCTGCAAAAACTTCAAAAAGAAGGAGAGAGCGGTAGGCGTAAGATCAATCAAATCACTCGTTGGTTAACAATTGCAATTACCCTGGTGCAGGGACCTGGTTATATCTATAACCTTTTTGCTACACTTCCGCAGCAAGCCTTTTTATTAGGTGACACTGTGACATTTGTGGCTTCAGCAGTGGTTATCCTTACTACAGGAACCATTTTTGCAATGTGGCTGGGTGAAAAGATAACCGATAAAGGTATTGGTAATGGTATTTCGCTATTAATTATGGTTGGTATTATTGCTACCTTGCCACAGGCATTTATTCAGGAATTTGCTTCCAGAGTATTTGAATCTAATGGAGGCCTTATTATGATTCTTATTGAATTGGTAATTTGGTTCGCTATTATTCTTGCTTCGGTAATGTTGGTTATGGCCGTGCGTCAAATCCCGGTGCAATATGCCAGAAGAACCGCCTCTGGGGGTTACGAGAAAAACGTATTTGGATCTAGACAGTACATTCCACTTAAGCTTAATGCTTCAGGTGTAATGCCAATTATATTTGCTCAAGCTATTATGTTTATCCCGGCTGCTGTGGCAGGATTATCAGATTCTGATGCTGCACAAGGGGTTACCGCGGCTTTTAGCGATATATTCGGATTTTGGTATAATGTAGTATTTGCACTTTTAATTATTGTGTTTACCTACTTCTATACCGCGATTACTGTACCTACCAACAAAATGGCTGATGATCTAAAACGAAGTGGAGGATTTATTCCAGGCATTCGTCCCGGAACTGAAACCGCTGAGTTTTTAGATAGAATTATGTCTCAAATTACCTTGCCAGGATCTATTTTCCTTGCACTTATTGCTGTGTTCCCAGCGATTGTGGTGCAACTCTTAGGTGTGCAACAAGGATGGGCATTGTTTTTTGGAGGAACCTCGCTTTTAATTATGGTTGGAGTTGCAATAGATACTATGCAACAAGTAAACTCTTACTTGCTGAATAGACATTACGACGGATTAATGAAAACAGGTAAAAACAGAAAAGCAGTAGCTTAATTATGGCAAAACAACCGGCAATAGAACAAGACGGAACAATTATAGAAGCATTATCTAATGCAATGTTCCGTGTAGAATTGGAAAATGGTCACGTTGTGACAGCTCACATCTCTGGGAAAATGCGTATGCACTACATTAAATTGTTGCCTGGAGATAAAGTAAAACTGGAAATGAGCCCTTACGATCTAAGTAAGGCTCGTATAACATACAGATACTAAAAGTAATTTGAGCTATTTGTAAAATTTTCAGTACTTTTGCAACCTGAAAAATTTATGAATGCTGAAATCCTGATTTTGAGCATATTTCAAGATCAGTGAATTGTAAAAAACTAAAGAGATGAAAGTTAGAGCATCAGTAAAGAAAAGAAGTGCCGACTGTAAGATAGTTCGCAGAAAAGGGCGCCTTTACGTAATTAACAAAAAGAATCCTAGATTTAAACAAAGACAAGGCTAATTATGGCAAGAATTGCAGGGGTAGATATACCTAAACAAAAGCGAGGAGTTATAGCATTGACCTATATCTTCGGAATTGGTAAAAGCAGGGCTCAAAAGATCCTTAGCCAGGCCAAAGTAGATGAAAGCAAAAAAGTTTCAGATTGGGACGATGAAGAAATTGGTCGTATTCGTGAAGCTGTTGGTGAATTTACAATCGAAGGAGAATTACGTACAGAAGTTCAAATGAGTATTAAGCGTCTAATGGATATTGGATGCTATAGAGGTATTCGTCACAGAAGTGGTTTACCACTTAGAGGGCAGAGAACCAAAAATAACTCAAGAACCAGAAAAGGTAGAAGAAAAACAGTTGCTAACAAGAAGAAAGCGACTAAATAGTAATTAATATGGCAAAGAAGACAGTTCAAAAAAAGCGTAAAGTAACCGTTGAGTCCGTAGGGCAAGCGCACGTTACGGCTTCTTTCAATAACATTATTGTTTCCCTTACTAATAAAAAGGGTGACGTTATTGCTTGGTCATCTGCAGGAAAAATGGGTTTTAGAGGTTCTAAAAAGAATACTCCTTATGCTGCCCAGTTAGCTGCAGAAGACGCGTCTAAAGTAGCTCACGAAGCTGGTTTGCGCAAAGTTAAAGTTTACGTTAAAGGGCCGGGGAATGGTAGAGAATCTGCTATTCGTTCGCTTCATAACAACGGGATTGAAGTAACTGAAATTATTGATGTTACTCCACTACCACACAACGGATGTCGTCCTCCTAAGAGACGTAGAGTTTAATAATAAGTATAAATAAATAAGAGAGGAGTTAAGATTATCGAAGGACAGAGACCTTAATTCATAATCCCTTTCTTCTAAATTCAAAGTTAATGGCAAGATATACTGGTCCAAAGACTAAAATAGCCCGAAAGTTCGGAGAAGCTATTTTTGGAGACGATAAGTCTTTCGAAAAAAGAAATTATCCTCCGGGACAACACGGTAACAACCGTCGTCGCGGTAAAAAATCTGAATATGCTATCCAGTTAATGGAAAAGCAAAAAGCAAAGTATACTTACGGTATCCTTGAGCGTCAGTTTAGTAATATGTTTAAAAAAGCTACTAGAGCGCAGGGGATTACTGGTGAGGTTTTACTTCAACTTTGTGAATCACGTCTTGATAACGTAGTATTTAGAATGGGTATTGCCCCTTCTAGAAGAGCAGCAAGACAATTTGTATCTCACAGACACATTACGGTAAACGGAGATTTGGTAAACATACCTTCTTACCAATTGAAAGCGGGTGATGTTGTAGGTGTTCGTGAAAAATCAAAATCTTTACAGGCTATCCAGGATTCACTAGCTAATTCTAGCAGTGTATACGAATGGATTACCTGGAATAACGAAACAAAACAAGGTACTTTTGTTTCAGTACCCGGACGTATTCAGATTCCGGAAAACATAAATGAACAATTCATCGTCGAATTATATTCGAAATAATAATTCACAGAAGTCGTAATATGGCAATACTAAATTTTCAGAAGCCCGATAAAGTTATAATGATTGATTCAACCGATTTCGAAGGGAAATTTGAATTTCGCCCTTTGGAACCTGGATATGGATTAACCGTTGGTAACGCTTTAAGAAGAGTGCTTTTATCTTCATTAGAAGGTTATGCAATCACTTCTATTCGTATAGAAGGCGTAGATCACGAATTCTCCGCTATTCCTGGAGTCGTT
>NZ_JAWWCF010000153.1:0-7400 GCF_033720595.1 Lishizhenia sp. | reverse complement strand
CCCTTGTTGTAAATGAACCTTCAACAGATGAAAGTTATTGTGGATTGTATTTCAATCACAATTACTATTACAATAACAATGGATTAGATCAAAGCAACACAGCATTAACTGCTTTTATAGATAGTGTAAAAGCGCAATTGGAAATGGGTAGGTCTTCTATACGCATTAACATTAATGCTTCGGCATCTTATGTTCCTACTAGGTCTTACAAAAACAATGCGAACCTGGCTAAAATTAGAGCTCAAAAGGTAGAAGATTATTTGAGGGAAAACTTAAAAGAATATATAATAGCCCGTAAAGTTGAAATACACATTGAGTCGGCAAAAGTACAAGGACCAATATACAGTCGTTCCGATTTAAGAAACTTAGAGAAATATGCTCCTTATCAATTCGTAAGCTTACAAACGGAAGCTATTAACTGTGAAAGTACCACAAAGTACGAGTCCATGGACAAAAAACTCGAAGCCTTAAATGTTGTTATTCCTACAAAACAAATTGAAGTAGAAAAGAAGGAGGTTCAAACTAAAACTAGATTAAACTATCATGTAATTGTTTACACCTATAATGATCGTCAATTTGCTGAAGAAGTAATTGTTTCTAATAGGTATAAAAACAACCCACAGGCTCAAATAATTGAAGACGAAAGAGGTAATTTCTTAATCAGTATAGCGAACTTTAAAACCGAACAAGAAGCAAAGAACTTCATTGCAAACTATAAGTACGAAGAGAAAACCAACGCTTACATTTATCAAAAAAAATAAGCCAAAGTTTTTAGTACAGTTCCAGTAGTCACTTAGAAAAATTCCTAATTTTGTAAAGGGTATGAAAGTAATCGTACCCTTTTTTATTGAATTATGAAATTAAACTTAGAGCGTCCACTCGCAATATTTGATTTAGAAACAACGGGAACTAACGTTACCAAAGATAGAATTGTTGAAATTTCTATCTTAAAAGTAGAGCCCAACGGTGATGAAAATACCTTTACGAAGCGTGTTAACCCAGAAATGGACATCCCAAAGGAGACCAGTGAAATTCACGGAATCTATCAAGCTGATATTGAAAATGAGAAGACGTTCAAAGAACTAGCCCCTGAGGTAGCTGAATTCATTGGTAATGCCGATTTAGCTGGATTTAATTCTAATAAATTTGACATACCTGTTTTGATGGAAGAATTCTTGCGTGCCGAATACAAATTTGACATGCACGATAGACGATTTGTAGATGTACAAAACATCTTTCACAAAATGGAACAACGAACTTTAGTGGCAGCCTATAAGTTTTACTGTGATAAAGATTTAACCAATGCTCACAGTGCAGAAGCGGATGTTATTGCTACTTACGAAGTATTGAAAGCGCAGGTAGCACGCTACGAGAACTTAGAAAATGATATAAAATTCCTTTCTACTTTCTCTAAACAAGGAAACAATGAAGTTGTTGATTTTGCCGGAAGAATTGCTAAAAACAAGGAAGGTGAAATCATTTATAATTTCGGTAAACACAAGAATAAAACCGTTGAATTTGTCGCTAACACCGAACCTGGTTACTACGGTTGGTTCTTAAACTCTGACTTCCCTCTTTATACCAAACAAGTTTTAAAAGAGGAAATGGAACGCATTAAGAAAAACAGAGAAGAACAAAAAGAAATCAATAAGCAAAAAGAAGAGCAACGCCTTAATGCCAAGCTAGATGCTTTAAAAAATAAATTTGGAAAATAATTCGGTATGAAAATCATTTGTATAGGAAGAAACTACGCCAAACACGCTAAGGAGATGAACTCTCCATTACCTACGGAACCTGTGTTTTTTATGAAGCCAGATACAGCTATCCTTCCTAAAAACAATCCTTTCTTCATTCCAGACTTTACCAAAGATTTGCACTATGAGGGCGAATTGGTGATTAAAATCAAAAAGCTTGGAAAAAACATAGCGGAACGTTATGCGCACGAGTACTATGATGAAATTGGTTTTGGTATTGATTTTACAGCCCGAGATTTACAAAAAAAATGCAAGGAAAATGGCTTGCCTTGGGAAATTGCCAAAAGCTTCGAACACAGTGCTCCTATTGGACCTAAATTCTTAAAGAAAAAAGATTTGGACATGGATAATCTAGAGTTCAAACTTTTAAAGAATGGTGAAGAAGTACAACATGGTAACATCAATGATATGATCTTTTCCATAGATAAAATCATCGCTTACTTATCGCAATTCATGACACTTAAAATTGGTGATTTAATTTTCACGGGTACTCCTGAAGGGGTTGGTCCAGTTCAGATTGGTGACACACTAGAAGGATTTATCGGTGAAGAAAAGTTATTGAATTTACGTATTAAATAATTCAGAACAACACATAAAAAAGGCGAAGATGATCTCTTCGCCTTTTTTACGCTTATTATTTTCTACCCCTCATTTAAAAGGAAGCTATAGTCTTTTAGAATTTTAGATTGACTTAAGTAGTAGTTACTTGGATGATAGATAAAAAAGCAGCTCCCACCTTTAATCGTATTGATAACAGGTTCTGCCATATCTGTTGGGATTGCTGGACAACCATAACTTCTACCCAGTCTACCATGACGCTCTAAAAAATTAGCGTTGGCATACTTTGCTCCGTGCATCACCACTCCTCTGCTGCGAGCTTTTGAGTTGGTTCTCTCCAACCCTTCCAAACGCAATGCTAAATCAAACTTACCAGAGTAAGTATTCGAGGTAAGATAAAATCCTAAACTGCTCATATGACTTCCGCTCGTATTCGAGAATTTTCTTGCATACTCGCCTCCAGAGTTTCTACCGTGGGCACAGTAGGTATTATAAGCAATGGAGTCTTTTTCCATATCGATTACATACATGCGTTTTTCAGATGAAGACAATGAAAAATCAACTACCGTTAAATATTTACTTTTAGTTAATTCTCCGCTTAAAATAAGTTTGGTGTAACCGCGATATGCCAATTCAAAAGCTTCAAAATTCAAATTGGTATCAGCTAAACATTGGTAACGCTCTAACGCCGTTTCTTTCCAACGTTCTTCCAGTGTTAATGATGTAGAATCTGGTGCATTCTTTTTCTCTCCCTCTTCGGCCCATAAATTTGCGTTAGCTATAAGTAGCAAACACAAAACAAGCATCCCTTTTAAAAAGCTGTCTTTTCTCTCCACAGCGAGCGAAAATAGATAAAATCTAAGTACCTTTGCAGTCTTTTAAGGAATTTTAGGAACTAAGATAAAAATCTATCTTGCCTTCCTAAGCTTCTTAAGAAGAGAAGATTGCAACAATAACAAGGCTTGAAATGGTCAATTGGATTGGAAAGCAAAATTTTGAATAAACAGTACTCTGTTTAAAGATTACAAATTGAAATACACATGAAGCACCAAACGGAAATAGAAAAAAGAAGAACTTTTGGAATTATTTCTCACCCCGATGCCGGTAAAACAACACTTACAGAAAAACTTCTTCTTTTCGGAGGAGCCATTCAAACAGCCGGTGCGGTAAAAAACAATAAAATCAAGAAAACGGCTACGTCCGACTTCATGGAAATTGAAAAGCAAAGAGGTATCTCTGTGGCAACCTCTGTAATGGCTTTCAAATACAACGGTAAACAAATTAACATTCTTGATACTCCTGGTCACAAAGACTTCGCAGAAGACACCTACCGAACGTTAACTGCAGTGGATAGCGTTATCTTAGTTATCGACTGTGCCAACGGTGTAGAGGCGCAAACTGAGAAGTTAATGGAGGTATGTAGAATGCGTAATACTCCAGTAATTGTGTTCATCAACAAGATGGACCGTGAGGGTAAGGATCCTTTTGATTTATTAGATGAAATTGAAAGCAAGCTTGATATTAAAGTAAGACCTTTAGCATGGCCTATAGGAATGGGAGACCGTTTTAAAGGTGTATATAACATCTATGACGAGAACTTGAATCTTTTCTCTGCCAACAAAACAAAGATTTCAGAAGAGGTGGTTTCATTCAACGATTTAGACAATCCAGAATTGGATGAATTGATTGGTGAAGAACCGGCAGAGGAATTGCGTTCTGAATTGGACTTAATAAATGGTGTATACGATGAATTTGACCCAGAGACTTACCTTTCTGGAGAAGTTGCTCCTGTATTCTTTGGATCTGCTGTGAACAACTTTGGTGTTAAAGAATTGTTGGATGCCTTTGTTAGAATTTCGCCTTCGCCACGAGGAAGAGAAACAGACGTTAAGAAAGTAGAGCCTAACGATAACAAATTCTCAGGTTTCGTATTTAAAATACACGCCAACCTTGATCCTAAACACAGAGATAGAATTGCCTTTTTACGTATCGTTTCTGGTAAATTTGAACGCAATACGTTCTACCAGCACATTCGATTAGGAAAGAAATTAAAATTCCCTAACCCAACTTCTTTTATGGCCCAAGATAAATCAGTGGTTGAAGAAGCATTCCCTGGAGATGTGGTTGGTTTATACGATTCAGGAAACTTTAAAATTGGAGATACATTAACAGAAGGTGAGAAAATGAACTTCATTGGTATTCCTTCATTCGCTCCAGAAATTTTCCAAGAATTACAAAACTTAGACCCTATGAAGTCGAAACAGCTGGATAAGGGTATTAAACAATTGATGGATGAAGGTGTTGCTCAATTATTTATTCAACAGCCGGGTAATCGAAAAATTGTGGGTACTGTAGGACAGCTTCAGTTTGACGTAATCTTACACAGGTTAATCAATGAGTATGGGGCGAAATGTTCATTTACTCCAAAAAATTACCATACCGCTTGTTGGATTACCTCTGAGGATGAAGATAAATTAAAAGATTTCACAAGAGCGAAAACAGGTAATATTGCAGAAGATAAAGACGGTAACCTGGTATTCTTAGCGGAAACACCTTTCCTCTTGCAAATGGCGGAAAGAGATTATCCAGACATTACCTTCCACAAAACATCAGAATTTAAAGTTAAAGCTTAAGCATAGTAACGGTCAATCAATTAAGATTGACCGTTTTTTTTTAGTTAAAAACAGTCTTTAACTAATTATGAACAAGAGCTTTATATTCATTTTTTCCGTTGTATTTAAAACACTTTTTTTAGTATTTTAGCCTCGACTTTAACTACCACCACCCTTTTACAACAACCCTTGGGGTATTTCCCCGTTTTAAGAATGCATTATTCATGATGCTTATTACGCCTGTAGGGTAAATTATAAACGAGAAGATGAAGAAGTTCCTAAACCTGTTAAAATGGTCTGCTGGTATTTACCTGGCAGGATGTTTCTTTATATTCATAGCTCAGGAGAAATTTTTATTTCACCCCAAAAAAGATAGCGATCAACATACCTATAATTTTTCCAACACGTTTTCAGAAGTTTGGATAGAACAAGCAGATGGAATTCTGACACATGCCCTACATTTTACGGTTCCCAACCCAAAAGGAATTATATTTTACTTACATGGAAATGCCGGTTCTTTATCCTCTTGGGGTAATGAAGCAATGCAGTATGTAAATTTGGGGTACGATGTATTCATGCCAGATTATAGAGGATTTGGAAAAAGTAAGGGGAACATCAATAGTCAACAACAGCTCTTTGATGATAATCAAACGTTTTACAATTGGATTAAAAACAAGTATGAAGAAAAAAAAATTACGGTAATGGGTTATTCCTTGGGTACAGCAATTGCTGCTAGAATTGCCTCTGATAACTCTCCCCGACAATTGGTACTTCACGCTCCTTATTATAACATGAAAACCTTAAGTCTTGAAAAAACAAAAATATTTCCTGGCTTTCTGGTGAAGTATCCTTTTACCACCAATAAATACCTTCAAAACTGTGATTTACCTATTCATATTTTTCACGGAAAAGAGGATAGGGTCATTCCTTTTTCTCATACAGAAAAACTTCAAAAAGAAAGTAAAACCGTTCACACCTACCCTTTGTTGAATCAAGGACATAATGGAATAAGTCAACATCCCGATTACCTAAACATTATAAAAGAGAGAGTACTGTAAGTGTGAAATATTCTTGGTTCATGAGATAATTCAGTAGTAAATCCTTTATTTCAATCATCCTGCATAACCCAGAACTACGACTTTTCTATTTTTTAATTATCATCGTAAAAAAAATAGAAATGAGCATCTCAGAATTAATAAAAAAACTTAAGAGCACTCCATCAGACGTAAGCTTTGAGGAAACGATTTCAGTGATAGAAGAAAATTACGCCTTCACTCCTACCGCTTTTACAAATGGTTCTCTAAAAAATGAAGCCGGGCAAAATAACGGATCGTGTAAAATATTTGCTTTTGGAAAACTAAACGATCTTACAAAAGAAGAAACTTTGGCTTGTTTTGGAAAATTTTACTTTGAAGAAGTTCTAAACGATCCAAATGGTGAAGGACATCAAAACATAAGGAATTTCATGAAGTATGACTGGGAAGGTATTACCTTCAACGGACAAGCTTTAAGTAAACTTTCATAACACATTGGAAGGAGTACATAGAAGCTCCAATAAAAGTGAATGTACTCCTCCAAAATTAATTTTCACTTCTAAAAAAATCCATATAAATTGCGCCTGCGTATACATTATAGTTCTCAATTTATATGATGCAATTAAAAACATTAGCAACACTTCTTTTACTCTTTTTTTCAACGCAGACATTAGCCAATTATGTGGTCTGTTTAGACAAAGATCAAGTAGCGCAAGCTACTGAAGTTTTGAAGTACCAGGACGAAATATATTATTCTCAACAAGCTACGCAACTCGAAGAATATGAACGTATTCATGTCGACACCTTTTACTTCATTCAAGATGCGGAATGCAATTCCATACGCGTAAAAGGATACTATTTATCAGGTAACAGAAAATCTTCTCCATTTAGCAAAGACATAGACCTTGCTTATACTTGGATAAAACAAGATGGCATTGGTGTCAATTTAGCTTTTCAACTAGATATTCCATTAATTTATGCCCCTGTAGATCCTTTTCATTGGAAAAGTCTTAAGCCCTTGCTGAAAGATGCCAACCGATCTACACGAAAAGAAGCCGATAGATTAATTGATAGTATCAAAATGTGCTTGACCCAATCTGCCGACTTTAACATTTACGACAGTAAAGGGTCAAAAGTATTAATAGACAGTGCGGCTTATGATTTCAACCTAGAAAATTCAGAATTGATCATACACCAATATTACGGAAATGGTCAGGAAAAAAGGTATATTATTAATTTAAAACAGTGCTTTGAAATTAACTTAAAAGCTTTGAGTGGACAGAAGGCTTTGTACATACACGGCGCTAATTACAAGCAGTTTTACAGTCAAAATCAACTCACTTCTACCCTGCCTTTTCTTTACTTGAGGGTTGATGTAACTCCTCAGGTAAATGAAAGTATCATTCGACAATTCGAGCGTTTAATATTCCTTGTACAGCACT
>NZ_JAWWCF010000152.1:0-7449 GCF_033720595.1 Lishizhenia sp. | reverse complement strand
TGCATAGCCTTAAAAATAACTATAATTTTAAAGGGATAGAAAGAAATGGTGATGTTTTATCGTTGGTAGACAAACGATTACAGGAGGAGGCGATGATAGGTGCTTACCAACTTATTCATATCTCCATTCCATCTTTAGACACCAAAAAAGGGTGAGAGATAACCGAAAATTAAGTAAAGATCTATCTCTTTAGCGTTCGTTTTAAGTGTAGTTTTCGATTTGTCGTTCTTCACGAATTTCACCGATATGGTAATAGGACACAATTTCTTTAATGAGACCATCCTTTACATAATACCATTCACTCACCTCCAAGGAAAAACCTTCTCCTTGTTTTGCGATATAACGCACGCAGGCTTTGTTTTTCACATAGATAGAGTCTTGGATTTCAAACGTTTGATTACAGAATTTTTCTTCATTCTCCTTCACCAAGTCAAGATATGCTTGTTTTCCCTGAATAGATCCAAATGGACTGGTGTGTTTAAAGTTTTCGGATATGGGTAAGTTCAAATAATCACCTTTTTCCCATTTGTCGAACCATCCTTGTACTAACTGTTCTATGTTCATTTTATCGTTTAATTGAGTTGCGCATAATGGCAATAGCCAAGTAAAGCATTTTCATTGAAAATTTTGTACAGTTAATTTTTGTTCTTTATTTCTGGTAATATCCCCAAGGTTGAGGGCTGATTATCATGAATCGTTGGGTTCAATGTGAATTAATACATGTCCCAAATTTGGTATTTCTTTTCTCAAATGGTCTTTTAATTGATGTGAAATGTGGTGCCCATCCTTCACCGAAATTTTACCGTCAACGATTGCGTGTAAATCCACGTGGTATTTCATTCCAGCTTTTCGAATAAAGCATTTTTCAGTTCCAACTATACCTTCTACTTTTTTTGATTCTTTCCGAATTTCATCCAATAAGTCATCGTACAGATGTTCATCCATAATTTCACCCAATGCAGGTCTGAAAATTAAATAACTATTGTACAAAATAAGGGTCGAAGCGATTAATGCAGCCCAATCATCGGCGGTTTCATATCCTTCTCCAAAAATTAATGCAATAGAAATTCCAACAAACGCCATTATCGAAGTTATCGCATCACTTCTATGGTGCCAGGCGTCCGCCTTAAGCGACGAACTATTGGTTTCTTTACTTTTTTTGAGCACCCATCTGAAAGACACTTCTTTCCATATGATTATAGCACCGAGTACGAGTAATGTCCACGGTTTAGGAACTTTATGGGGCGTTCGTATATTTTGTATGCTCTCATAGGCAATAATGGTTGCCGAGGTGACAAGAAAAGCGACAACTAAAAAGGTGATAAGTGGTTCTATTTTTCCATGACCGTAGGGGTGATTTTCATCCGCCGGTCGTTTTGCATATTTTAAACCGAAAAGAACGAGTAACTAGGAAAAGATGTCTGTGGTTGATTCTATGGCGTCGGCAATGAGGGCGTAGGAGTTACCAAAGAACCCCGCAAGTCCTTTAATTAAAGCCAAACCGATGTTTCCAATTATGCTAAAATAAGTAGTTCGAATTGCTGTTTGTTCGTTATTCATTCAATGATTTAAAATTATAGCTAGACTATCTTTTCAGCCTGTTTTACGCATTGTTAAAATGATTTTCATTTTAACGAATATTCCATAAAGCAGAATTAAATAAGTACCGATGGACAAAATCCATTTCAAACTTGTAATGATAGAGCCGAATGATATTATTTCATCATTTAATATACCAGCGGTGAGGTACTCTTTTATAATCAATGACTCGAAAATATTTTCTGTCCAGTCTGTAAGCATATGTAAAATTGGGACTAACAATAAAATTGTTTTGGGTTTAAAGAAATAAATGATCCAGAACGAGTACATCAAAGTATATATGATGGGGAAAATACCATCCCAGATTCTTAAAAAACTTAAGTAACAGGTTAGCTGTTCATTTGACCTTTTTTCCAAGAAACCGAAGACGTCCGTAGTAGTATAATCAAAAGATAATCCCAATGAATTAATACCTTCTTCTGTTTTAAAACATTGGCTGAAGTGACCTAAAACAAACTGTGCATAGATAGTCATCAGGATCGTTGTACATACAGCTAAAATTAGATATTGTTTTTTTGTTAGTCTCATTTCTGGCTTTGTAAACACTTTTAATTCAAATATTCCTTCAATACCTTCCACAGTCTTTCACCAACCTTCATATCATAGGAGTAGGAAGAAGTTGGTGTTACAGCGCAATTCGCATAGCATTCACCTGACGTCAATAGTTTTGGGTCTTGGTCAATAAGGAAAATATGGGTTTTTGCCCCTTTGTGTTTAGGTTTTCCAAACAACTTAAAAATGCTTCTTGAAAACCATCCGGCGCTACGTCCTAGCTGCGTGTTTACCATTCCAGGATGTACACAGTAGAAAGAAATCCCCTTGAATTCATCTTGTTGCGAAAACCATCTAGTTAACATGAGAACAGCAAGTTTAGATTGTCGATAGCATTTATAACCAGAGAAATTTGTTCTAAATTCTAGATCCTCAAAATTGATTGTACCCTGATGCAATCCAGACGTTGTGAATAAAACTTTAGACTGATTGTTTTTAGGAACAAGGTGTATCAATTTTTCGAAAATCATGAGATGTGATAGGACATTTACTTGTAAGGTTTCTTCAATATTATCCTCTGTTTCTTTGAATTGAAAATTCCAAAGCCCGGCATTTAAAATAAGTATATCAATGGATGCGGCAATTGAACCCACCTCTTCGCAAGCTTTAAGTGTAGAAGACTTTGAAGCTAAATCACAAAGTATGGGGTGTACATTCACGTTCGGATTCAATTTTCGCAGGTGGTTTTTCGTGTTTGTTAATTTTTCTTGAGAACGCCCCAGCATATATAAGGAATATCCCTGTTGCGCCAAATGTTCAGCTATTGCAGAGCCAATCCCTGATGTGGCACCCGTTATGAGAGCTGTTTTTGAGTTTTGCATTCTTTCTTATGCTTTTAGCAATGGGGAGTTGCGGGTTTGAGAACTCAATTTAGTGAATAAAACCCAAATTGAAAATTCCCTAATGTTTGCAGAAGTAGGAGGGAAGGAGCAATTATTTATGGCTGTTGTTGTAGAGTGTTCGTTTTCATTTATCCAAATACAATCCATCCTGAAGCAATAATAATGATTGCCAGTGTGAGAACACAGCCTTTTCCTGATTGTTTAGGTTGAACACTTGGATTAGGTTGAATCGTCTTTGTTAAATCAAATTCGGTCGAGTTTATCTTATATTCATCAAATTCTAATTCTAGATTATTGAGAGCCTTGTATGCTTCACCAACCGCAAATCCCAATTTGTATGAAGTCGTTTCTCCTTGAAAAGTTGCATGCACGTTATCTCCCTCCTCATCTATATCTGAGACGTATAGCATGACTCTTTGATTTGTTTGGTTCTGAGGCAATCCATCCACACGATCAACTGTCCAAAATCCTCTGACTTGGGCTTTATAGTCTTTGACTTCAGGGTAATGTAGATAGTTCACAAAGTATTTGAACCTTTCAAAATCGGGTCGAAAAGAGAAATTAATGATGAAGGAGTTTTGATTTTTGTTCGATTCGAATATTTCAATTCCCTTCGAGAATTCAACATCAGCATAAAGGTTGGACATGGCTTGAACTGCTTCAATTACCTTTTCTCTGGCAATTCCTTCGATGTATATGTATTCTTTCGTATTCATTTTCTATGCTCTATGGTATGTATATTGTTTCGTAGAATCCTACAGGGTGCAATACGCTATATACCTTGTTATGTTCTTTTTTCTTTTCTATCGTTTTTCCTAGCGTATATCCACGCCCCAAATCCTAAAACTGCATATAAAATAATAATTGCAATCATCTGCTCCCATTTGTTTGTGAATTCGTAATACAAAATGAGTATTCCGCTAATTCCTAAACCTAAAATTGATGATACCGTCAGAAACCCAGAAGAATTAGTTTTATTTCGGAGTTTATAGTTGGCCACTGCCATTAATAGAGACACTAACAGAAATGTGATACTCCCAAATTCAAGTATTAATTCAAGACCGCCAATTAAAATTAGAATACTTGCCATTGCTGCCATCCCTATAATTGCATTTTGCGGACTATTATTTTTTCTAATTGCTAACCAGCTTGGAAAATAACCATCTTTCGCAACTACAGCCATTTGTCTTGATGAGCCAAAAACAGTTCCACTAATTGCACTACTTGTTGCTAGAATGGCACCAAGAATAACAAGGTTTGTTCCGAGTTTTCCCAGTACATTTCCAGCACCTGCTGCAAGTGCATATTCTTTATTTTTTATAATTTCTTCTGTTGGAATGGCGAATAATGCTCCTAGAGAAATTACCACATATATAAGTATTGCTAAACTTATTGCGGCATATATGGCTCTTGGAATATTCTTTTCAGGATTTGTCATCTCAGAAATTGCATTGATTACCAACTGAAATCCTTCATAGGCAACAAATGTAACTGAAGCAACTATAAGAATTGAAAAAACACTTGAATTTTCAGCATCTATAGTCATATTTTCCATAAATGTTCCAAAGTCAGTTTTACCATGTTGCATTAATACAAACGAAATAATTGTAAGCACAATAAGTTTTGTATACACCATGAAATCTTCAATTTTTCCCATGCCATTAACACTCCATATATTGATAAGAGTGAATATTCCAATAACTCCAATAGCGATGATTTTTCGAATCCAAACATTGTCTGCAAAATCAGTACTACTGATAGCATAAGAAGAAAAAGTATAAGCGTATAGAGCAAGTGTACTTATATAACCAAAAATGATAAACCAACCAATTGCAGATGCTGAAAAATGGGAGTTTGGGTAGGTTCTTTTGTAGAAAGAATATGTTGCGCCTTCATCTCGATAATACAATCCTAATTTTACGTAGGAGTAGGCAGCAAGGGATGCTATCAACCCACCAATGATTATGGCAATAGGTGTTAAGTTGCCAATCATTGAAACGGAAATTCCAAGGATGGTAAAAATTCCACCACCCACCATTCCTCCTAAAGCAATGGCAATGAGTTCTGCTAATCCTAAATTTTTATTTCTTTTTCTGTGCTGTGTCATTGATTTTCCTCTTAGATATTTTTATTGAGTACAACGGTTTGACTATACCTCGTGTCTAGAAGGGCAATACGTTTAGGTTAGTTTTGCTTAGTTCTTTTTGTATTTACTTTTTTTGTAATTCTTTATCATTTTTCCAAAATCCTTGTCTTTCATGCGTTTTTCAGCAACCGTTGATTCAAAGTGCTCTTTTTCGCGTTCCATTTTCAAGAAGTTTTCGTAGGATGACTTGTCTAATTCGCCATTTTCAACAGCTTTTAATACTGCACAGCCTACTTCGGTGGTATGGGTACAATCTTTAAATTTACAGCCTTTGGACAATTCAATTATTGTCCCGAATGTAATTTCTAATCCATCCTTAGAATCTGTAATTCCAACTTCTCTCATTCCTGGATTGTCTATTAGAATCCCACCCTTTTCGAGCACTAATAATTCACGGTGAGTTGTAACATGTCTTCCTTTGTTCGTACTTGTACTAATCGCATTGGTTTTCATCATTTGTTTACCTGATAAGTTATTCAATAAGGTAGATTTTCCAACTCCTGATGATCCTAACAAACAATAGGTTTTACCTTTTTGAATACTCTCCGTGAGTTTTTCAATTCCCTTTTGAGACGCATTACTAATAGGGGTTATTGGGACTTCTTTTATCCTTTCTTGAACTTTACTTACCAACTCTGATAATTTGTTATTACTGATCAAATCAATCTTAGTGAGAATGATAATAGGTTTTACGTTCGAAGTATTACAAATGGTCAAATATCTTTCAATTCTGTTAATGTTAAAATCCCTGTCAACAGCTTGAACAATGAAGGCATAATCAATATTTGTGGCTATGATTTGTTTTTCTCCTTGTTTCCCCACGGCTTGTCTTTCAATAATCGTTTTTCTTGGGTAGACAGAATGAATCAGTACTTTGTTTTCGTCATATTCTGAGATAGCAACCCAGTCACCAACTGCGGGAAAATCAGACCTATCATGTGCAGTGAATCGCAAGTTTCCGATTATTTCCCCCTCATATTCTTGTTCAGGGGTTTTCACAACGTATCTTTCCTTGTGTTCTGAGATAACTCGTCCCACTCCAAAAGCATCCAGATTTTGGTCTTTTCTGTAGTTTTCTAATTCTAAATTATATCCTAAATCCTCAAGGGTCATTTTATCTTCTTTTGTATTGAGTACTATGGATGGATATATGAAACGTTTAGCATTTCAAAGCAACTTCCTATAAAACCATTACAACATATATTAAATGTACTACATTTAAATTTAGCACTTTCTGCCAAATGTTTTGACAATCATGTTGTGGGTTCGTTTTTTATTTTCCAATTAACACATTGTACTCTTTTGGGAGTTCAACACCTGTTAAGCCATTTGTCAATCCATAAAAAATTACCAATGTTAATAACACGCCTATGATCAGAATTACTTTTGATTGTTGTCTTATTGATAATCCCAAAATCTCCTTTTTCATTTTCTGATAATGAATCGCAGAAACGTGCCCAAAGAACGAAATGATTGCAAGTCCGTAATACGGTATAAAGAATAGATTAAAGGGGAATGTATTCAGACCAGCAACTCCAAAATAGAAATTTGTATCAAGATGTAAAATATATCGTCCTACGAACACTGCTCCAACATGAATCATTAGGAAAAAAGCCAAGTATAATCCTGTCCATATTTGTAATCTCACGTAGTTGTTATAGACGGATTTATCTTTTGAAAAAATCAGTTTTATACCTGAAATGATTTGAAGAATCACTGCAATTAAAAGTATTGTTTCTACAAATACATTTCTATAAACAGGCCTTATATGATTCATCAATTCTATGTGAATTTCGGCTCCAAAAACACTGGCGAAATGATTGATTAAATGTAGTCCTATAAACAGTGTTATCGTCAATCCAGAAAAGTAATGTAGATGTTTCATTTTTTTCTGACAAATTTCGATAAAGCACATGGTAGTTCATTTGATCTATGTCAAATTCGGTTTCTTTGGGTTTCTAATTCTACTCAGGGTTTCAAGAGTGATACCCAAATAGGAAGCAATATGCGTAAGCGGTATTTTATTTGTGATATTAGGGTGAATTGCTAAAATGTTTTCATATTTCTGTTCTGCCGTTTGAAATTGGATAGATGCTAATCGTTTTTGTTGATTCAACATTGTCTTAGTGACTATAACTCTTATTAAATGCTCAAAGTCATGGTGTTTAGCAGATAACTTGTCAAGTTGCTCTCTAGTGAATTCTATGAGTACTGAATCCTCAAGTAGTTCTATAAAGTGAGGACTAGGTTGATTCGTAAAGAAGCTAACTATTGAACTAATAAAATCATTTTCAAATGCAAACCAATCGG
>NZ_JAWWCF010000151.1:0-7460 GCF_033720595.1 Lishizhenia sp. | reverse complement strand
TAGACGGTACAACCTACGAAGTGCACTGTCACGAACACTAAAAAAAACAAAAGGACTAGATTTATTTCTGGTCCTTTTTTGTATCTACTCATTTTGTGTTCATTTAACGTTTTTAGGCGTTTTAACTTGCAGACTTTTTACTTATCTTCGCCCTTATGAAGGCGAACAAATTTCTTCCCAAACAGGTAGTAGCATACTTCCAAATGTTCGGTATCGCCCTCGTTCTTTTGAGCATTACTCGTATTATTTTCTTTTTTGCGAATTACGCCAGTTTCGAGGCGTGGGTTTTTAAAGATTTCATTGTGGGAATATGGTTCGATATTATTTCCGTATCTCTTTTATCCTTGCCGCTTTTTGTGTGGACCAATCTCCCTATGAAAAAGGCGTTCAAAGAATCCTTAGTCCATAAAATCATCCAGTATTTTTTATTCCTAGTACTCGTTGTCGGAATATTAGCCTTCAACCTCATGGATGTAGAGTATTTTAAGTTCACGTCTAAAAGATCTACCGTAGATTTATTTAGCATTCTTGGAGCTGGAAATGATTTCAACCAGCTTGTTTTCTCCTTTATTAAAGATTTTTGGTTGCTTATTTTGTGCTTTATTCTCTTGTTGATACTTTCTATTATTACCTATAACAAGACCATAGGGAAAAGAGAAATAACGGAGGTAGAGTGGACCAAAGACAGTATCTCTTTTGTAGCAATCTTAGGTTTGCTTATTATTCTAGGAAGAGGAGGAGTTGGCTTGCGTCCTGCAGGTATTTTGAGTGCTGCGCAGTATACAAGTATGCAGAAAACAGCCTTGGTACTCAATACACCCTTCACGATGATCAAATCCTATGGAAAGAAAGGATTTACAAAGAAAAATTACTTTACAGAAGATGAAATAAGCCGTAAATTTTCTCCCAACTATCCGTTAATGCATGCGCAAAGTTTGCCGGAGAACACAAATGTGGTCGTACTTATTTTAGAGAGTTTTGGAAAGGAATGGATAGGTCCTAAATACACGCCGTTTTTGGACTCATTAATGCAAGAGTCGCTTTATTTTAACCAAGCTTTTGCCAATGGGAAAAAATCCATTGAGGCCATGCCTTCTATTTTCGCGGGTATACCCAGTTGGAGTGATAACCCTTACATTTCCTCACCCTATGGAGATAATAACATTGCCACGCTGATTACAGCTTTAAGCAAGAAAGGGTATAGCTCCGCCTTTTATCATGGGGCTACAAATGGTTCTATGCGTTTTGATGAGTTTTCTTCTTTAGCAGGTTTCCAGCATTATTACGGGAGGAATGAATACCCTAATCCCGAACATTTTGATGGTACATGGGGAATATTGGATGAATTTTTTAATCCTTGGGCCGCAAAGAAAATGAGCGAATTATCCCAACCGTTTGTCACAGGATTATTTACGCTTTCCTCTCACCACCCCTATTACATACCCGAAGCTTACGAAGATCAAATACCTCCCTCTAAATATCCTATTGCACGTTCCGTGGCTTATGGAGATATTTCGTTGCGCAAATTTTTCGAGCAAGCCCAAAAAGAAACTTGGTACAACAATACCCTTTTTGTTTTAGTTGCAGATCATACCCCATCCGGGAGTTCTAGTTATTACAAACACAGAATAGGAATGTACCAAATTCCCATTGTTTTCTTTCATCCCCAAAAGTTATTGGGTACGGGACTTCATCCACAAATCATGGATCAAATAGATATTTATCCTTCTTTGATGGATGTCTTAACAAAGGATAAGGCAATGTACGCTTTCGGACAAAGCTATGCAGATACCAACAATGCAGAAGCGCTTTATTACCTAGAAGGAACCTATATGTATCTGAAGAATGGATACATGCTAAGTTTTAGTCAAGATGAAGCGAAGGCACTTTACAATTATCAATTAGATACCTTAGCACGACACGATTCTTTAAGGTATTATCCGCAAATAGTGGAGGAGATGACAGAAGATATTAAGGCGCGTATACAAGTATATAACAATGATATTTTGTCTAACCAAATGAAGTTGGAAGATGAGTAAAAGCATACGCTTCATTATTAATCCAATTTCTGGTGTAGGCAAGAAGAATAAATTGCCTGGACACATTGAAAAGTATATAGATGCCCAAAAGTTTAAAACGAGCATCGTTTATACCCAACATAGAGGACATGCTACCGCGCTCACGAAAGCTGCCGTAGAAGAGGGGGTTGACATCGTTTGTGCGGTGGGTGGTGATGGATCGGTACATGAAATAGGTACGGCATTGATAGGTACAAACGTTACTTTAGCTATTTTACCTTGTGGTTCTGGGAACGGTTTTGCGCGTCACTTAAAAATTCCTCTTCAATTGGTAGAGGCGCTGAAATGTATTAATGAGGAACGCTATAAAGTGGTAGACACAGCTCAAGCCAATGGAAAGGCATTCATAGGAGTAGCTGGTTTTGGTTTCGATGCGTTTATCGCCCAAAAGTTCGATGAATATCATCAGCGAGGATTATGGAGTTATATCAAATTAGTGGTAAAATCGTATTTCAATTATCATCCGGGTAAAATTGAAATAGCAGGTAAAAGTTATAATGACCTACTGCTGTGCACAGTAGCCAATGGTTCTCAATTTGGAAATGGATTTTGTATTGCTCCCCAAGCAAGTGTAGAAGATGGTGAATTGGAAGTTTTTATGTTGAAACAGTTTCCTTTTTACGCTATTCCATCCTTAGTGTGGCGCTTTTTTAATCGAGCAATAGATGGCTCCAAATACACGCAGTTTATCTCAATTAAAAATGTAAATTTAAAATTGGAAACTGCAATTTTTCACCTAGATGGTGAACCACTTGAGGGAGAACGCAATATAGCAGTGAGTGTAGTGCCTAAGAGTTTAAATGTAATCGTAGGAAAAAAATATTAAAATGTTTGTAGAACCAACTGTAGAAAATGTAATTAAATATTTGGGTACGCTAGACCCAGAAACCAAACCTTTGTGGGGGAAGATGAGTGCGCAACGCATGATAGAACACCTTACCGATGCCGTGCAGATTGCAACAGGTAAAAATCCACAAAATCAAATCATTCCCGATGAGAAATTACCGGGTATGTTACGCTTTTTAGATTCTGATAAAGAAATGGCTAGAGATGTTCAAGTTCCTTTTGCCAAAGAAGGGGAAGCCTTACGTCATTCAGAAATAGAATTGGCCTTAGACGAATTGGTGGAAGAATTAATTTATTTCGAAGAACTTTATGCAATGCAAGAAGGTCTAACGCAAATTCACCCGTATTACGGACCGCTAGATTACGCGCAATGGACGCGTTTGAATAGCAAGCACCTTACACATCACTTTAAACAATTCGGTTTACTGTAAATCGAGGGGATTTTAATAAGTGTTAAGGCAAGCTTTTTGCTAAAGATACGTTGACAGTTAAAGCAGATGAATTCAGAAACGGGTGAAAAGAAAAGAGAATATAGATGGATGAAACGCCTTTTGGCTTTTGTCTTGAGCTTCTTTTTTACCTTGCCCGTCTTCATGTTTTTTTACCCGCTTATTCCAACCCTAGAGCTCCCTGTAGGTAATGGAATTCGACTCGATCAGTTGATACTTTTTATGTTCATCTTTTTTCTGTTGTATTTCCTTATTTATAGCCTCAAAAAATATTACCTCTACATAAGTATAACCTTAGTGGTGGCCATAGGCTTGGCGCACATCACGGGGATGTATTCCATCCAACGCTTTAGTGCAGATTACCAAAGTTTGCTCACCAACCTCGAAAAGGTTAGTGAGTCTTCTAAATTTGTAAATAAAACAGTTCCCTTTACGCGAGAAGAGCTGCTGCGAGAAGCCATTGATTATAACAATCCCGAACTCATCGACTTTGCCAGAAACATTGCCACAAAACACTTTCAGGAATACCAAGCCCTGAGTAAAGACAGGCGATGGATACAGTATTTTTCTGTTTTCAAGGAAATAGAAAATAAGTGGATTTACGTGTATGATCCGCTCTACGAAGAGTTTTTTTCCAAGGCTTCTAATACAGCCAAACAGTTGAGCTACAACGATAAGTTTAAAGGAGATTGCGACGATTACTCCATCATCATAGCCGCATGTATTCGCGCCGTAGGAGGAGAGGTCCGTTTGGTGAGAACGAATGTGCTTTTAGACGATGGCAGAACGGTGGGACACCTTTATCCAGAAGTTAAAATTGGCGATAAAAAGGATTTGGAAAACGTGGCTTACCTCTTGCGTAATTTGCTCTTTCCCAAAGAAATTAAAAACAAACCCTTGCGCTATTTCCTAGATACAAAGGGAGATGTTTGGCTCAATTTCGATTATAACGATCACTTTCCCGGAGGTCGTTACCAAAGCAATATTCGAATTTCAGAATTAAAAGTTTAAGCTGTCTTTTTAGGCCCTTTGTTCCCCCAACGCATTGGGGTGCCACCGTGCTTTCCAGTATACGCTTCGGTCTAAAGCCAAGTACAAAATCCCCTTTTCCGTGGCTTCTATGGTCGCCCCAAAAAGTGCTTTGTACTAAGCTTCATCCTTCCAGGGTGCCCTTCCAATCACTAAGGGAGGGGGGATTAATAATTCAAAGATTCACGGTTTTGTAGTTTGAGTGTTTGGTTGTTTGATAGTTTGAATGTTTGAATGTTTTGTGGTTGGTCTCTCGGCTTTCGCTCATCTCGACTCCGCTCGATAACCTCGGTTAATACTACTCTTTAATTATACATACTAGGTTTCCGAGCGGAGCGGTGTGGTGAGCGGAGTCGTACTATCGAGGAGCCGGTGTTTTATGTAAGAACCTAAGTTTTTAACATCCACCTCTCTACTCAAAACTCACCCACAATACTCATATTTAGTACTGTACATTCACAAACCCCGTTCTCATCAAACGCTCGGCATTTTGTGAGGTGCTCACATCTATTTTCCACGTATAGGTTCCTGTGGGTACTAGCTTTCCTTTGTAAGTTCCATCCCAAGTAAAGTTGTAGTCAAAACTTTCGAAAATTAGGGTGCCGTGACGGTTGAAAATTTGTACGTGGAAATCTTTGGTGTCTATTCCATTTACAGCTACACTCCAAGTGTTGTTGCTTTGGTCGCCATTGGGGGTGAAGGTGTTGGGAGCAAACAGACTAAACTCTGGTGTGATGTTAATAGCTTTGCGCAAAGTATCCGTACAACCGATTTCATTGAAAGCGATGAGTTCTATTTGGTATAGACCAATTTCACCTTCTTCAAAATTAGCGGTTGGATTTTCCAACGTGCTACTTGCAGGTTGTGCATTTTCAAAACTCCAACTGTAATATGTGGCATAACGCGAAGTGTTGGTAAATAGTACTTGAGTTGAGAATTCAGTGATGTCGTTGTTAAAACTAAAGTTGGCAACGGGATTTTCTACGACTTCTACAGTAAGGTTGGGCAATGTATCCTTACAATTATCTGTAGTAGAATAAGTCAAACTCACATCAAAAATACCGGTCTGATTATAGGTGTAATTCAATGGATTTATATCATTTAAAATGCTTCCGTCTCCCAAATTCCAAATCCAATTTTGCACTAGGGGTGAAGTTGTAAAACTTACGTTGACTTCTCCCGGATAACAGAGTAAAGTATCATTTACATTCATGTTTAAACTCGGCATAGGGTAAGGTGAAAAACTGAAAATATTGGTGTCTGCTGGGGTTTCACAAACATCTTGTAGAATAAGTACAAGTTCATCTTGACCTGTTGGAGAAAAGTCTGTTGTAGGATTGGTGCTAACTTCTTGTCCGCCATATTGCCAACTGTACGTGTAATTCGGCAATCCTCCAGAAACAATACTGTTTAAATTTAGTGTTTCCCCTTCGCAATAGTCTATGTTTAAAGGTGTACTTAAGCTTAGACTATCCAAAACAGTGATGAATACACTGTCCGTATTTGAGCTACAACCTATAGAGTCTGCAGCGTAACAGTTTATCCAAGTAGAAGAATCTGTTATGAAGTTTTGTGTAGAACTGCTATCGGAAGGAAAAGGCCAGGCGTAGTTTTGAACCACGGTGTTGTTGACCACAGCTTCGAGTTGAGCGCTTCCGTTGAGACAAATGGTTGTGTCTTGCAATACTTGAAGTTGCGGGGTGGGGTGGGTGTAAATGTACACCGAGTCTATTCCCGTGGGACAAACTCCATTGTTTTCGAATAGAATTAAAAGATCGTTATCGGGTTGAGAAGCGTAGGAAATATCTAGGGTATCTGGGGCAGATAGGTAGTCGTTGGTATCTGTTATTTGCCACAAGAAGTAATTCGAAGTATCGCTGAGTTGAGCGCTCAATTGTGCCGTATCACCTTCACATAAAAAGAGGTCTGGTCCCGCATTAGGCGTTGGAGGAGAAGCAACATTTATTGTAAAACTCAAAGTATCATAGACGGTTCCATTTTGAGACACCTCAACATTATAGGTGGTAGTATCTGTAGGCAACACTTGAAACCATGGAGCGTAAAGACTATCCACAACATCACTGGCATTGTTTAAAAAGGTAAAGGTGTAGGTGTCATCATAACCATTGTAGGTGTTGCTCAACTCTACCCAAGCGCTATCTCCTAAACAAATGTTTTGGGGTACTGTCCAAGGTTCGCAGGTAAAAGTAGCTGAGGTAGTAGAGTTTTCGTTGCCGGGTACAGCGTTCCCGACATATAGTTTGGGTTGTTCAAAAGGGATGCCATTGGTGTCTGTTCCTGTAGTGCAACGAATCATTAGAAGAAATTCATCCCCTGCATTTACGTAAATGGAGGGTTCTATACGTGCGGGATAACAATCGCCATAAATACTTGGAGTTTCTAACATACCTGTATTCCCCGTTTGAGAAAGCACGGCACCTTGGTAATTGGTAAAGTAAAGGGTGTTACAAGAAACGGGAGCAATTTGGTTATTAGTAATTTGATTGCAAGTAGAGTTGTACGGAGTTTGGTTTTTCGGAAAAAGAATCCAAATTGTTCCTCCGGGAACCCCATTATTTGGAGGGGCTCCAACTAAACCATTAAAAGGCCAACTTTTAGATTGGACCATGAAATTTAAAAATCCTGATGTTTTTACTGCTAAATTTACCCAGTATATTTTGTCAAAGTTTACTGAGCAACCATTAAAGGCATTAGGGGTAGTTGGATTAATACTAGGAAAAGAGGTTGTGTACAGATAAGGTTGAAAATATCCCCCTATAAAGTAATTGCTATCGTCATAGTTGTCTCCATAGTAACACCAAAAGGGTGAATAAATGTCAATAGAGTCGCACACATCAACAGCATCATAGCAACTCGGTGTAGGGATTTGAGCTTGGCTAAAACTGATAAAGTTTACAAGAGTTATTACTACGATGGTGGTGATCAAGCGCATGCATTAAAGTTATAAAAAACTGATTAAAATCTTAAGAAATTAGTGGATGGAAAGTTTGAGAGGGTGTCTCTCGACTATTGCTCGAGAACCTAAGTTTGAATGTTT
>NZ_JAWWCF010000150.1:0-7534 GCF_033720595.1 Lishizhenia sp. | reverse complement strand
TTTTGACTTCGAAGTTTGGGTTCTGTTCATTTATTTTCAATTAATCCTTGAATCCATCAATGATAATAGGTTTGCGAGCGGAGTCGAGTAACCGAAGTCTCGAAGACCAAATTGGATTCAAAAATTATTGAATAAAAAAAGAGGCTGACCCTAAGGGCAGCCTCTTTTTCGTTTGAAAGTTCTTATTAATTATTTTGCAAAAGAGAATTCAGCTCTTCTGTTAATTGCTCTACCTTCAGCAGTTGCGTTAGAAGCGATCGGTTGTGTTTCACCGTATTCGTTCATAGTAATTCTGCTTGACTCAACACCCTGTGTTGTTAAGAAGTTCATTACTGCAGCAGCTCTCTGCTTAGATAAGTTTTGATTGTATTTTTCAGATCCAGAGTTATCTGTGTGACCGTCAACGATCAATTTGTAAGAAGGGTTATCTTTCATCACTTTCGCAACGTTTTTCAAAATCAATTTATCTCCTTCTTTCAAGATAGCTTTGTTCAAGTCAAAGTTCACCATCATGTTTGGCATGATTCCTCCGAAGTCACCACCTTTAGATGGACATCCACCTTCTGAAGCAACACCTGCTTCGTTAGGACAGTTGTCTTTGTCATCAGCAACACCATCACCGTCAGCATCAGGACATCCGTTAGCAGAGAATAAACCTGCAGTTTCAGGACATGCATCAAACTCATCAGCAACACCGTCACCATCTGTATCAACGTGTACTTCGATTTCTTCACCTTTCGTGTTAACAGTTGCTCCTTCTGGAGTATTGTTATCTTGGTCTAAGTAATTTGCAACACCATCGTTGTCATCATCCTTCATACCTTGCTCAATCGCGTCCAAACGAGCTTCGTATTCAGCATTTCTGTTTCCTGTTGGTGTCCAATCTGCGTGAGAATCTTTTTTACCTAAGTAAACGTTCAATCCGATAGACTGTGTCCAGAAGTAACCATCGAATCCGTTTCTGTCATATCCAGAAACGTAATCAAAGTTCTTTTGCTTAGACAACATTAAGTATGCAGACATATCTACGAACATAGATACTCTTTCACCTAACTTAACTCTTGGTCTAAGACCCATCGTGAAGTTTACAAATTTATCGTCGAAACTGAAGTTTTCTTTTTCCCAAGAATTACTCCATCCCCCACCAAAGTGGTAAGATAGTCCAAGGTGTTTTGTGAATGTTTCAAAACCTAAAACGTCAGTTAAGTTAATTACTCCTTGAAGGTTTGTGTTGAACATTCCAGAGTTTTCGAAAGTCTCAACTCCGATGTTAGCCATAACACCTACTTTAGAATTGAACATGTAACGTACATTTCCTCCGTAGTGTCCGAATAAATTCCCTGCACCGCTTTCTTGAATTACGTTAGGGAAGTGTGATCCGTACTCTAAACCTAGAGACCACTTGTTCATGTCAATTTGTTGGCCGAATAAGGATCCAAAGCTTAGGATACTTACAAAAGTTAGAATTTTTTTCATAGTTATTGTTTTTCAAACGCCACAAAGATAACTTTTCTGATAAATCAGCTTCTAAAAACAGAAATTAATTTAATGTTATCAAAAGGCTGTTATGTTAGCTGTTACGACGATAGTGTCTTTTATGTTACACCCAATTTAATAATAATATTCAATTCTACTAAAGTAATAGTGCGGAAAATTGAAGAATCTAGGTTTAACTGTTAGTGAAGCATAGGTTTGTTTAACCGAAAAGATTAGTTTGAATCATTGGGGTATTTCCGGTAAAAAATATAGGTGAAATCCTAATTGTACAATCGTTTGTGACAAAAGTGAGCTGGGAGGGTGTCAGTGTCGATTATTAACTCAGACTTAACGGATATAAGGTCATGGATTTGACAATAATTATACTATTTTTGCGGAGTTTTAGACAAACCAGGACTACATATTATGGCACAGAAGATTTTAATTACTGGAGGAGCAGGATTTATAGGTTCCAATTTATGTGAGTATTTTATTGGAAAAGAATATCGCGTTGTATGTTTAGATAATTTAGCAACGGGTCATATGCACAATATTAATCACCTTTTAAAGAATGATGCATTTACCTTTGTAGAAGGTGATATACGTGATTTAGAGACGTGTAAAAAAGCAATTGAGGGTTGTGATTATGTATTACATCAGGCAGCTTTAGGTTCCGTTCCGCGATCCATCAATGATCCTATAACAAGTAATGATGTGAACGTTAGTGGGTTTTTAAATATGTTAGTGGCTGCAAGAGACGAGAAGGTGAAGCGATTTGTTTATGCTGCAAGTTCTTCAACGTATGGAGATTCAGAGTCTTTACCTAAGGTAGAGGATAAAATTGGAAAACCATTATCTCCTTATGCAATTACAAAGTATGTGAATGAGCTTTATGCTGAAATATTTTCAAATACCTACGGACTGCAAACAATAGGTCTGAGGTATTTTAATGTATTTGGAAGAAAACAAGATCCAAAAGGGGCCTATGCTGCTGTAATTCCAAAGTTTGTGATGCAGTTTATGGCGCATGAAAGTCCTGTTATTAATGGTGATGGGAATTATTCAAGAGACTTTACGTACATCGATAATGTAATACAGATGAATGAATTGGCGATGTTGACTGATAATGAAGCAGCAATTAATACAGTGTATAATACAGCTGTAGGTGATAGAACAACCCTGAATCAATTGGTAGGTTATATCAAAGAGGAATTATCCAATTACGATAGTGCAATTGGAGATGTTGAGGTGATATATGGACCAAATCGAGCGGGGGATATTCCTCATTCATTAGCAAGTATTGACAAGGCAAAAGAGTTATTAGGTTATGATCCTAAGTTTAAGCTTCAAGATGGTTTGAAAGAGGCTTTGAAATGGTACTGGGAGAATTTGAAATAAGAGAAGATCTAGAAAGATGACAAAAGATAAAATTGCAATAATAGGATTAGGGTACGTTGGATTGCCTTTGGCGCGTTTATTAGCTACTAAATATGCGGTAGTTGGTTTTGATATTAATGAAGCGAGAATTAAAGAGTTGAATACTGGTCATGATGCTACTCTAGAAGTAGAAGATGACTTGTTGAAGTCTGTGCTGGTAGATAGTGCCAATATGGAGATAGGTTTGTTTAATTCGTCTAATTTAGAAGATATTAAGGATTGTAACTATTACATTGTTACAGTACCTACACCAGTAGATAAGCATAATAAACCGGATCTTACTCCATTATATAAGGCTTCTGAAACAGTTGCGAAAGTCTTGACGAAAGGGGATATCGTTATCTACGAATCTACGGTTTATCCTGGTGTAACAGAAGAGGAATGTGTCCCTGTGTTAGAACGAGTAAGTGGATTGAAGTTTAATGAAGACTTCTTTGCTGGCTATTCACCAGAGCGTATTAATCCTGGAGATAAAGAGCATACCGTTGAAAAAATACTTAAGGTAACTTCTGGTTCTACACCAGAAATAGGAAAGAAAGTGGATGCTTTATATAAAAGTGTAATCACAGCGGGTACACATTTAGCGCCAACGATTAAAGTAGCCGAGGCATCTAAGGTGATAGAGAATTCTCAAAGAGATATAAATATCGCATTTGTAAATGAATTGGCGAAAATATTCAACCTATTAGAGATAGATACACAAGCGGTTTTGGAAGCAGCTGGAACGAAATGGAACTTTTTGCCATTTAGACCGGGACTTGTTGGAGGGCATTGTATTGGTGTAGATCCTTACTATTTGGCACAAAAAGCACAAGAGAAGGGATATCACCCAGAAATCATTTTAGCAGGTCGCCGTATGAATGATGGTATGGGTGAGTATGTAGCTTCACAAATCGTTAAACAAATGATAAAAAAGGGGATTTCTGTTTTAGATTCTAAAGTTTTAATGTTAGGAATTACCTTTAAAGAAAATTGTCCAGATGTCAGGAATACAAAAATTGTTGATGTTGTATCAGCACTTACATCTTATGGAATAGAAGTTGACATTTTTGACCCTTGGGCAAAAAAAGAGGAAGTGGAGCAGGAGTATGGTTTAGAAATATATAATGATCAACCTATTGAGCTTTACGATGCTGTTGTTCTTGGAGTTGCACATAAAGAATTTTTAACTCTTGATTATAATCAAAACAGAAAATTTAATTCAGTTATATATGATGTCAAAAGTGTGCTTGGAAGTTTAGCAGATGGTAAGTTATAGAGGGATTCTTATAAATAAGTAAACTCTTAAAAGGAAATGCATTCAATGAGAAACGCACCAATCAATTTTCATGTATTCTATATTGCAATAACTTTGTTAATAAGTTTTTTTGGTCCCAAAGTTTATCTAAATTATGAAAAAGGATTACTTACAATCTTTATTTTTACGTATTTATTGTTGGTGTCATTTTTTTTTTAGACTAGGTTACCGATCTAAAAGTCTTACCTCATTTTCAGAGCAAAATACAAGAAAAATCTTTAGGGTTATTGAGGTTTCAATTAAACTTTCCTTGGTACTCTATTTAATTAACATGATTTATTTAGGTTCTACGGGACGTTTAAATTTATCACTTGCATCTTTAGGAGAAAACTATTCATCCTTCCACGAAGTGTATAGTGAGAAATCTGAACAATCAATTTTGACATTTGAACTTGCCATATTAGTTCTTTCAGCAATTCCGAAATTTTTATGTTTTACATTGGGATTTTATTATTTTGATAGACTAGCTAAAAGATATAAGATTTATTTTATTTCCTTTATCATATTAATCATTTTAACTCAAACAGTTGCTTTTGGTAATCAAAAATCAATTGGTGACATTGCAATCTATGGCGGAGTTGTTTTGTTATTAAAGTCTGTGAATTTTTCGAGGCAGCGAAGAAGAAAGTTGATCAGGTATGCTGTTTTTGGTTTTGTTTTTGTATTTGGTTTGTTTTCTTTCGCACAGTATTCTAGGTTGAACTCTCGGAATATAACGTCATATGATTTGAACAATCATATGGTATCATATGCCAAATTTGATTTTGAACATCCCGTTTTTAAAATATTTGGTGATAATTTTGGATTAGGTATTGCAACATTTACAACAGGTTATTTATCTAATGGGTATTATGGGCTTTCAAAATCACTAGAATCAGATTGGGAATGGTCATATGGGGTTGGGAACTCAGTCGCTCTATCGGCTATTATGAAAGGTGTTTCTGGACTCGATCCATATGAGAAAACTTATTTGAATAAACTAGAAACCGAGAAAGGAATACCTGGTAAAAAGCACTGGCACACTGCATTTCCTTGGATTGCATCAGACATTACGTGGATAGGTACTTTAGTGTTCTTTTCACTTATGTCATTCTTGTATGGTAAATCATACAAAGAGGTACTTGTATATAAGAATCCTGTGTCGCTTATGATGTTTGCGCTTTTGACTGTAATGTTCATTTTTGTTCCGGCAAATAATCAAATTTTTCATGGTTTTGACTATCTAGGAATTTCAATTTTTGTGTTCGTAGTTTGGAAACTAAAACATTTTAAATATAACATTATTGAAAAATGTTGAAAAGTGTATTTAAAAAGTCTTTTATTGTATTACTAATTGTTATCTCTGGAAAAGTATTTTCATTTTTAAGAGATATAATGATTTCCTGGAAATTTGGTTCAGGACTCGAAACTGACGCCTATTTCGCTGCAAATAATGTCCCAAGTATATTGTTTGCAGCTATAGTTAGTAGTTACTTAGTTTTGTTTATACCCTTGTATAATAAGGTTTTAATAAATGAAGGCCAGGAAAAAGTAGATGTATTCGTATCGAATTTACTTTCGATTTTTTTTATTGGATCGATTTTGTTATCAACAGTTGGTTACTTTTCTATGGATTTCTTGATTGATTTTGTTGCACCAGGTTTTAATCAGGAAACAAGATTGTTAGCAGTTAAATTTGGAAGGGTATTAGTTCTTTCATTCGCATTTTCATCCTCAAGCCTTATTCTGTCAAATGTTTCAAATGCCAGAAATGTGTACTACGCACCTCATATAATTCCTTTAATTTCCTCAATAATAGTAATTGTTGGGATATTTTTCTTTGGGGATAATTACGGACCATTGGCAATGGCTGTGTCAGGGGTTTTAGCATTTGTAATAATATTAGGAATCCAGTGGTACCTAGCAAAGGGGTTTTTTAACTTTAATTTTATAATAAATTTAAGGGACACGAATTTAAAAAAAATGACTTGGTTAGTGGCGCCAATTTTTATTGGCTTTTCGATTGATCAATTAAATTTACTTGTAAATACTGCTGTTGCTTCTGGGTTAGGCGAAGGGAGTTTGTCCGCATTGACATTTTCACAAAGACTTCAGGGTACTATATCTGGAACAATCTCAACATCGATTATTACCGTACTTTACCCTATCATTTCTAAATTGTATGTAGAAAAAAAGGATAGAGATTTAATTTACCTTACGAAGGTTAGTTTAAAATTAATATTTATTCTGCTTTTCCCAACCACTATTTACCTTGCTGTATATAGTTCGGAATTTGTGAAAATCATATATTATCGAGGAGAGTTTGACTTACTTGATGTTAAAAATACTGCAACGGTTTTTTCAGCTTATTCAATAAATGTACTTTTTTTGGCGCTTAGGGAAATCATTCTTAGATTGTATTATATCAAAGAAAAAACGAAAATTCCACTATATACCAGTGTTATTTCTCTCGGACTTAATGCTGGTTTAAGTATATTTCTCTCAAATCACATAGGCCTTTTAGGTTTATCAGTAGCCAATTTGATTGCTACTTTTATTAACTTATTGATTATGTACCTGTTAATCAATAGAAAACTAAACTTCTCTTTAAGAGTAAAAGATTCCTTATTATATTTAGTCAATATTACTATGCCTTGTATAATCTTTTTGGGATTAATTGTAGTAGATAATTCTTTGTTTATGGTTAAAGAAGGTGTTTCAATGTTCGTATTGAAGTTGATTGTCTATAATCTATTGTTTGTTTTGACTCTTGTTTTGTTCAAAAATAAAGAAACACTCATGTTGTTTAAACTATTAAGAAATAAAATTAATGGAAATAAAAAATAAAACTCTTCTTATCACAGGTGGAACGGGTTCATTCGGTAATGCCGTTTTACAACGTTTTTTACAAACTAATCATTTCGCTGAAATTCGAATCTTTTCTAGAGATGAGAAAAAGCAAGATGACATGCGTAAAGCACTAAATAATGATAAACTAAAATTTTACATTGGAGATGTTAGAGATTTTTCTAGCGTTGAACGTGCTATGCGTGGGGTTAATTATGTGTTTCACGCGGCGGCATTAAAGCAAGTCCCTTCATGTGAATTCTTTCCATTGGAGGCGACAAAAACGAATGTTTTAGGTACTCAGAATGTAATTGATGCAGCTGAACAGAATGGAGTTCAGAAAGTTATTTGTTTAAGTACAGATAAAGCTGCATATCCAATTAATGCTATGGGGATTTCCAAGGCTCTTATGGAAAAAGTAGCAGTTGCGGCAGCAAGAAACCTGAGTAATACAACTGTGTGTTTAACAAGATACGGAAATGTTATGGCTTCAAGGGG
>NZ_JAWWCF010000149.1:0-7564 GCF_033720595.1 Lishizhenia sp. | reverse complement strand
GCCTCCTACCACAAAATCCTTCAGGCGCTGCCAGTGCTATCCCTGTTTGAAATTGGTATTATTTATAAAAATCATATTTTTTTTTTAACATTTAACTCCCCAGCAATTTAACTTGCGGCAGTAATTTTCAACGAAGGAATCCCCTTCCTCAAAGACTACTATAGCCCTTGTAAATCAATTAAAAAAGTAATTTTGTAGTTCAACTACAACTGAAATATAAAATGACAAATAAGTTTCTAGCTGAGTACATTGGTACTTTATGGTTAATTATTGGAGGATGTGGTAGCGCCATGATCTCTGCCAATTATCCCGAACTTGGAATTGGTGTTTTAGGTGTATCACTGGCGTTTGGACTTTCAGTGCTTACCATGGTTTACTCTATTGGCCCAATTTCTGGCAGCCATTTAAATCCTGCTATAACTATTGGCTTGTGGGTTTCAGGTAAATTTGAAGGTAAAGACGTCCCCTACTATGTTCTTGCTCAATTGTTAGGAGCCATTAGCGGAGCTGCTTTGTTATATGTCATTCTGCTCGGCAAACCAGATGTTGTTATCGGTTCATTTGCTGCAAACGGCTATGGAGAGCTTTCTCCTGGTAAATATGAATTACCGTCTGCTTTTTTAATAGAAGTCATCATGTCTTTCATGCTCATTTTCATCGTTTTAGGCGCAACCTGCGAATTAGCTCCAAAAGGAATTTCTGGATTATCTATTGGATTAGGGGTTACACTTATACACCTTATTAGTATACCAATTACCAACACTTCTGTTAACCCAGCAAGAAGTACGAGTCAAGCAATCTTTAGTGAAACAGCAGCAATGGAACAGCTCTGGTTGTTCTGGGTAGCCCCTCTCATAGGTGCTATTATAGCCGGACTAATGTTTAAGATTTTATCCATGGAAATCCCAGAATAACCGAACTCTATTAATATTACAGAATAAAATCAGGTGAATTTTGAACGTATTTACTCGTTAATTTCAGAGTTTTATTACCTTGTTATAAGCAAATATGAACATTCTGAAATTGTGTATTATGAAGAGATTAATATGCTTACTTTTTCTTCTCTCGTTTATTCCTCAAATAACAAGAGCGAACGATAACAAATCAAAAATATTCCAACGTTTGGAGCAGTTTCAGTTTAATGAAACAACGCTTACAGAACATTTGATTGACTCCCTAGCGAAGTACGCCTATACCACCACCACCACCACCTACATTAAAAATGATCAAAAAGTTAAAAAGGCCCACTACAACCCCAAATTAAACCTGGGGGAACGCTGGCACCTAGACAGTGTAGACCATAGAGTACCTACCTCTAAAGAAATAGCCGTATTCAATAAAAATCATAACGAAGATAAACATGGAGCAACGGGTAAAATTTCAGACACTTCATGGCATATCGTTGAGGATAATAAAGACTATTTAAAAGTGAGTTTCCGTTTTGAACCAGATGGACTCCCCGACCTGTATAGTTTTCTAAGTCAATGCATTGGTTACGCATATTTTAATAAGCAAACCAAGAAATTAGAAAGGGCACAATTCATCAATGAGCACCCTGTACGTTTTCATATTTTCCAGGTAAAGGAGCTCGAGGTAAATATTTACTACAACTTTAACGCCGCCAAAAAGAAATACTTCGTAGATCACGAAATTGCCGAATTATGGATGAATCTCTTAGGTAACAGAGTATACATCAAAGAAATCTGCGAATTCTCAAATTATGTAAAGGTGAAATAGAATTGATCTCAGAAATGAAGGGGTAAACTAAGCTTGCGATTGCCCAAAAAAGTCAAATAAATGATAGAACAGCGTTTCTTTACACCTGAATGCGATACATCGCTACAAACAAAGTAGAAAGAATGTACTTTTGCATAAAAATTCTATTGTGTCTAAAAGAAGAAATACATTAATTGTTTGGGTTGCCATTTATCCAGCCATTACCTTGCTGAGTTATTTAATTGGTAACGATATCAATCATCTTCCTATTTACGTAAGAACATTAATACTCACAGGTATCTTAGTACCCGCTATGATTTACTTCTTGATTCCTTTTTGGGCTAGTATTATCAATAAAATACCGAGTAAGCAATAGAAGAAATAATCCTTTAATCAATTGCTCCCAACCCTTTTAAGAGCATTTCCCATGCTCTGTTCATGCTTGCCTTACTATCTAAAATTGCAGAAGGTAGAACGACACTGCCCAGCATCCTAATCAATAATACTGTATCGTTTAACACTTCATAACTAGGGGCTACTTCTCCCCTTTTAATTGCGCGTTCAATCGGACCTTGGACCAATTGAATCAACCTTTCATTTAAATGCGTAGCTCTTTGCGGTAAAAATGGTAACAATCCTTGATAGCGATATTGAAATTCGGCTGCCTTCATCAACAATAAACGGAATTCATTTTCATCATGCGCTAAGGTGTCTGCATAATCTTCCAATATTTTTAAATTATAATGCATTAACGCAAGTACTAAACTTCCCTTGTCTTCAAAATTCCTGTAAAGTGTAGCCCTACTCACTTTGGCTTCTCTCGCAATTACACTCATAGAAACTTCGGGTCCCTTTAGCGCAAATAAATCATGGGCAACACGAATAATAGTATTTCTGTTGGCTGAAGCATCAGATCTTTTTTCATTAAATGCACTTTCATTTTTCGCCGAGTAGTCTCTCATACACTAAAAGTAAAAAGTTTAAATGATACACTATGTATCACTTAATATTTTTTTATTAAATTTATAATGGAAAATAAAACCGAATGAGACGTGAAAAGTATTCGAATAGAATATTCACAGATTATTACCTAAGCACCACGATATTATCAAAAGTTTCTCAAAAGGAAATTTAGATGATTTATCCAATCTGAAAATTTCAGAGACCTACTCATGCCAAAAGTATGAGTAGGTTAATGGATCGAATAGCTAAGAAAGCTATACGTAGAGAAAACCATCTCTTCAATTTATCACCTTCATTGTTTACCTAACCCCTTCAAATTATTTAAAACAAAATTACCAGGAAAAGCATTGAGAAGACTATTATACATCTATACGCATACAAATTGGGAATTTACAAGCTTGTTACACTGCATTATATTTAAATGAAAGCTTACTTTTATTGCAAAACAAAGGCGCCTCATTGAAGCGCCTTTAAACCCTTTACAACTAGATACTAATAAATGCTATGAAACTCTTTATAAATATCTTTATTACTATTCTTATAACACTCCTGATTATCAATTGTTCAGGAGAAAATGAAAAAAAATTATTTTTTCGTGTTACCCGTATCGTTGACGGTGATACTTTTTGGGTGGTAGATGAAGCTTTGAATCGACAAAAAATAAGACTGATAGGAATAGACACACCTGAATTAAAGCATGGTAATGAACCCGAAGAGTTCTATGCCCAAGCGGCCAAAGAATTTTTAATAGATTTAATTGCAGACCGAGAAATCCGACTAGAATTCGACCAAGAACATACCGATAAATACGGTAGAACCCTAGCCTACGCATACGTAGACGATACTGTTTTTGTAAATAAAACCTTGGTTCAAAAGGGATATGCCCACAAACTGCCCATTCCTCCCAACACCAAATACGCCACACTTTTCACGCAACAAGAAAGACTTGCCAAATCTCTAAAACTTGGAATATGGCAACAACCTTAAAGCTCTAAAACAAGGTTAGTTTTACTTTTCTGACTTAAATTTCATCGATTAACACATCTTCCGTTTGCGGCTTCTTCTTATCGATGTAATTATTAATGGGCTTCAACTCTCTGATAAAATAACTCGCAACAATTGCTTGGAGAATGAATACGAAAATTGAGGTAAAAGCATCGTAGTTCATACGCACGCCCAAGGGGTATACACCCACCCAAGAAAGTATATGCATTAATACTACTAGGCCATAAATTGAAGTACCCACATAGTAGATTCTTGGATAACTTTTTATCAAAATAAAGGTTAACAAATACCCAATAAAACAAACCGTATTGTAAATTCCCAACGGAGAAACAAAACTCAGACTTAAAGAGTTTAAAAGCGTAAACAATCCTATAGTTCTTGTTAGGGTAAAGTATGCAAAAAGTATTCTGATAGATACAAAATTAGGTAACTCACGTTTTAGTTTATTCACCGTTTTATACCTTCTCCCCTCCACTTTCAACTCTATTTTCATAGGTCTCTCTTTAGTAAAAGCAAGAGACACTTTCCCTACGTCTTCAGAATTAAAGAAAGTTCCCTTTTTTATTTCCATGGGATCTTCGATAATTTGAATCAACTTTTTAAAGTAATAGATATGTACATTTCTATACCCCGGTTCCCACACGAGTGTTAAATGTTTGTTTTCATCTTTAGGGTCGAAATAGCGCTTGGTAAAGGTGCTCATTTAAATAAATTTAGGACGAAACTAACATTTTTTTACTTCCTCAAAGAATATCCGTAACTTGTAGTATACATTCAAAAAACACAGGTCATGAATTGGAAATTGATTATCTCGTACGCATCTTTTGGTGTCTTGGTAGGACTACTTTCTGTTTTTACCAATAGTATAGTTACCGAACCGGTATTTTGGCTCATTTACGCATTTATTGCAGCATATGGTTTTAAAACCAAGGTCCCTTCAAATAGGATAGCCCATGTACTCTTTTTTGGAATACTCTGCGGAATTTTCAACGCAGGTGTGCAAGCCTTATTAGCTGATAGCTATTTGGCCAACAACCCAGTTTTCGCAAGGGAATACAGCGCTGCTCCTGTTTCACCAAAAGCACTGATTATGTTTACCGGACTGCTTTTTGGAATTATTTATGGTATTATTGTCTTTGTAATAACTATGATATATAAATCGAAGGCAACAACCGAATGATTGGAACTCCCATCTTTAAAATAAAACCACGACTTACAGGTTTCAGACTTATAAATCTTTTAAGCGGAATCTTGCTTATCCTCATGGGACTAATTTTGATGGGGGATATTTACTTCAATTACGATTTTAACCTAAGAGATAACGGTAATTTTGGCTACTTTACATTTGGTTGCTTTATTTCCTTTATAGGAATATTCGCAATCCTTATGCTTTTCCTTCTTTCCAAGAAAATTCTGGTTTATGAAAATCACTTTAAAATCGGAAAAGATTTAATTAAGCTCAATGAAGTACGCGGTGTTAAACTTACTGGTTTACAACCTTCTTCTATTCTTTTTGGAGAAATAGAAGGCATGCATATCAAGCTTTTGAATCGAAAAAGTTATTATTTACACGATTCTCTCTATAAAGACCTACATCATTTTAAATTTTTCTTGGACAAAAAAATGAAGGGAGCAGAAAATAGCCCCTCAGAAAAGAAAATTCAACAACATATTTACTTCGCCTTTAAACCTAAGCTCTACCATGATCCTATCGTAAAATCGATTTATTTCGGATTATTTTTAGGCTTGTTTCTCTTATGTACAGGCCTCCTTCTACGATATGAGCAAGTTTTTTTTAGCGGTGCGATAAGTATAATAATGATGTTTTTATTCCTTTACCTTAGAGCAAGGTTTTTCTCGGAAATAGAACTGACCAATTCTTCCTTGATTGTAAAAAGAAAATTAAATAGAAAGAAAAAGAAAATTATAGCTATTCAAAATATTAGAGAGATTGCTTCTTTATATAAACGCACTCGAGAAGAAGAAAAAGGTTTATTGATCGTAATGAATGATTTCAGCACAATGAAGGTCTATCTTCCAGGGCTAATTGAAGTTGATAGTAAAAAGATGGTTCATTCCTTAACTCAACTTCAAACCCCCATGCGAAAAGGCTTTAAAGAAGAAATAACCTACTTTGCGTAAATATTATTAAGCGAGCTATTTCCATGTGAATTTTATTCCTTAACTTACTATCCCGTAAACAGATAGGTAATGAAAAACGTGACAGACAAACAAAAATGGGTAATTCGAAGCAAGATGCTTGAATTTCAAAAAAATGGATTGCTCTCTTACGGGAAATACTTGGACGAACAACTCAAGTTCGCCTCCAAATCTCAACTCCGCGTGGCCTATAAAAGCTACATAGAAAAAGAAATTACGCGCAACAACGATAAGATTCGCATCCTCAATGAAAGGTTAATGTAGAGGTAGAGTTTTTGAGTTTTAGACCGTTAGACCGTTAGACTTTTAGATAGTTTGTTTGATGTGATGGACTTGACTACGGCCTTCGAGACTTCTCATTCCTCGACCTCAGGCCTCAACGGGTTGATAAGGCGGATGGAATCTTCAATGGATCTCAATTTGAAAATTTGATGGATTCGCAGGTTCATCATTTGATAAGATTTAAAAATTTAAAACATTCGCTGCGCTCATTATTTAAAGATTTAAGGAAGACCTAATATCTTAAAGGTGCATACATTTATTCCACCTTTTTTAAAGGTTTAAATCATTAAATTTTTAAATTTCTAAGTAGTTAAACAGAGAGCTATACTTACAATCAAATAATACCTCTTGCTCCCTACTCACTCTCTATACTGACTTCTACCAGGGATATGAGCGTATACCCCACAGGGGCAAAACACATTGATACATCCAAGAAATAGAGCGACCGAGGAAGCTTTATTACTGGGAATGTAGAAAGTGTTTTGCAACGAGGAGTAGTAGCGTTAGCCCTACCCAAGACGTCTTTCAGCGGATTGGGGGTAGCCTAAATACACCTATAAATACCGCTAAGTTTTCACCTCTCACCCATCACTTATCACTATTTTCTCATTTTCTCGCCTCAATACTTTGCATTAATACTATAAACGGCTATTTTTGGAAGCGCAAATTAAAACAGACAAAAAACTCGCATTCATGAGCGTATTAGTAAATAAAGATTCTAAAGTAATCGTACAGGGATTCACAGGAAGTGAAGGAACTTTCCATGCTGGACAAATGATTGAGTATGGAACAAACGTTGTTGGAGGGGTAACTCCAGGTAAAGGTGGACAAAAGCACTTAGACAAGCCAGTATTTAATACTGTTGCTGCTGCTGTTGAAGAAACAGGTGCTGATGTATCTATTATCTTTGTACCGCCTGCATTTGCTGCTGACGCAATTATGGAAGCTGCTAACGCTGGTATCAAAGTTATCGTTTGTATCACAGAAGGTATTCCAGTAAAAGATATGATCTACGTTCAAGAATACTTGAATGGAATGGATTGTACTTTGATCGGACCTAACTGTCCAGGTGTTATTACTGCTGGTGAAGCGAAAGTTGGAATTATGCCAGGATTCGTTTTCAAAACGGGTAAAGTTGGTATCGTTTCTAAGTCTGGTACTTTAACTTACGAAGCGGCTGACCAAGTTGCTAAAGCAGGTTTAGGTATTACTACAGCTATCGGAATTGGTGGTGACCCAATCATTGGAACAACTACTAAAGAAGCGGTTGAGTTATTGATGAACGACCCAGAAACTGAAGGTATCGTAATGATCGGTGAGATCGGTGGTAACTTAGAGGCTAACGCTGCGAAGTGGATCAAAGAAAACGGAACGAAGCCAGTTGTTGGATTCATCGCAGGAGAAACTGCTCCTAAAGGAAGAACAATGGGTCACGCAG
>NZ_JAWWCF010000148.1:0-7591 GCF_033720595.1 Lishizhenia sp. | reverse complement strand
GTCTTTACTCAAGAACTTTATCCCAAGTGAAAAACTGGTACTGTATTTTTGCGTCGTAATCTTACTTGTTACTTCACAAAGTTTGTCAAAAAGTTCTTTCATAACGTTAATTAATAGTGATTTATATAGCTTTCAGTATTTCACGTGCCACCACTTCACCTGATATGATACTTGGTGGAACCCCTGGTCCTGGAACCGTGAGTTGACCGGTGTAATACATGTTGCTTAATTTCTTATTCTTTATTTGTGGCTTTAAAATGGCTGTTTGTTTTAACGTATTCGCCAAGCCGTATGCATTCCCTTTAAATGCATAATAATCTTTCTTAAAATCATTTACGCAATAACTGCGCTTATAGATTACGTGTTCTCTTATCTTTTCTCCACAAAATTCTTCCAACCTGTCCATCAGCATCTCGAAGTACTTTTCTCTCTTCTCCTCATTATCTTTTAAATCTGGAGCAATAGGAATAAGTAAAAATAAATTCTCACTACCTTCTGGCGCTACGGTATCATCTGACTTAGAAGGACAACAAGCATAAAATAATGGAGCTTTTGGCCATTGTGGTTGGTTATATATCTCTTCGGCGTGAACATTAAAATCTTCATCAAAGAAGAGGTTGTGATGTTCCAATTTAGGTATTTTTTTGTCAACTCCTAAATAAAACAACAGTGAAGAAGGAGCCATTGTCCGCTTATCCCAGTATTTTTCAGTGTAATTGGCTTTCTCTTTTAACAATTGGAACTCCGTATGTGCGTAATCTGCACCACTTACTACATAATCACAAGCATATGAACTACCATCAGCTACATTTACGGTGGTTACATTTTTATTCTCATATTCAAAACCCGTTACTTCTTTTCCAGTTTCGATTTTCACTCCTTGTGATTCAGCAATTTTTACAAAAGCCTTGATGATTTCGTGCATCCCACCTTTAGGGTACCAAGTACCTAAAACAATATCTGCATAATTCATCAGTGAATATAAGGCTGGCGTATCCTTCGGCATAGCACCTAAGAACAATACCGGAAATTCAAGGAGTTCAATAATTTTAGGATGAGAAAAATACTTTTTAATGTAGGTGCTAAAAGAAGAAAACAAATGCATTTTGAATACTCCTCCTATCACACGTTTGTCAACAAATTCTGTCAACTTCAAACTTGGTTTATGGACCAAATCATTCATTCCTACATCGTACTTATAGGCTGCTTCTTTTAAAAACTCATCGAGTTTCGCTGCACTACCCGGCTCTAATTTTTCGAACCAAGCTTTGAATTCATCTAAATTTGCAGGAACATGATCGCTTGATTTATCCTTCCAAATCACCTGGTAACTTGGATCTAATCGTTCCAAGGTATAGAAATCTTGAGCAGTGTGTCCAAAATCCTTATAAAACTTTTCAAAAACATCGGGCATCCAATACCAACTCGGGCCCATGTCAAAAGTAAAACCGGCAGCTTCGAACTTTCTCGCTCTACCACCCACCGAGCTATTTTTCTCCAATAAGGTTACTTCGTTCCCTCCTTGGGCTAAATAACTTGCGCAAGATAAACCTGCTATTCCACTTCCAATGACTACAATTTTTTTACTCATATATATGCTATGCGTACTCTGGTAAGCACTCCATTAATTTTTTCCTTGCTATGAATATACGACTCTTTACCGTACCAATTGGAATATTTAACTCATTTGCAATTTCTTGATACTTGAAGCCTTTGTAGTGTAATTCGAAGGGCTTTTTGTAAACATCACTAAGTGCTTCCACTTGCGCCTCTACCTCCAGGGAGGTAATATGGTTTTGCGGAGTATTTCTAGCCTCTGTTGAACCGTTCATTAAATACTTTTCTTCTGAGTTATCGAAAATTGTTTTCGATCTCACTTTTCTTCTGTATTGATTGATAAATATGTTGCGCATGATGGTAAACAACCACGCCTTGAAATTCGTTTTTGGCGTGTAATAGTTTTTATTCTTCATGGCTTTCAACATTGTTTCTTGGGTAAGATCTCTCGCGTCTTCCTCATTTTTTGTGTAGCGCATTGCAAAAGCAATCATATATGATTCTAAAGCAATGAGAGCGTTGTTAAATTCAATTGTAGACATTTTGTTTAAGTTTTACACCTTCAAAGTTAAACACTTTTGTTTAATCTTTCCAAATAAATCTTAAACAAAATATTTTCTTTCACAATTTGTCGCACAGGCAACAAGGGCTCAATCCCCCATTGAACCTACGTTTCTCATGAAAAGTTGGATGAAAATTACTTGAACAAATCTGTAACCTTATGGATACCAGCAGGAATAGGCTGTGATAAACTCTCTAACATTTCCGCTCCCGTGTAAATAGGAAGTTGATGATTTTGGCTTAATGCAGAGAAAAAACGAACAATATGATCTTCGTCTGTAGCCGTAACAAAAGAAGTTACCAATGCATCAACTTTGAAGCGACCAATGGTGTTCACTAATGCTTGCTCTGGCACTGATTGACCTAAATAGACGGTGGCATAACCATCTTTGAGCAGTTTATAATTATAGAGTAATAATGATATTTCGTGCCACTCATTTTCTGGTAAGAATAGCAAGAAAAGCTTTTTAGGATTAGGATTTTCCTTAATATTTTCGGTAGCTGAAATTAGTGTATTGCGCATCATGTTAGAAACAAAATGCTCCTGTGCGGGATCAATTGTTCCTACCTGCCACATTACACCAATACGCGTTAAGAAACTCCTTAACCTCCCCGAGAAAGCCTCGAACAGTCCTTCCTCTCCGATGATTTTATGAAAATTGTGTAAAAATAGATGCTTGTCCATCTGTATCAGTGCCAATATCAGCTTGTCAACCAAACTGTCTTCGCTCATAGCGTCATCAATGGACATTATTTCTTGAGCAATTTGATCATCACTCATATTTACGATATGCGAAATTTTCTTACCGTTCTTGTTGAGTAACGCCACGTTGAGTAACACCATTAGATCTTTGTCTGAATACATTCGGATTTTAGTATCCGTACGTTCAGGCTTTAATAATCCATAGCGTTTTTCCCACATACGAATGGTATGTGCTTTTACTCCCGATAATATTTCTAGATCTTTGATCTTATACACCGTCATGCAATTATAACAATGCAAAGTTAGAAATGTTTAAAGGATGGGTTAAGAAATTAAACAAAATTGTAAGTCGACTTATTCCAAAACATAGGGGAAATTTAATATTTCTGGTGTGGGGTCTATGCGCTGTATGTAATTGTTGTTGGAAAAATTTTCCTTTTCATAATCTTCCGAAAGCTCTTTTTGTGGAATTGCTTTTTTGGCTTTGAAAATGTAGACTACTGCATATTGACCAGAGCTATTCACATCCGTTCTTGAGAAGTGTTGGACAAATTCAAACCTCATCGACTCTGGAAAATAACAACCGTCTTTTTCAACAAAATTCCAATAACTGGATTTCTTAGGGATGGACATGGTCATATTGAACACAGTTGCAACTCTATTAGGACTAATTTGTATACTTTCATATTGCCTACATCTATAGTTTAAACTTGCATACTTTAAGTCGTGACTCAGGGTATATTTTTTTTCACTTGTATAACTCAAATTCACTCTAGATAAGGTTGGTGAATAATAGCGTTCTTGCTGATAAGCTCCAGGTTCACTAAAAAAACTTTTATACTTAAAAAATAAGGTTAAGTTATCCGGTGATGGTAGTGCCCAGTTTAGATTCAGATCTTCTTTTTTAAATTCAGCTGCATCGAACAACTTTCCACCACGTTTAAACATGCGCTGTGGCTCACCTTTAACCCACCACGTTTCTTTTTTACGTTTCTCGTGTTTGGCGTAAGCTACATTTGCCCTAATGATGTTTAATGTGGTATCCTTTTTCTCATTAGTCTTTGTAACCAATCGCTGATAGACCCACAATTCTCCTAAAACTGCTATGTCCTGCTTTACAAAATTGTGATAAGTACTGTCGTATATTCTTTGAAATAAATCACCTTCATTTTGCTTGACATCTACACTTTCGAACAATTGTATAGGCGCTCCAAGATCGATTTGCTTTTGGTCGTCAAAAACGATTTTTTGTAAACGATAATTCGGATGAAACAAAGTATATGCACTGTCTTTCTCTAACCCAGGAAGCTTTCCATTATCATTAGAAATACCAATCAAATGTCCGTTTTTTAAAACTTCAACATTGGTTAACACTTCATTTTTGTGATTGACAACTTGAACTTGAGCATGTACTACAAAACTTAAGATAAGCAGCAAACATAAGAGAATTCTTTTCATAGGTGTGGTTTTTAAATCGATGGGATTTGAACGCTAAAATACCAAGTTTATTTTAACATTTTCTATTAGGGGTAGAAATGACAGCTCCCGATTCTTATCGGGACTATAATGGATGACCCGACCCCTGAGAAAAGGCAGCTTTAGCGAACTTTTATTAGGGGGAATAGCCTAAAAAAAATCAGGAAAACACTATATTTACGTTAAGAACGCGCTAAAAATGAAAAAAATAATTTACTCCTTGCTCTTGGCAGGCCTTGTTTGGTCGTGCGATAGTGAGCCCAAAGAATCTCCAGCTATTCCGCAGGAAACAGTTCAGGAATTAGACTTGAGTTTGTACGCACCCTTAGACTTGACACCCTATCAAATACCTACAACATTGTATTTACCCAACGATGAACAATTGGTAGGGGGCGCAGTGGAACCTCAGGTAATTCATCAAGAGGATGACTTTACTTGGACGATTAAAGCAAGTAGAGCTTTTGAAATGGTGATTGAAGATTACGGTGAGCGAGATGCTCTTGAACTATACAAGGAAAATTTAGAACGATATACAGATGTTCACACCTATCAAATTATTGAAGACAGTGCAAATGTTTTGATCTATAAGCAATCTTTAAAGAAACAAAACAAACAAGCTCTAGAGCACTATAGCTACCACTGTGTGGGAATGTTTACTGCAGACGATATTAATTACTTGATTTCATCGCGCAAAGAAGGTTATGAAAAACCAACGATAAATGTAATGCGCACAAGCATAGCAGAAATTGCTCGAAGAAACGAAGAAGTTTCTATTTAATTCACTCCTTAGCCTTCGATGTCTTATCATCGAGGGCATTATTTTTAAAGGCAGAAGGTACCAAATCAGGAATCACTTTTAAGACCAGTGGAAGCAATATAGCCCCACCAGGAAGCATAAAAATTGCCAAAGCGGGCATTGTTTTAACGATATCTAAAAACTGCACCCTCACCTTATCTTTTTCTTCTGCTGTAAGCTCTTCTTTCATTGATTTATTAATCAAGAAAACCAACTCCTTACTTTGCTTGAGCTCTTGCGCCAATTTGTCTTTGTTTCTGCTCAGAATTTTAATCCATCTCCTCGAAAGGTTTGAGAATAACTTATCGTATTGAGAACTCTCTTTTAAGAATGCTATTTTGTGTTGATTCTCCAATAAAAAAGTTTCTACCAGAGCGATACTATTGGGCAATTCATCTAATGGAATTCGGTAATGTTTACAGAAATCTTGTAGGAACTTAAGTTCTTCATCTGCTGCATCGTTGTCGGCAAAAATACAGAGTGAACATACATCTAAAAGGTAATGTTTAAATATCCAATCTTCTTGATGACAACTATCTAAATCTTTAAAACTCAACTCCCCCTCTTTGAAAAGTTTGTTCATGCTCTTTCGTTCCTCCTCCTTCAAATTAGCAGAAGCGAGGAAAACATCAAACAACATTTTTTCTCTTTTGGCAACATTATTATCCGAATTCACGGCCATAATAATCGTTTTCAACAAAGTCGTAACACGCTGCTTATAGTTAACTTGCAAGGTGTTCTCAGGAGAGGTTAAATACTTTTTAAACAACAAAACATCTAAATAAACCACCGAATTATTTAAGTAATTCACCCATAGTTTATTTTCCATGGTCTTTCGAATTCCTATACGCTTGTCCAAGATTTTCTCCAACTTGTCGTAGTCAGACTCCGGGATAAGTTTTTTATAGAAATTAAGAATAGACCTACTATCGTGCTTTTTATAAAAGCCCAGAACCTTTTGTAAGAAATCCTCTTTAGAATAAACTTTACACTCCATGATATAGACAGAAAGCAGACTTTCAAACAATAATACTTTGAGCTTTTCTTCTACCGTCCATTGATCCTGAGGTAAGGTATTGGCGTATAAAAGTTGTGTAGGAAAACCAAAAGCTAACCCTGTTCGAATACTCTCTAAACGCAAATGTTCATCGGTAGAAATGTGCACAGGTTTCACCTCTGTTATGGTAAACATTCCTTCATCGAGCAACTGCTCGTATTTCTTAACCCATCCCTTGGCTCCTGGAGATAACATGCGCGTTTGTCTTAAAAAGTTCTACTAAGTAACAAATTTTGTTTTTAATAGGCTGTAGCACGGGCATTAATATTACATTTAACTTATTGTTTAAAACTGTTGTACGATACTATGAGAACACTATTTCTACTTCTTTTCATGGGTTGGTCAGGTCTTTTCTTGGCACAAGAAGCCATCGTAAAACTACCCACTTTTATCAATGAAAGTTCAGGCTTACTTTGTATAGGAGATAGTGTTTTTATTACCCATAATGACAGTGGCAACAAAAGCGAATTGTACGTTCTCAACTTCAAGGGAGAACTTGTAAACACTTGTAAAATAGAACAGGCACATAACAAAGACTGGGAAGATCTTTGCTTAGTAGACGATAGCTTAATCTATATTGCTGACATCGGTAACAACAACAATACGCGCAAAGACTTAAAACTCTACATCGTGCCCTTAAAAGAGGTATTACAGGAAACTCAGAGTAAAGCGGATAGCATATGTTTTCATTACCCAGACCAAAAAGATTTTCCTCCGAACGCCCAGCAAAAGTACTACGATGCCGAAGGGATATGCTACTACCAAAACAAGATATGGATTTTCACAAAAAACGCCACTAAACCCTTTGATGGAATAAGTAAAGTGTACTCCTTGCCCAAAAAAGCAGGAACCTATACCGCAAGCTCTTGTGCTCCTTTAAAATTGAAAGCAAGTTCTTGGATGGAAGACTGCATTACTTCAGTATGCCTTAAGGCAAACCATTTGTTTGTATTAACCTACAGTAAAATCTACATCTACGAGCTTGTCAACGGAGAACTAATTTGGAAAAACACCCGCCTACTTAACCGGTTTGGATTGTGGGAGGCTATCGATGTTTCGAAGAATACCATTTATTTAAGCGAAGAAAAAACTATTATTGCACCCAAAATCTATAAAATACGATGGAAATAAAACAATTTGATGCTGTAATCTACGATATGGATGGTGTCTTGATAGATTCTGAACCCCTATGGAAAAAAGCAATCATTAAAGTTTTTGGAACCGTTGGTATAGATTTAACCATAGAAGATTGTGCGCGCACGGTTGGTTTAAGGTTGGACGAGGTAGTTGCCTTTCGTTTTAGAGAGCGACCTTGGACGGGGAAATCTCAGCAAGAAATAATCGATGAAATCATGGCTGAGATGGTGCATCAAATTTCAACCTTTGGAAAACCCATTACAGGCGTGCTTGATAGTCTAGAATATTTTAAAAACCAAGGATT
>NZ_JAWWCF010000147.1:0-7682 GCF_033720595.1 Lishizhenia sp. | reverse complement strand
GAGTTAGGTCAAATGATACGTGGTGAATTTATCGTAACGGAAGTGAAAAAAGCAAACTTCGAGGACATTTTTCAATATGAAGATGCAGACTATTGGTATCAGGCTAAAGTTTCTTATCTATCAGTTGATGCGGATAGCGGAAGGGAAAAGAAAATTTCAAACCTATTCCTTGTTTCTGCTGAAAATGTAAGAGACGCTTACGACCGAATAGAAGAAAGCCTTGAATCAATGCTTGTTTCATTCGAGATTCCAGAAATCAAGCTTACTCCTATTGTTGACATCTTCCCTTTCAATCCAGATTTAGACCGTGAACTCGAGCGCAGAGAAATGACGGACGAGGAAAAAGAAGAATACAAAGTAAACGGTACCGTTCCCGCATTTGCAGAAAGTGAACACCAAATCCCAGGAGACGAGGAAGAGTAAAAACCTAAAGTCCTCGGTTTAGATCGAGGACTTTTTAAGCCATCATTATGAATTTAGACATTACAAAATACCCCGGTTCAAAAGGTGCAAGCGGAGTAAAAGAATTTCTTATTAACAACACACCTAAATGCGAGTTTTTCGTGGATGGTTTTGGCGGTAGTGGATTTGTAAGCGAAAGCATAGCAAAACTTGAAAAAAATATACAGATTCTATACTTCGAGATTGTTAAGCATGTATTTAAGCAATTTAAAGAAGCATCTACATTGCCAGGTATAAAATGTTTCAATGAAAATGTAATTGAACACTACCTGAACAATCTATCGAAAAAAGACAAATCAGACCTTCAATACTTATTTGAAGAAACGGTTTTCTTCTTCGACCCTCCATACTTATTTGAAACAAGGCGCACAATTCGCCCGATGTATGATTATGAATGGACATTGGAGCAACATATCGAATTTCTTGCCTTCGTTCGCTTATTAAGTGAAAAAACACGAGCTAAAATAATGATAACCCACCCCGAGTGCGACACTTACAATGCACTTCTGGTTGATGGCTACACCGACAAAGAATGGACGGCACAACCATTCGCATACATGGGTAGAGGTGGTAAAATAGATGATATGCTTTGGACGAACTTCAACCCAAAAGAAGAGGTTTTATTGAGCTACAAATATGTAGGTGATAACAATACCGACCGCCAAAGAATTAAACGCAAATCGGAAAGATGGACGGAAAAAATAAAAGCCCTACCCTTTCACGAACAACAAGCAATTGTAACAGAAATCGCTTCTCTGAAGTGTAGCTAAAACAAAAAATATGAACGGTTACGATCTATCTCGAAATTGGTTTGATTTTGCCTTTGAAAACCCTGAAAAAGTAAAGCCTGTACACAGTGCTGTATTCTTTTTCATCATAGAGCATGCAAACAGATCAGGTTGGAAAGAAAAAATTGGACTTCCTTCCAGTATGGTTATGGATGCAATTGGCGTTAAAAACTGGCGTACTTATGCGGGTGCATTAAATGACCTTGTGAAGTTCGGATTTATTAAAATGATTCAGAAGTCAAAAAATCAATATACCGCGAATATTGTTGCTATTGTAAAAAATACAAAAGCATCCACAGGAGCACTTACAACAGCAATACATAACCAAGAACAAAAGCAAGATACAACGCAAAGTCAAAGCACTGTTAGTATATATAAACCACAAACTAATAAACCACAAACATCAAACACCGACTTTGGAAAAAAGTCGGGAGAGTTAAAGGATTCTGATTTTTTGTTTTTACTAGGGTTTATCAATGAAAAAACTGGTCGAGCATTTAAGTCCATTTCTCCGAGCAGCCGCAAAGCGTATGCGAAATTGCTCGAAAACGGTTACACTCGAGCTCAAATCGTGAAAGCCATTGAAACGGCCGTAACAAAGCCCTACAATATCAAAAATGGGTATGAGAACCTTACTCCTGAATATTTCAGCCGTCAAGAAACAATCGACAAGTTCGGAGTGGAATTAACCACGCAAAAACCGACTTTAAACACAAAAGACGACCTGTATCAGCAAATAGAACTAAAACAGCACGAATGGCAAAGCAAACAAGCTCAGGAGTTAGATTTTGAAGCTGAGTACAGAGAATGGGAAGCGCTTAAACTAAAAATGACACAACTATGGGGGGGATAATAGAATTTAGCAAATTGCGCCAAGATGTTATGAAGCTTTATGAAACTGGCGGCGGTAAAACATACTATTGCGGTTTCAAATGTTTAGCCCCTCACTACTCCATCAAAGAAGGTGGTGTTACTGATTGGACGGGCTACCCTGCTTCGGGTAAAACTGAATTGTTACTTGAAATGCTAATTAACTGCAATAAATGGTACGGTCATAAGCATTTAATTTACATGCCAGATGCAGGAACAGCCGCAGAGGTAGCAGGGAAACTAATGCACAAACTTTCAGGCAAACAATTTGACGAATTTTTCTACAACAAAAGAGGTGAAAAAATAGCAATCAACAACCGTTTATCACAAGCAGAGGTTGATCGTTATCTACCAGAAATACACGATAGTTTTAAAATATTCGACCCAACGACATACAAGAATAAAAACACACGTTCAAAATCTGTTACACCAAAGGAATACTGGGATTTTGCGGTTCAGAATAAAGCCGAGTTAGGAATATTTGGGGCAGTCATTGACTCATGGAACTACATGCACCACGATACAAAGGGATTTGCCAGAGAAGATAAGTGGTTAGAAGATGTACTCTCCTATCGAAATGAATTGGCAGAACAACACAACTTGCATTTGCACACTATCATTCACCCAACAAGCGCAAAACGTGATAAAAACGGGAATATTATTGCCCCAGATATGCACTCGCTTAAAGGTGGTTCCGAGTGGGCAAATAACGCAAAAAGCGTGGTTGTTGCACACAGGGATTTTGGAGCCGAAATAACCACGGTAAAGGTTGCTAAGGCTAAACCTAAAATAGTAGGAATTGCAGGTGAATGCAACCTACAATACGACCTCCAAAAAGGAAAATACTTTGAGATAGATTTCACCGACGGAGGACGTAATAAATATGCTGAACGCCTTGAAAATACTCGAACTCAAAGCACACTATCATTTAACTAGGAATTATGACCGAATTGAGTTTAACAAGCTTGCATCTATCAACAATTGAGGGACAGTTGCAGGCACTTGATGAAATAGTTGCCCGCAAACTGAAGGGCGAGCAGGTAAACGGTAAAGTTTTTAAGGAAACGCTTGAAAGCTGCCTGCAAACCGTAAAGCAAAGTAGAGTGTGTTTGCACAAGGCCGACAAGGTGTTTCATGCAACCCGAGTTGAGAACTCAAACCTATACATATCTGCATTGCGCCTACAGAAAAAAAACGAAGAATTAGAAAACGAAAATAAACACTTACAAAATGGATTGTATTAATCAAAAAATGAAGACATGTACTTCAATATCAGGAGGTCAAACATCTGCATTTTTGGCCGCAAAATTTCCGAGTGATTACAATGTATTCTCATTGGTTCGCACCGATGATCCACAATGTAAATTCCCTGATAAAAAATTAATTCAAGAGGTAGAAGATAGAATTCAAAAACCATTTATAGGAACATTAGAGGATGATAAAATAATAACCACCATTCTCGATCTTGAACAATTCATTGGCCGCCCTATTACTTGGGTAAGTGGAATTTCCTTCGATGAAGTAATAAATACAAAAGGTGGTTGGCTCCCTAATAAACTACATAGATACTGTACCACTTATCTTAAAATAGAACCTATTTTTTACTGGTGGGCTGAATTCATTGGTGAACCTGTAGAAATGCAAATTGGATACAGGGCAAACGAACAAAAACGAGCAAAACGAATGAATTCTAAGTTGAATGATAATGGTTTGCTTGAATACAAAGCCACTTTTGAAAAGAACAAAAGAGGTCAAAACAAATGGGAAACTGTAGAATGGCAAAAACCAGTTTTTCGATTAATTGAAAATGGAATTTTCAAAGATGAAATTGTAAACTATTGGAGTGATAAAACTGTACAATTTGCAGAATTAAATAATTGTGTCGGTTGCCACCACCGAAACCCGTTGTTACTGCGTAAAATGTTCCCTCTCCACCCAAATAAAATGGCTTGGTTTAAATCTCAAGAAAAACCAAACAAAGGAACTTGGAAAACAGGAATAACTTACGAAGAAATTGAACAATATTCACCTCAATTTGAATTAGACTTTAGTGAGTTCAGCGATTGCGACTCTGGATATTGTCTTTCCTAACTCGTTTCAAATTATGAAACTTAAACTCTGGCGCAAAAACCTTCCTGAAAACTGGACGAAAGCAGAATCAAAAGAACTCCTCGATCAAATGCTAGAACTTGGAGTTGATGAAGTAAGGATTCAAGATGATTATTACAAAAGACTATCAATAAAATGGATGAAAAAACTTGCAATATTTGATACGTTTTTTGTAATATTCGCAGCGCTTAAAAGCTTGAAAAGCCTACTAAACTCAAAATAAAGCATAACCATAAATCAAATATACAATGACACAAAAATTGAAACGAAAGTTTAAAAAACAAGTCAATCCACCCGTGAAAACAACCATGGGTTCTGGAAACCCTGATCACTACGACAAGGAAGGATTGTACAAAGCAATTGAAAAAGAAGCCGCAAGGCAAGCCAAAACCAAACCTAAAAAGTAAATGAGACATCAACCTATCGAAAAACCACTAGACACCTACATTGACGGAGAAAGCAGATTAGAAACCTATTGGGAGCATAAAGAGCTACAGGATAGTTTTAAGAAAATTGTAAAAGGTAATCTTCCCAAAGGTTTCAAAGTCTCAAACAACACCATTGAAGGAATTATTGAAAATTTCGGAATTCGCGGAATACAGTTCGGAAACTGGGTAACGCTAGAAGATAAATACAACTATTTGGCTGCGCTGCAGTTGTCTATGTTGGATCTCAACAGCGTTCTAAAATTTACACAACCTGCACTTGGGCAAGGTCTACTTGCATTGTCTTTTGGTGCACGTGGTAAAAGTTCAGCTTTAGCCCATTTTGAACCGGGGAATTTTGTGATTAATACCACTCGTTACAAACGAGAAGATGTGTTGCTCAAAGAAATGGCCTTGAATAAACGTCCAGTAAGAGTTGACCTATCCAAAGAGTGGCGATTTGTCAACACTGGAGGTATTGGAAGCTTCGCACATGAATACGGTCATTTTCTGGACTATTACGTGAGCAACTTAATTGAACCCGTAAAAGGTGCCGATTTTTTAACGGGTCCCTGGGGCAGTGTTTCGACCAGAAAAATTGAGTATCCCGATAAATACCCCTTGCACCAACTGGCCGAAAACCTTTTTCAAAACATCATTTTTGACGAAAACGGAAAAGAAACCCGTTACAGAAAGATGATTAAAACTGAAGGAAGCTACATAAATATGCGCCAAGAAATATTTGCCCGTATGTTTGAGCAATACATCTTCTACAAATTGCGACAATTGAAGCGTTCTAATAAGTTTCTATCGAAAAAGAAGTACAATGATTGGTACTATCTTAAAACAAGCGAAATCAAAAGGCTTGTCCCTTTGATAGATCAATTAATGGATGAAATTAGGAAAAGAGTGAATTAAAAAAAGCGGGGCTATTGCTCCGCTTTTTCACTAAAATAATTTATTATCCATAACAAAATCATAAATATTAATCAATACCTTCTCTTTTGTTAATGTACCCATCGATTTAAATATCGGTATATTGTAGGTACTTTCTAAATCTCCAATCAACTTTATCATTTTTAGACTACCTGTGAATAAATCTCCTCTCTTAATTTCATAATTTTCGAAAAGATCATAATCAAAAAATGTATTTAATAAATCATTGTATTCTGTTGAGTTAAAATAACCGTTTTGATTATTGGGGTTAGCCTCAGAATAATTATTAATTCCATCAATTTTATTTGATAGAGATTTTATCTCACTTCTTAGGACATCAAATACAGAAGTTTCCTTTTCTTCAAGTTTAGTCGACTTAATTTTACCGCCGAAAATTGACAAATATGAGCTTGGTTGATCAATTTGCTTTAATATCGTCTTTTTTAAACTGTCTTTAAACTTATTTACACCCACATATGCTAATGAACTATTATAGGTTACATGCATTATTGGTCCGTAATCAAAATTAAATTTAGTTTTATCATCAATTACAATTACAACGGGTTTATCAAATGCTATCCTAATACCTAACTCAAACAATACATTTGGATTATTACTTGATACATCACAAATTACCAATTCATTTTCATACAAGTTTGTAATTATTGTTTCTTGTATTATACTACCATGAGACTGACTTACCATTTCAGGTTTTTCATATTCCAATTCAGTTACAACATCTTCTAAAATATGTTTTACGTCATTCCAATGGTTTTTATCATACCCTTCCGTTTGTGATATGGGCATTACAATTCCGATTTTCCCTTTTTTTTTTGTGCTTGATGTTTCAAGTGATTTAGACATTTTACCAAGTTTTTTTTGATAAATATACTTTTTTCGATGTTTAAATCAATTTTGCAGGCAGCTTGCAAGCCTTTTTTAATTTTATACATTTATTTGACACGATTTTGTCGAATAAATGTATAACCGTTCAAAGTTTGTAAAACGAGCTGCAAACCTCCCTAGTTTTGTTGCAAACAATTACAAGCAAGACCAAATGTTTTCAATCAACGGCCGAACGGCAAGCATAACCACTAACGAACAGGAACGCGAGTCTATCAACCAACAATTACAAGCCATTCAAGACAAAGAAGGGTTTGCATTTGGAAGTATAAAAGACGCATTCCTGCACCTTTTGCGAAACTACAATCAACCGCCTGCAACTGAATTGGAAGAAGGATTTGTTGCCATTTCTGAAGATGAAGCTGCAAACCTACATGCAGTCAACGACATGCACAGCCAAATTTGGGAGGCTTTACAGGATTACTTGCCTTCACCAGAATTGCAAGGAAAATCAACCGTTGAAAAGGTCTTGCATGTAATTGAAAGCAACAAGTTTCTTAACGAAGAATTATTAATATTCCGTCAGAAACTGGAAGATAAACCTACTACGGTTGAACGCCAATTGCAGGCACATGAAATTTTGTTGCAATTAACGGATGAGAAATATCCTAAGGAAAAGAAACTTCAGTTGCTTCAATTCATTTTAAAGCAAAGAGCAAAGAAGTATGGTGAAGAAGAAAGCTTAAATGAACTGATTGAAGCTATGCTGTTTAATGACAACATTATTTTCAACCTTGGCGGTGAATTTTACACTGGAATCAACTCTATAAAAAAATAAATCATGCCTAGTATTGTACGAATCGCTAAAACGTGTCACGAGGTAAATCGTGCTTATTGTAAAATTATTGGTGATAATTCTCAACCTAGTTGGAATGATGCTCCTGATTGGCAAAAGCAAAGCGCAATTAATGGTGTAAAATTCCATTTAAGCAACCCGAATTCAAAGCCCTCTGATAGCCACAAGAATTGGCTGAATGAAAAGCGAAAAGATGGTTGGAAATACGGTAAAAAGAAAGATACAATAAAGAAACTTCACCCTTGTATGGTGCCTTATAGCAAGCTGCCTAAGAAGCAACAGGCCAAAGATGCTCTATTTATCTCCGTAATTAAATCATTTATCAATTAGTATCATGCAAAGTAATTTCTCTAAGAAAAAGACAATTGACGGTAAAGAATACGAAAAGTTCTT
>NZ_JAWWCF010000146.1:0-7764 GCF_033720595.1 Lishizhenia sp. | reverse complement strand
GATGGGGTTATAAGGTTTAGAATGTTTCCATTTATTTTCAACGAAAAATAATTCATTAATAATTGTGATATTAGCGAAACATCTAAAATCTATACATTTAAAAATGAATAAAATCCTACTCCCCTTTTTAATTGCAATCTTAATGAGTGCCTGCGGTTATGACAACGAACCAATTATCAGACAGATTCCTTTACCTGTAAATAGAAAAATTGAAAAGAAAACTACTATGAAAGATACAAACACAGCTACATTAGATTTACCAAGTACCACTAAAGCCCTTGTACTTAGAACTGATTTTTCATCAGACGCTACCTGGGACAAGGTGTGTAATATGATTTCATTATCGGGAAAAAATTTAGGTTTTAGTGCAGCCGTAGAATATATCAACCAAAAAGAGTTCGATAATTTAAAATTAGAAAAGCTCTACCCGCGCAATGAAAATTACAAGTGTTGGTACCTCTTTATTGTTGATAGTGTAACCATTGGTCATGAAGATCACCCTATTTTGTGTGTTGATTTAACGACACAAGAAGACAACACCTTCCGCTTGATCCCCCAAGAGATGTGGGCCGTAGATAATAATTTGGCAATTTCTAACATGGATTTTTGGGAATTTCAAGACGAAGTAGATAGTGAGGGAATTTTTAGAGGGGTTTAATTCTTATTCCATCAAGGCTAAAATTGTTTCAGAGCATGATTTTATAAAGGTGTCATTGGAATCGCCAAAATGTTCAACTTTCCTAGCCTTAAGATGAGTTAAAAGATGAAAATCTCAGGTCATTCACACTTTCAAGTAACGTTATTTCAAACGGTAAAAAGTTCCCTCTTCAGAAATATCCATTGCCACCAAATCCCAAGAGATAAAAAGTATGAGTAGGTTGTCTACTCTTTTTTTAGGTAAATCTGACTTCCTGTAGAGTCGACTTAAAGTAGCTGGAGCCTCTTCTTTTATGGTTCTTAAAAAGCTCAATTCTTCCTCGTCGAACTTTTCGGGTTTAGCGTGGTTGCGTTTCTTTTGCTTCCACAGACCAATCAAAATTTTGTTGGCCAATAGTGTATGATCATCTCTGCGTATGTAGGTTTTCCACACTCCATTTTCATCCAACGACTTGATGGGTTTTTCATCTGCTGGTTCAATAAGCACTTCAAGTACTAGTTTATGTTTATCCTGCCAAACATTTGATTCAAAAGAAATTGCAGGTTTGCAATACATTTCTGCAGCACCTTGTATCATGTGGAATTCTTCTTCAGGATGTATCCCTACAACCTTACCGTTATCTTTCACACCAATAAGCAATCTTCCACCATCTGTATTGGCAAAAGCAGAAAGTGTACGCGCTATTTTCTTGGCGTCATCTATTCTAAACTTAAAATCTTGCTGTTGGTGTTCTCCTTCTCTGATATATGCTTTTAACGTATCCAATCTCTACAAATTCTTCGCAAACTCTACTATCTTCTTCCCCATATTCTCCCAAGAATTCTCATCTTTCTCGGCTTGCATATTGGCTACAAATTCATCCATATATCCTTTTTCGAAATACTCTAAGATGCTTTGTTTTAAATTTTCTTGTGTTCTCTCTTTCACCAACAAGCCTGTCTTCCCTTCTACTATACATTCTCTCAACCCTCCTACATCTGTTACAATGAGCGGTAAATTGAATTGATTAGCTATAAATGAAATTCCAGACTGCGTGGCACTCTTGTACGGCAGTATATTAACATCTGAAGCACAGAAATAGTTTTTCACTTCACTATCGGGTACGTAATCATTAATAAAACGAACACGTTGAGACAATTGTGGATGTTTAAGCATTTCTCTGTACTCTGCATCATCACCGTATACTTCCCCAACACAGAGTAAAGTATAATCTTCGGGCAAATCTTTCATCGTTTCTAAAAGCAGTTTAAGGCCTTTGTACTCTCTGATTATTCCAAAGAACAACAATACCTTATCAATTTCAGGAATATCTAAAATTCTGCGTGCCTCTGCCTTAGATATAGGATCTCCGAAATGTGTATAATCAGGATGTTTTACCACAGTAGTTTTTGCTGAGGGATGCAATTTTTTAATATCATCCTCAACGGCTTTTGACAAAGCAATTAAACCTGAGTTTCTTTTTAAGAAATACTTGGTAAAAGGTTTGTCTATAATTTTTGTTTCGTGCGGAATAGCATTGTGTACCACAGAAACTACTTTACATTTCTTTTTCACCAAACCAGCTACTGTTCCCAAACTTGGTCCTACAAAAGGCATCCAATAACCGATTACCAATAAATCAGGATTATAGTCTTTAATAGCTTTCGCGGCAGAAAAATAACTCAAGGGATTCACTGAATTTAAAACCCTTTCGTTTTCTAACTTGGTTGCATCATTCCCCTCCTCTAAATACTGTGTAGTTCCTGGAAACAAGAAGTTTGGGTACTGCAAACTAAAGTTGAATACCTTTACTTCATGGTGCATCATGAAGGCTTTACACAAATCAAAATTAAAGTGAGCTATTCCACCCCTGTATGGGTAGAATACGGATAAATATGCAATTTTCATGTTCTCTTACGCCGTTACTTCGGCTAGTTTATTCACGTTTGTAGCTATTTCTTCAACAGAAATATCTTTCATACAGCTTCTCTCTCTCGAACAAGTTACTCCGTAGAAACAATCACAAGAAGTACTTGGTTCAACAATTACACCGCGTTTATACAATTCAAACTCGTGCTTGTTAAAGATGTTGTTCATCAACACCATTTTCTTTTGCAATGCAGTAGCAATATGCATCATCATAGATACTTGTGTTACCACTACATCTACATTGGCACTTAAAGCGATGAATTCTTCCAATGAAAAATGTCCGGCATAATGCGCGCCCGACTCACTGGCAATTTGTTTGTTCTGCTCGTCTTCTTGAGCTCCACCTAATAACAGTACAAAGTATCCTTGTTCCTTAAGGTTCTTCGCCAACTCTACCCAATAGGCAACTGGCCATAAACGTGTTTTCCAACGCGGACCACACCCCGTATTTAAACCTATGATGGTCTTCCCCTCTTTTATTTCGTTGAAGTTGGTATTCCATTTATCCACTAAGGCATGATTCAAATTTATTTCATACTCTTGGTAGTCAAAAGTCAACTCACAAATATTGAAGATTTCTTCGAGGTAACTTTTCGTATTTAATTGAGAAATTCCATCGTCTACACCCGTCAAAATTTTCTCTTGGGCATGGGCATTGAAGCCATCTATTTGGTTTCCATTCATAAAGAAACCAAACTTCTCTTCTGCCTTTACGTGAGTCGCTAATAAACAAGCTTCTTTTTCTTTATCGAGATTGATAACAATATCAAATTCACTCAACTGTAAAATAGAAAAATTGAGTCCGTTAAAAGGAATAACCTTTTGGGCTCTCGTATTTTCAATAATTGCAGGAGAATGCGTAATCCAAGTAAAATGACAAGTTCCGTATTTATCTTCCAAGGCTTTCATTAAAGGAGTTGTGCGAATAACATCTCCTAATGCACCGAGTTTTACAATCAACACACGTTTTTGTACAGGCTTGTATACACTACAATCTATACATGAAACACCTTGTTCTTTATGTGGTTTACACGGTAATTCTTGTTTGAAATACAAACAATCGAATTTGATATCAGAATAATTCATTAAATACGTTTGGGTATGTAGTTTCGGTAAATATAAAAAAGCTATTCAATTCCGAAATCTGTAAGGGTTAGAAATTCCTCTATTCCCTTTTCTATCACTGTAGAATCTTCACCTAAAATTCTTAAATCTTGGTAATATTTCTTAATCATCCCTACGTCTTTTGCATATAATTCATAGTGACGCTCGTGATCATAGAAAGTGAAGAAATCTCCTTTTAATACGGCTACAGTACTATCGAAATCAATTCCATTTAGCGTTCTTGGAATTCCTATGGATTGATAACTGCACTGTATTTTTTCTTGTGTGTTGTAAGCATTTTCGTTCCAGGTTTTATCTTCTGCAACGGCAAACACAAGTTTAATTCTTCGTTGATTCTCCTCCACTAACTCTGCCTTTCCTCCATCAATAATAGCAGTGTAAAGGTCCTTAAGCTCCCAAGTTTGTGTACTTTCATTCCACAAAAAACGGGTAAACTCTTTGGCTGTCCTTCCAGAATTATCAACGTAATCTTTGCCCACCAATGTTTTGAGCTTATAAAAAGTGGTATCGTGCGCTGGAACTAGATTTTTATCATGGGTGATATACATCCCATCATAAATGACATACCTTCCTTCTTGGAGGCCGAAATAGCTATATCCAAAATCTATTTTTGTTTCCTCCTTTTTACAAGAAAACAATAGGAGCATCAGGAATAAAAAATTGATTTTTTTCATCGTTCTTTAAAGATAAACGATAATTTGAGACAAGAGGTTGCTAATTTCCGCCATTCCCTCTGTTTGCTTTTATTTTCTCAAGTTCTTCACCTTTAATTTCTCTACCATTGATGTAATACTTACTACCAATCACCTCGCCTTTTGCATTAAAGGTTTGCTGCCAGCCATGGTACTTATCCATCTTATAACGGTAAGTAAATTGTAATTTTCCTGAAGGATAATAGGTTTTAAAAACACCGTCTCTTTTACCGTTCGTAAAGTTTCCAGTTTCTTTTACCACACCATTATCAAAGTAAGCTTTAATTGGACCATCCAGCACACCATTTTTATAGGTAATGGTTTTGGCTATCTGTGTGGTAGGTACTCCAAGTTCCTGAGGTACATAGTAAATCGTCTTCAATCCATGTAAAACACCGTCTTTATAGGTCTCTTTTAAACTCAAACGTTCAGAAGGTCCGTAATAATTCCATACAGAATCCTTCTTTTGATCTCTGTAAATTCCATAAGACATCATTTTACCATTTTCATGATAAGTGTATGCAACCGAACGATTGGAGTTCTCATCGTGAATGACAATCGCTTTAATTTCATTGTTTGGGTACCAATAGATGAATTTCCCTACAGGTTTATCATCCTTGAATTGCCCCTTGTACATGTAAACAGTTTTGTTTTCATACTTCTTGCCCCATTCACCTTGTTTTCTACCTTGTGCATCAACCTTATTGGCTTGTGCAAAAAGAGAACCTGTAAATATGATAAGTGTAAAAAATAAAATGTTATGCATCTTGTTTTATGTTTTTTGCTAATTCTAATAAACTCTCGAACTCAAAGTCGGCCTGCTCGCTCACTTCTTCTTTTGACTTAATCAACACAGTAGTCATGCCAAGATTTCTCCCAAAACGAATATCACCATTGGTATCGCCAACCATTATCGATTTTTTAAAGTCGATTTCTGGAAACATCTCTTGCGCCCAATAGCCCATAGCTGGATTGGGTTTCCTTGAATTGTTCTCTTTTGTTTTTAAGTCGGTAGAATAGAAAATATGGTCCAAACCTGCACCTACTTTTTCTAATTCCTCTAGCATATAAGTGTGAACGTCTAAAAGGTTACGCTCTGTCATTATTCCTTTTCCTACACCTTGCTGGTTCGTAACTACAACAACACGTTGAAAAAGCTTATTAAAAGCAGCTATCGCTTCCTTGGCTCCCGTTTCAAAATTAAAATCTTGCGGATGTTCTATGTAACCTTCAAAATTGCGTTGATTGATGACGCCGTCTCTGTCTAAAAAAAGTGTCCAATCTTTCGAACAAGTAATCATTAGACTTCTTTTTCGATTAAATAGATATTACGTGTAGAAGAGTTTCTGCCTATCAATTCTGCAATAAAGCCTGTTAGGAAGAATTGACAACCTATTACCATTGCAGCCAAAGCTACGAAGAACTCGGTTTTGCGTGCCAACAAGGTACCTGTTGGGTCTATGAATACTTTCATAAATCCTAAGTAAAAGGTCAAACCAAAACCTATGATAAATAGCAAAGTTCCAATCGCACCAAAGAAGTGCATCGGTTTCTTTCCAAATTTCCCCATGAATACTACCGTAAGTAAATCCAAAGGTCCGTTTACAAACCTATTTAAACCAAATTTTGTAGTACCATATTTTCGCGCTTGGTGTTCAACCACCTTCTCTCCAATTTTATTGAAACCCGCAAATTTTGCTAATGGCGGAATGTATCGGTGCATATCACCGTATACTTCAATACTTTTTACAACCGCCAATTTGTAGGCTTTAAGTCCACAATTGAAGTCGTGCAAATAAATCCCCGTCAATTTACGAGCAGCCCAGTTGTACAGCTTTGTAGGTATCGTCTTCGATAAAGGATCATAACGCTTTTTCTTCCAACCAGAAACCACATCCAAATCGTCTTCGGTTATCATGCGGTATAGTTCTGGTATTTCGTCGGGTGAATCTTGTAAATCGGCATCCATGGTAATGACCACATCCCCAATTACGGCTTCAAATCCTTTTTGTAAAGCAGCAGACTTCCCGTAATTACGTTGGAATTTAATCCCTCTTACGTTATCATCTTTCGCACGGAGTTCTTCTACCACTTTCCATGATCCATCTTTAGAACCATCATCCACAAACATCACCTCATATGTGAAGTTATTCTCGTTCATTACGCGAACGATCCACTTATGTAATTCTGGTAAAGATTCCACCTCATTATAGAGTGGAACAACGATTGAAATTTGCTTCGAAGTACTCATACGAAAACAAAGATAAAAATGTAAATGAAAAAACTTCTTTTCTAATTTAGCTTATCCTATTGTAAAATGATTTTACTTTGACGTGTGCCTATCTGCACTGTATAAGCTCCAGGGTTTAAACCATTCAAATCCAACATGTTTAAACCTTTTTCAATAATTCTAGCAAACACCACTCTTCCCGTTTGGTCAACCACTTTTAACTTACCTTTTTCTGGGGTATTAACCCTAATAATCCCTGTTGATGGATTAGGGTAAACTTTTAAAGGCTGGAGTTCATCAAGGTTCTCTGCCGATGAATTGTCCTGGGCACTCACGTAAAATTCATCAAAAACAACTTCTACCAAATTCCCCATAGGCTCTATATCACTCACGCTTAAAGTAATTTGCATATCTGCCGTAGGTGTTAAATAATCTGCAATACGAATGGATTTATTTATAAAATCTGTACCTGAGCTACCTACTTTATCTATTTCAACGATTTCGATTCCATTCGATAAAGTAATCCTAAGTGTATCATCAGGTGGAAATGGACCGAAATTATTGTAAAAGAACCTACGATAATTCACATATGGATCTGCAATATTGGTCACATCAAACACGGGCGATGTTAATAGAGCCGCGCCATCTGTCACTTCATCGTAGATACCATTATTCCCTGTAACATAGGCCATTTTACCACAGTCCCACGGACTATCACCATAAAGCTGAGAGGGTGAATAGATATCTCCCTGACCAACAGGAACAACACGAACAAAAAGTCCGTCTTCTGCATCCCCATAACTTGACCAACCAAAGTCAAATGCAAAATCATCGTAGTAGCCCTCTTCTAAAACAACGGTAATTTGCTGTGTATTCTGATCAATGGCAATTTCTTGGCAACTTGTAAAATAACCCCATTTACCTATCGTTAAATTATAATTATCGGCGTAGTATAGATCAAATTGTGCTTGTCCTAAGCCATCCGAATTTGTATTGAGAGAAATCTCTGGAAAGTTCAAATTTACTTGAGCACCAAAAATAGGGTTACCTTGTGGATCTTCCACATTTACAGTAAAGTTAAATGCAGGAATAGGTGTTAATGCTACATCTTCGATAGCTGTTTGACCATTAATAAAATCAACGTTTCTTGT
>NZ_JAWWCF010000145.1:0-7817 GCF_033720595.1 Lishizhenia sp. | reverse complement strand
GTACGGAAAAGATTCTTTCCAACCGATTAATACGCCAGACGAGGATGAAGAATTCTTGTTAAAACCAATGAACTGTCCGCACCACTGTGAGATTTTTAAATCAAGACCAAGGTCGTACAGAGATTTACCTGTAAGATTTGCGGAGTTCGGTACAGTTTACCGTTACGAGCAATCTGGAGAGTTACACGGATTGACACGTGTGAGAGGATTTACGCAAGATGATGCGCACATTTTCTGTACACAAGATCAAGTAAAAGATGAGTTTAAGAAGGTGATTGATTTAGTATTGTACATCTTCAAAACTTTGAAATTTGAGAATTTTAAAGCTCAAATTTCTTTACGTGATCCGGAAAAACCAGAGAAGTACATTGGTGAAGATGCCAACTGGGTAAAAGCAGAAAGTGCAATTATGGAAGCGGCGGAAGAAAAAGGATTACCAACTGTAGTAGAATATGGTGAGGCAGCCTTTTACGGACCGAAGTTAGACTTCATGGTACAAGATGCTTTAGGAAGAGAGTGGCAGTTAGGAACAATTCAGGTAGACTACAACTTACCAGAGCGTTTCGAATTGGAATACACAGGTAGCGACAACCAAAAACACAGACCTGTAATGATACACAGAGCACCGTTTGGATCTATGGAAAGATTCGTTGCTGTATTGTTAGAGCACTGTGCTGGAGATTTCCCATTGTGGTTAACAACAGAACAATTCGCTATACTTCCTATCAGTGAAAAATACAACGACTATGCAGAAAAAGTTTCTGGTTTACTAAATAATTACGATATTCGCGGTTTCGTAGACGCTCGAAATGAGAAGATTGGTAAAAAAATTAGAGAAGCTGAGCTATCTAAAATACCATTCATGTTAATTGTTGGAGAGCAAGAAGCGGAGAACAATACCCTTGCGGTACGTCAACGTGGAACAGGTGATTTAGGATCAGTTACATTAGACGCATTTGTAGAAATAGTAAATAAATTAATAGACGAAGAATTGACTACGGAGAAATAATTGTTATTTTAAGTAGTGAATCATAAAAAGAGTAAATGAGAAAAGGACCTAGAAAAAAGTTTCAACCCAGAAGACAAGAAGATCCGCACAGAATTAATGATAGAATTCGCGTGCCTAAAGTAAGATTAGTAGGAGAAGGTGTAGAGCCTCAAGTTATTGCAACTCGTGATGCTATTAAACTTGCAGAAGAAGAAGGTCTTGATTTGGTTGAGATTTCTCCTAAGGCTGATCCGCCAGTAGCTAAGATTTTGGATTACAAGAAATTCTTGTACAACCAAAAGAAGAAACAAAAAGAGCTTAAAGCGAAGCAGTCTAAAGTTGTAATTAAAGAAATTCGTTTTGGACCCAACACGGACGACCACGATTTCAACTTTAAGTTGGCTCATGCTAAGAAATTCTTAGAAGAAGGAAGTAAAGTAAAAGCTTTCGTATTCTTTAGAGGTAGAACTATCGTATTTAAAGACAGAGGTGAAATTTTATTATTGAAATTCGCTCAAGAATTAGCTGATTACGGTGTGTTAGAGCAAATGCCAAAATTAGAAGGTAAGCGTATGACAATTATGCTTAACCCTAAGAAAAAGTAGTAAAGGGATATTCCCATACGAAGATAAAGAGAGAGGTAACTTTAAAGAAAAGAGAAGATGCCAAAAATGAAAACAAAATCTAGTGCTAAGAAGAGATTCAAAGTAACTGGAACAGGTAAAATCAAAAGAAAACACGCTTTTAAAAGTCACATCTTAACAAAGAAGACGAAAAAGCAAAAACGTAATTTGACGCACGCAGGATTAGTTGACAAAGCTGACGAAGCAAACATCAAAGTACAATTAAGAATGAAATAATCTCTCCTCGGAGAAATTATACATTCGGTTAAATTTATTAAACCCGGTATTGTGTAACTAAGTCTTCATGTAACAAGGAAGCACATACTACCAAAAAAATTAAAAGATATGCCAAGAAGTGTAAATCATGTAGCGTCAAGAGCGAAGCGTAAGAATGTTCTTAAGTTAGCTAAAGGATACTACGGAAGAAGAAAAAATGTTTGGACAGTAGCAAAAAATGCTGTTGAAAAAGGATTAGCATACGCCTACGAAGGACGTAAGCAAAAGAAAAGAAATTTCCGTTCATTGTGGATCACGCGTATTAACGCAGGTGCACGTCAGCACGGAATGAGCTATTCTCAATTCATGGGAGCGGTTAATAAGTCTGGAATCGAGTTGAACCGTAAGGTATTGGCTGATTTAGCGATGAACCACCCAGAAGCATTCAAAGCGATCGTAGATTCTTTGAAAAAGTAAAATAAATTAAACTCTCTCTATAGAAAGCTCCATCACTGATGGGGCTTTTTTTATTTTATTATCAGCATTAAAATTCCTTGATAAAAAAATTGAATAATTTCAGAACCGTATGAATCAAAAAAAGGGCTCTCAATTGTAACAGCCCTTTTTCTTCATCTATATAGAATCACTTCACATAACTCGTATCCGTCAAGGCTTCCATAAACAAAACAATGTCTTCCTGTTCCTTCTCCGTCAAATTCAATTGATCAAAAGGCAAAGTTTGGTTTTCTAATTCAAACCCGTACTTCTTTCCTCCTCCTTCGTTGTAAAACACTACGACCTCCTCTAGTGTGTTAAATACACCATTGTGCATGTACGGAGTGGTTAAGGCTACATTACGTACCGTTGTGGTCTTAAATGCGCGTTTATGATGTTGTATTTTATAGATTTCATACTTGCCTAAATCTTCATCTAGTTCAGCACCCTCTTCCACATTTTCTGCGGGAAGTCCTAAAACTTCACTTTCCATTTTCTCATAAAAAGGAGGAGCTACACCATTGAACAAAGGAGCGAAATGACAAGTCGCACATTTTGCTTTCCCCATAAACAAGTTAAAACCATTTATTTCTTTTGCCTTCAATGCATTTTCTTCTCCGCGCATATACTTATCAAATGGACTGTTCATCGCACTCAAACTTCTGGTAAAAGCAGCCAAAGCCAATTTGATTTCTCTATCGGTAATTGACTTCTCTCCGTATACTTTTTCAAAGGCTTTTTTATAACTTTTATCCTTCAACAAATTTTGAATTATCGTTGCAAACTCGCCACCCATTTCTTGTTTATTGGTAATTACCGCATGGGCTTGATCTTCTAAAAAGGCAACACGGCCATCGTAAAACTGCATACTTTGGTAACCGGCATTAATCAATGTCGGCGTATTGCGCAACAAGCCCTCTTCTTTCCCCAATACAGTATTCACTTTTAATCCATCTGTAAATGCAAGTGCTGGATTATGACAACTCGCACAGTTTCTAGAACCATCTATAGAAAGTCTTTTCTCTTCAAACAACCTTTTTCCCAAGGCAACATTTTCAGTCGTCAACGCTAAAGCATCTTGGGGTGAAAAAAAGGCAAGATCAAAAGCCTTGGCCTCAAACATGTGCTTTGCATCCTTGCGAATGGCAAAATCTAAATGATCTGGGTAAGCTATCTCCATACGTTCAGTATAGGTTTGTATAGCGCTTGTAAGCGGGTTTAAGTATACTTTTATAAAGTCTGCCCTATTAAATGAGTCAAAACTCCCTGTATAGTTCTCTAAGTACACAATGCTCTGTTTGGTGAGTATAGATAGATCATTCGCGTTCTCTAAATATCCTACCACCTCATCAAAGGCTTGAAGTGTAAATTTTGCTTCTTCCATACTGTTTAAAGAAACGGGACTATCGAAACCTGTTATCCCTTTTGTAATCAAACGATAAATATTCAGTTTCAAAGCATACATTAAGTTGGCATCATCAAGGAGTACCGCACTTTCTAATTGTGTTAGTTTATGTACCCCTTCTTTCAAACCATCGATTTCATCCAACAGACCATCTCTATCTAATCGCTCTTGCGTGTACACAAACTCTTCAACGACCTGAAATCCTGAAGGGTATAAAGGCATTTTAGGCATGCTCGCCACAGCCTCCAGTAAATTAGGACCATTCACCTTTACTGCCGTTTCTCTAAAAAAGTACTCCACGATAAATTCTATGTGCTTGTAATGAGACCTGCACTCAACAAAAGCCTCTTGTAATCTTTCTTTGGGAGCATTTTTACTAAGCGCTTTAAATTCTTCCAAACGGGTCACTAAAGCACTAAGTTCTTTACCGTAATATGCTTTTACTTTTTGATGTGGAGATGTCTTCACTTCATAATACGCAACACTTTTTGCTGCACTCATACTCAGAAAAGCTCCCGTCAATAGTCCAACGCTCATGAGCGTAAATATCATTTTTGTTTTCATCTATTTTTTAAGCGATCACCCTTAAATTGGGTAACTTTCTTTTTAATTTTTCTATTTCTTTTGAACCAATATCATTTCCCAGCAGCAAGAGTGTTTTTAAATTCTTCATCTTATATATCGCCTTGGGAATTTCAGTCAATTCATTATGCGCCAAATTCAAACTTTCTAAAGCATCCAGTTTTTTAAATGCTTTAGGTATTTCTGTGAGTTGATTGAAAGACACATCCAAAACTTTAAGCTTTGAAAGATCTCCCATGCTTTTGGGTAGTGCTTTTATTTGATTATGATTCACATGCAATTCCTGCAAACTTTGCCAACCCTCAACAGCATCTGGCAAATAACTTATTCGGTTGTAAGAAAGTTGAAGTATCTCTAAACGGGACAAATTATTTACTTCAGGCGGTAGCGAGTACAAGGCATTGTGATCAGCTCCTAAATATTTCAGATGCCCCAAATCTCCGATTGAAGTATTGATATACGACAACTGATTCCAAGAAACATCCAAAAACTCCAAAGCTTTTAACCCTCCGATTTCTGACGGTAAGTCTACCAACTGATTTTCGTCTAACTGTAAGAACTTTAAACTCTTCCAATTCGATACATATGTGGGAACTTTGGCCAACTTATTTTCAGAGAGAATACAAGATTCTAGCGCTACTAAACGTCCTAAACTAACTGGTAAATGAAACAATGCATTACCTTTTAAGTCTAAAAACTTAAGGTGTTCCAATTCTCCTAAAGCCGGATTTAAAAACTCCAATTCATTTAAGCGGTAAGAAAAACTCTCCACCTTTTCTTTATGTTCAAGCGCAACATCAAGATCGGAATATGTAATTACCGGTGCATTCTTTTTTCCTGAATGCTGTGTTTGTGCAAAAAGGCAATTGCCCCCCAAAAGGAGGACAACTGCCACAGTATAAACTTTATTTTTCAAAGGTATCCCTGATTAACGTTTTACTATTTTCTGAGTAAATCTCTGGTTACCCACAACCACTACAGCCGTGTAAACCCCTGATGGTAAATTCCCCATTTCAACATTGATGTTGTTTGTTCCTGTATTCAAACCTTGAGATAAGATTCTTACGTTAGAACCAACCATGTTGTATACATGAACCATTGCCGCTCCTTGCGTATTTGCATTGATCTGTATCGTTACATTTCCGTTTGTTGGGTTAGGGAAGATAATTGGCTCCTCAACTTGAGATTGATTTTCAACTCCCGCTGGAGAAATATACATTGCATCTGGTCCTAAGTATTCTTTTCTAGCGATAACAATACAAGACTCTTTGTTGAACACTACTGGAGTTCCTGTCGCGTCAATCATTGCTGTTGTATTACCACTTGATGGGTGCTGCATAGAAACGAACATAAATTTGAAGTCTGGAGAGAAAGTCATTCCAGTTGGCTCACATCCTGCTGGAGTTACAGCAAACATTTTAACCGCTGGGTTGGTTTGTGTATGACATGTTGGTACCATCCAAATGTGGTTACGTCCACCGTCTTGAATTACGTATAAATTACCTTCATCGTCGAAAGTTAAGTTATCAACTCCACCTCTCCACTGCTCTTCAACTAAACCGTCAGCAGTTTCGATTACGTAAATCCAATCTGAGTTACCTACGAATACCATCGCATCAGCAACTGTAGATCCATTGTCTGTAAATCTGTAAACTCTAGAAGAAGATTTTGAAGTGAAGTAGATTTGTCCTGAAACTGGGTTAATCTCAACGTCCTCAATTTTATCAAAATTTGTACCTCCTACTGCTGAAGCGTAAGACAATACATTGTTACAATCTGCCGCTGTGAAGTTTGGAATACCTACCCATGTTCCTGTCGTTGCATTATCTAAAGGTCCGTCTAACTTTAAAACATATAAAGTACCTTGAGATAAGTCTTCTGCAACATCTGCAACAAATTTAAATACGTATCCTGGGTTTTGGTCATTACCAAAATAAACTGTTTTTCTATCTTCAGAAACCACACAGTTTTCGTGAGACATTCTTCCTAATTTGAACAACTTCTCTGGAGTTCCATCACCATCGTGATCTACCACTGAAGCTGTAGCCGGATCGATTTCTACCAACCACCCTATGTCTTGGTAACCATCTGCATTTGCATCACTTGTTGGTAAAGTTTCTTCTGCTGTAATGATAGTACCCCATGGAGTAACCGCACCTGAACAGTTACGACCTGTTCCTTGAACTGGAGCGAAATCAACCGGTTGGTTGTTGGTAATGTTCCAAATGTGTAACGTAGAATCGAATTGAATATCCATCATAGATACCCCTGCTGCTGGGAAAGACCCCATTTCGTGGTTCAATGATAAGTATCCTTTGTGGCTAGATCCATTGATAGGAACGTATCCCGTAAAGTCGAAGTTATCTCCCGTGTTACCTTGTGTAGCGTCTGTGTAAGGCTCTCCGTGTTGGATTAACATTTGGAAGGTGTGCGTAGAAGGGATTCTTAATGAATCAGGTTGTACACTTGGCATAACTGAAGTGAACTTGGAGATGTGTAGAGCGTCTAAATCATCACTACAATCTACGGGAGCAACCAAAGGAACGATATCTCTATATGCTAACTCTAAGTCAAAAGAAATATCAGAGCTAGAAGGGTCAGCTTGGTGAATTTCTACGGCTACAACATTGTTACCTACTTGTAAGTTTGTTGCGTCAATTACAGTTTCGAAGTAAACATCTTCATCTCCTCCACCTACTGTACCGTTTGCGTAAGTAGTGTAATCTACAGCTCCTGAAGGCATGTTCACGCGGTGTACTTCTACCCCGTTGATGTAAACGATAGCTCCATCATCTCTTTTTAAGAACAATACTAACTCTTGATCTGCAGTTGGCAATACCGATACTGAAAAATCAGCTCTAAAGTAAGTTGTTTGATATTTGTTCTGTGAGTCGGGTCCGTAACTTAAAGTAGTAGCCTCATCTCCGTCTCCATACCCTAATTGACCTTGACCTGTTAACCAAGTTCCATCATTAAAAGAAGGCGCTGTCCATGTAGACCCTAAATCAGATCCATCATCTAAATAACTCCAAGTACTTTCCGCTGGAAACACTACAGAAGTTTGTTGTGCCGCTACAGAACCAACCATAGCTACAAAACAGAATTGTGTAATTTTTTTAAACATTTCTATACATTTTTATTCACTGCAAAGTTGAGCAGGAATGCATAGAAGGAGGTAAAATGCCTTTTAAAGCTTTTTTAAATTAATGCTATGCAGAATTAAGAAAATGTGATGAATGTTAAGATTGGATTTCTAGATAGCAAGACGATTCAAAGATTCATCTCTCGACTGCCGCTCGAGAACCTTAATTCAAGGATTCAAGGATTCAAGGATTCAAGGATTCAAGGATTCAAATTATATTAATAGTTCAAACTACAATTTTTAAATCTATCAAATTCTACAAATCCCGATTAACAAACGAAAATAGGTTCTTCAGGAAGGCTTTTGGCTTCGGTTCCACGATAGTACGACCTCACTCCCAAACCACTATCTTAGAAACCCTGTCTC
>NZ_JAWWCF010000144.1:0-7946 GCF_033720595.1 Lishizhenia sp. | reverse complement strand
GAAAAAGAACAACAAGAAAGTGAAGCATTTTATCAACGTATTACATCAGGTAAACAATGGTTACTTTTTAAAGTAGTTGTTGTCTTTTGTACGGCAATGGCGATTGTATTCACCATAGAAACCTTCTTTGATGGTCCTACAAAAAGTCTTACAGAAAACGATTGGGAAATAAACAGAGAATGGGAATGGACCTGGCACCAAATACTAGATGTTGAAGATTACATTTTTGCCCCCTTGTTATCGGACTGGTTTGATCATGAAGAAAATAGTTTACAACTCACCTACACGCCTATTTTCAAAACAGGTAAAAAACTCAGCTACAAACTAAAGATAGACGAAAACACCAGTAGGTATCACGAAGAATGGAGACATCGTTCCATATTTAGTTGGTTCCCTTGGTTGCAAATATTTCTACTCATCCCACTGGCTACCTTCATCTTTAAAAGAAAGAGTCCGTGGTTTATTTTTGCCCGTATTATCTCCTTGGTATTCGTACTTCCCGGAACGGTTATGGTTATTATTTTTGCAATGTATTAAACGAACACTTGTCGTAAACACTAACAACGGCAAAAGGACTTAACGTCTTATTAAAAAGCCCCCTTTAAAAACATGCACAAACGAGTATCAGCAGATTTAAATCTCCTCAAATATGCCATTTACCCTGTAGCTGTAATCTGCATAATTATAGGGCTAGAATTACTGTTTGATGGAGTTTTAAATTATTTACATAAAGGAATTAGTTTCCTATTCATCTTACTATTTTTCTTCGCTTTTCGTGGGTTGATCCATTACCTTTTAAGGAAAAATCAAGTTGTAAAATTTGACGGGGAGTATATCTACCTTTTTAAAGGAAAGGAAGTCGAAACTCTTCCCTTTAGTAAGGTTGTTACCTTGAGTAAGAAAGGATTGAATTTAAACGGAAGAAATCTGCTTTCCCTGGTGTTTATTGATAAGAATAACCAGGAACAAGCACTTACTTTTTTCCCGCGTTTAGCTTATCTTAACCTCAATGAATTTTGTAAAAACATAGAAAGAAATTCTACAGATAAGTCTAAATCTAAAATCACCTTTCAATCTGTGTGGGATGAAAAACTTCAAGACTATTAAACCCCGTCCATAACAATGAAAAATAATTACATCTTCACTTCCCAACGTTTGGGCTTCAGAAATTGGAAAGATGCTGACTTAGACATATATGCGGCAATGAACGCAAATACGGATGTGATGCAGTATTTTCCAACGCTAATGACTCAGGAGGAAAGTAAAGCGAGTATAGAAAAATTCAACAGTCAATTCCAAGAGTTGGGTTACACTTATTATGCTGTAGATGAATTAGAAAGTGGTGAATTCATCGGTTTTATAGGTTTGTCTTGGAAGGATTTTGAGTCCAGCTTCACTCCTGCTACAGATATTGGCTGGCGACTCAAACCCTCTGCTTGGGGGAAAGGCTATGCAACTGAAGGGGCACAACGTTGTTTAGCCTACGCTTTTGAAGTTTTGAAATTAGAGAAAGTAATTGCCATTTGTCCGGAAGTAAATACACCTTCTGAACGCGTAATGCAGAAAATTGGAATGAAGCTACAAGGAGCGTTTAAACATCCTTTTTTAAAGGACTATCCTCACTTAGAAAGGTGTTTGTGTTATGCTATCGCGTCCAATGAATTCCAATAATTTTCAATATTTAGCAAAGTAACATTAAACCTTTTGGCACAATAAAAGTCTTAATAAGCAACTAATAACGAGGGCTATGACTACACAACAAACAATTCTAAGCATTGCGATTGTTTTGCTTTTATTTTCCTGTAAAAAAGAAGATACCCTCACCCCTTACACACCCCCAAGTGAACAAGAGATTATCGATGAAGCTTTGAACATAGATTTAAATGCACTCGAGAACTATGCGAACCAAAGCGCCCCTACTTATATAACAAAAGATAATACACCTGCCTACAATCCCATAACTGATGCTGGAGCAACATTGGGTAGAGTATTGTTTTACGACAAAGCACTCTCGGTTGACCAGAGTACTTCTTGCGCTAGTTGCCACAAACAAGCGCATGGTTTTGGTGATGATGTAACACTTAGCCAAGGCGTAAATGGATTAACAGGAAGGCATTCTATGCGTTTGATTAATGCTCGCTTTGGAGATGAAGAAAAGTTCTTTTGGGATGAAAGAGCCGATGATCTAGAGCTACAAAGCACCATGCCTATTCAAGACCACATAGAGATGGGCTTTAGCGGAGAAAACGGAGATTTAGGAATGTCTGATTTAATCCAACGTCTGGAAGCTCTTCCCTATTATCCTATACTCTTTAACAAGGCTTTTGGTTCTGAAACCCTGACAGAAGAAAAAATGCAATGGGCATTGGCGCAATTTATAAGAAGCATACAGTCTTTTGATGCCAAATACGACGTAGGCCGCGCCCAAGTAAATAGCAATATGGCTGATTTCCCCAACTTTACTGCTAATGAGAATAATGGTAAAGCTTTGTTTATGCAACCCGTTCAATTTAACCAAAGTGGAGAACGTATAGGCGGAGGTGCTGGTTGTGCGGTATGTCATAAAGCTCCTGAATTCGATATAGTGCCCAACTCCAAACACAACGGGGTGGTTGGTACAGCAAATAACACGGGGACTGACCTAACAGTTACGCGCTCACCGAGTCTTCGTAACTTAACCCAGACGGATGGAACTTTGAATGGTCCCTTCATGCATACCGGTAAATTCCTTAACCTTTTCAGTGTTATCAATCACTACAACGACATCAGTGGTAGTTTGAGTCTACAAGGCATAGACCAGCGACTTTTACCCAATGGTAACCCACAAAAGCTTCAGTTAACACTCGCTGAAAAAGCAGATATAATTTCCTTTTTACAAACCCTTGCTGGAGAAGATGTTTATACCAATGAAAAATGGTCCAATCCCTTTAAATAAAACATAAAAACACAACCATGAAAACGCTTATACTCTTGTTACTCCTTCCCTTTTTCGGTCTTTCACAATATCATGTAGACAGTATAGGAAAGAACGATAATCAAGTGCTCAACCCTCATGAAATTGAGTATCTCAAAGAACTTATTCAAACCGAGGATAGTCTTATTTCTCTTGAAAACAAGCGTATTCATTTCGCTACAAACAATTGGGGTGCCATAGCTTTGAGTAAATCAGAGTTTTTTAATAATTATTGTAAACCTCGTTCGACGGATAGTCTAAGTATTCAACTTTCAATTATAGAGTTAACACCAGAAGAAAAACAAGCCTTGAAAATAGATGTAATGATAGTGGCTTGGAGTAAAATAGCTCCGGTTGGACGCGCGCGTAAGAAGTTCATTCAAAATATTCAACCCACTTAACGCGATCATACATACTTTTTTCCTTTCTCAACTAAACGCAGTATTTTAGACAGATAAATTTCATATCTAAGCCTACTACACGAGCAACCAAGATAAAGAATACCCATACAATACGAGGATAGCTTTAGAAGGTACTCGTAAAGAAGTGTGAACCCTATCTTTTTAAGTAGGTTATCTTCACGGGGGGTTGATGTATCTTTAGGCTGGAAATTAAAAGAAAAAAATATAAACCACAATCCAAAAGACCCCTTATGATCAAACAACTCTCGGCGCTATTCTTGATTTTTATCTCCTTTCAACTTTACGCACAAGACAGCACTATTACTGCCAAATTCATCGGGAATTGCGGACTTTACTTGAGTGACGGAGCATCTCATCTTTACATAGATTTCCCATACAAATCAGGAGCACACAACTACATGGAATACGATGAAAGTGAACTTGATAGCATACAAGAAAATGCTGTTTTCCTTTTTACCCATCACCATTCAGATCACTATTCAAGAAAATTGATGCGAAAAACCAAAAATGCCAAAGGAGGAAAAGTGTTTGGCAATTGGAATGCAGGAGAACTCGACAGTTTAAAGGAAACATTTACAATAGAAGCCATAAAAACATCACATAGATTTTCCATGAGACATTACTCTTATGTAGTAACATGGCATGGGAAACGTTTTTATTTTTCGGGTGATACCGCCAGTACAAAAGAAGTTAGCGAATTAGAGAACATAGATTGGGCTTTTATCAATCCTTGGCTGTTTATGAAACTACAACGCGAAAGAATAAAGATAGATACTGACTTTTACGCCCTTTACCACTTCTATCCTACCCAAGAATTACCCGAGGATAAACCAGATAATGTGTATCTATTGATGGAACAAGGTGAGCTACTTATTTTGGATAAAAAAGAGGAAGAATAGCGTCCAACACTCTTTACATTACGGACTTTAAGTCTTGAAAGAAACCTGATAGTAAAATTGTCCATGCAATGGCATAAACTGTCTATTCTTTAAGGAGCTTAATCGCCCCAACTTTGCAGTGTCGATAATGACAAACAATTTTAAACACTGTAAAATGAAAAATTTAAATGTACCCGTAAGAGAAGAAGTATCAGCCAATAACCAAGCGATTTTCGACAATTTAAAAAGCTCCTTAGGTTTCGTTCCTAATTTATACGCTGCCATGGCGCATTCAGAAACGGCTTTAGAAAGATACTTAACGTTTCAAGGCGGTAAAACCTCTTTATCCAACAAGGAAAAAGAAGCGGTTAACTTGGTAGTTAGTCAAAGTAACAACTGTCGTTACTGCCAAAGTGCACACACTGCTCTCGGTAAAATGAACGGATTTAACGACGAGGAAATCATAGCCTTACGTAAAGGAAGTGCCTCTGATAGTAAACTGAATGCTTTGGTAAAAATTGCGCAAGACATTACCGTAAACAAAGGAAATATTAGTCAAACAAATTTAGAGAACTTCTATGCCCAAGGCTACAACCACGGTAATTTGATAGATGTCATCGTTCAAATCGGAGATAAAATCATCATGAATTACTTGCACAACTTATCACAAGTAGCGATCGATTTCCCTTTGGCAGATGAACTTTAATAAAGCAGAAGGAAAGCGTCCTCCACTTCCGCCATTCGACTATGAAAGCGCTCACTTAAAAGTACGATTGGCGGAAGAGGCTTGGAACAGCAGGAACCCACAACAAGTAGCCTTGGCCTATACGCCAGATTCTATTTGGAGAAATAGAAACCAGTTTATTCGAGGAAGACAAGAAATAGAAACGTTTCTAGCTCAAAAATGGGAAAATGAACTCGAGTACAAACTCAAGAAAGAGCTTTGGAGTTATAATTTCAACCGTATTGCTGTAAGGTTTTTCTATGAGTACCGTACCAAAGAAGAAGAATGGTTTAGAGCCTATGGCAATGAAATGTGGGAGTTTGCTCCGAGCGGACTCATGCAAAAAAGATATGCGAGTATCAATGACATGCCAATAGATAAAAAAGACAGATTGTTGTGATTGAAAATAATACATACACGCTGTTGGATGATAAAAATGGTGAATTGGCTTTCAAACTCTATACGTTTGAAAGCCTTCATCACTTTGACCACGTTCAACGCCTTCCCTACTATTCCTTGATTTGGATACAACAAGGAAAGGGCAAAACTTTGGTGGATACGCAAGAATACGAATACCAAGACCACACGCTTTTTGCTTGTTCTCCCTTTCAGCCCTTTATGTTTTCTCCCACAGAAAAAACACAAGGAGTTGTACTACATTTTCACCCTAACTTTTTTTGTATACACAAACACCACAGTGAAATTGCCTGTGATGGCATTCTGTTCAACAACGTGTACGAACATCCGTTTATAGAGATAAGCAATGAGAATGCCCAGCAATTAAATTGGCTGGTAGAAGGCATGGAAAAAGATGTGTGTACAGATAAACTTGCAACACAAGACGCTATTTTATCCTACCTCAAACTCATCTTAATTCAATGCTCTAGGATTAAGCAGAACACACAAGAACCTGTTGAAGAAAGGGAAAACTTAACCCATGAGAAAGAAATCGTTGCTCGTTTTAAGGAAGCAATTGAAGAAAATTACAAGGAAATTCACGCACCTAAAGATTATGCAAAATTGCTGCACATCACTCCTAACGCACTCAGTAAATTGGTAAAGGCAAGTTATGGCAAAACTCCCTCCCAAGTAATTGCAGAACGTATTATTATTGAAACCAAACGCGAGTTATACCTCACCAATAAAACGGTAGAAGAAATTGGCTATGAATTGGGCTACGAGGATCCTTTTTACTTTAGTCGTTTCTTTAAAAAACACGTACAAATTTCACCTAGTGCTTACCGCTTAAGAATGGGAGAAAACAAAGCCGCTGCACGCTAACGCGAAGCAATAGACTTCAACATTTTACTAAAAACAATACCGTGAAATGGCAAAACGGCGTACCAGTAGAGTCGGCCCAAAATACCGCGCGGACGAAACGTTGCAGTTTGTACCAGTCTTCCATTTACTATCTTAAACTCTAACCAAGCTTCACCCGGTAGTTTCATTTCCGCAAACAAGAGCAACCTGGTTTCCTCTTTATCGGCATATAAAACACGCCAAAAATCAATGGCGTCGCCCACGTCAATCTTATCCTCATGGGTTCTTCCACGGCGTAAACCTACTCCCCCCACTAATTTGTCTAGAAAACCTCTCATTTTCCACAAAGCATTCGCAGCATACCATCCTGTTTTGCCACCAATGTGCCAAATTTTAGACGCACTCGTATCCACACTTTCTACCCTTGCGCTGCGCACATCTCTAAAACATCCATAGCGCGGAACGGTTATGAAATCAGAAATTTTAAAATTCAGCTGACCACTTGCAAAGGCATCCTTCCAACTCGATACAATTTCATGGTGATTTATTTTCTCAAAAGCACGACGCAAGGCTTCATCGTAGGTCAACAAGTCTTGCTTTATAAACATTCTAATATCATGGTTTTTACACACCACCTCCACCTTCATGCTCTCTACCAAAGCACTCGCTAAGGGATAAGAAGTAGAAGTCACAAAATAAAGCCAATACGATGACAGTTTAGGCGTCATCACAGGAACAGTAACAATGGATCTTTTCAACCTTCTCACCTTTGCAAAATGCAAGAGCATTTCCTTATAGGTCAACACATCCGGACCTCCGATATCGAAAACCCTATCTTCCATAAAGGGTAAATGAATAGATTTTTTAAGATAGGTAAGTACATTAGAAATAGCGATGGGTTGTGATCTCGTATTCAACCATTTGGGAGCCACCATAAACGGAAGTTTTTCCACCAAATCTCTGATAATCTCAAAACTCGCACTTCCAGATCCTATAATGATTCCAGCACGGAAAACAATCGTGTTAAATGGGCCTGCCAACAAGATTTCCTCTACCCTTTTTCTTGATTTCAAATGTTTGGAGAGCTTGTCATCATTAACAATTCCACTCAAGTAAACCACGCGCTCAACAGCACATTTATCCAATAACGCTACAAAATTATGCGCTGCTTTTTCCTCCAAGGCTGCGTAGTCTTTAGAGCTAGACATCGAATGGATGAGGTAATAAGCAACATCAATCTTTTTCGGAAAATTAGAAGGAAGCTCCTTCTTTAAAAAGTCGATTTCTACTACCTCTATATTCGCGCGTAAAGACGGTTCTATTTCAAATCTATCCTTATCGCGTGTACAACAGTACACCTTATGACCATCAGCAACCAACAAAGGCAACAAGCGCCGACCAATATACCCCGTAACACCAGTAAGTAGAATATTCATGTATTAAAAACACTTATCGCATAGGTTTTGTTTAAAAGCAATTCTATCACACAATTATTTGGGGGCGTTCCCCTCATAAAATCGGGGCCGGGCTTTCCGCTATAATACGCTTCCGAATAAATTCGGAATACGCGCTGCCGCTGCTATCCCTAAGCCGATGTAAAAACTTTGCTTACTTTCTAATTTATAATTCTTATTTTGGTTCGAATTCAACAAAACAAAAAAACATGCATCTAAAAATAGCGCTTTCTACTCTACTTTTAACCTTTTTTT
>NZ_JAWWCF010000143.1:0-7983 GCF_033720595.1 Lishizhenia sp. | reverse complement strand
TTCAGTGTATCGTTGATATAGATTTCATCCATATCACAAACAGCGATTAAATTCCCCGAATATAATTCCTGGGTAGTAGCTATATTTTCTCCGTAATACTTCCCATAACTTAATTTAGGAGAGTTCAGGGTTAAATTGTAATTCTTTTGAGGCGCATCAAATTCACCATATACAATGGTATTGTTAGCGATTCCTAACTCAGGATAAAGGACATCTAAAACGGGTTGGGCATCCTTTACGACCAATTGATACGTGAAATTATTTTGAATGTTCTCCAATTCCTTCTCTTGTCGTATAAACAAAGCTGGGAATATTTGTTCCAATTGAAATTCGATGTTGGTAGGGATTTCAGCAAAATTAAACTTCCCTTCCATATCCGCATCCAAGTAATCAGACTGCAAGGAAAGCTTATCCTTTGTAGCACTTCGCTCTGCTTTTACTTGCAATTGCTTCAAATCAAAACTCTTGCCCGCCTGTGAATAATGAATATCCTTTATGTTTACTGCACCCTTGAAATACTCTTTGGTATAATCCTTTAAATCCACCTCCATATTCGCCAGGAAATCAACAGAATCAGGCAATCCTAAATTTAACTTCTCCAAGTGTTCAGCGTCTACTGTGACATCAAACTTCATGAATTCTTTGTCGGAAAAATTGATATTACCGTCAAATTGAAGATCTACTAATTTATCCTTCATATCCAATTGCGCATACACCTGTTCCCCGAGCAACTGCCCTTTGGCTATACTAATATTAGAATAAGGATAATTGCGATAATCAAAGCGTTCCACAAATCCGGTAATTGAAGTAAAGTTGATATCACTGAAACTTGGAGCGTATCCACTAATGGCAAAGCTAGCTGTGGCATTTCCAAAATCTTCTAATCCTAGGAAAGTGCCTAATTGAAATTCTTCCACATCGATGTAATAGGATGAATCTTTAAATTCTCCAAAGAAATACGCTTTCTCATCTTGGTGGTAATCGAAGGTCAAATCCCTAGAAATATGAACTATCCCCAAGGCCGTTCTTATGTTTTTGGCTTTTATATTGAATGTATTCAAGTTCCCTGTAAAGTAAACATTGCTCCCATTTACATAATCAAAGTTCATGACCTGTTGCGGTAAAGATAAATGACTATCTCCGGCGCTTTCCGGTAAATTCAAAGCCTCTAAATCTTGTAGGGTAATATAAAAGTCACTAATCAGTTCATTGAACCTCAAATCTTTCTCCTCTCTAAAATCAGGAAGAATAAAATCTCCTGCGATATAAGAGGAATGTCCAAACTGAAGGTAAACCTCCTTCAAATTCAAGTTTTTTATTTTATCACTTGCTTTAACATCTAAGTAAACAACATCCGTCATCCCCTTTAATTGAGGAGCAAACATTGAAACATCCGTCATCGATACTTTGGCACCCGCAATTTCAACATCAAAATCAACACTATCTATAAACTCTAAATAATTTGCATAACTGTGGGTAATTAGCGCTAGTTTTTTGGCCTGAAGATCGGTTTCAGAAGTTTTGATAATTAGGTTTTCAAAGAAGATTCCTTCTCCACTATGCTTCACATCTCCCGAAAGCTCGTCTAATTTAAACCCTGAGAAATTCTCCTTTGTATGGAGGTGCTCTAATTTAGCAACTAAGCCTTGAGGGGTATACACCAAATCCGCAAAAGTAAGCTGCGTGTTTATAAAATGCATGTGGTCATAGTCCACCCCATAAGCGTTCAATGCTTTGTTTTCGTCCACGAGAGAAAAATCTACATTATCTAGAATTACGGCTTGACTCGAAAGCACAAAATTCGGTGTCTTGGAAGGCGGTTTATCACTCTTAAAATAATCTACGATGTATTGAAGGTTCAGATGGTCCTCACCAGCATAGGTTTTCAGGTTAATTCTTGCATTTTGAAGTTTAACCTCATCTAAACTAAAAATCAGTTTTTTGGCATTGATATCGGATACATTTACTTGCAAAAGATCAATAGCTGCTAAGGTATCGTGTCTGTGGTCTTCAACAAAGATTCCCTTGAGGTAGATTTGATCAAAAAAGCTAATGTCTACCTTATCAATTTCTACCCTTGCATCTAAAGCATTACTTAAAAATGAAGTTGCTTGATGCGCCGCATAGGTTTGAAATTTTGGACTGCGGATGGCTAGTACAAGAAGAAAAATTAATATCAAAACCCATTCTAAGAGTCCCAAGAAACCTTTTCCTAGTATTTTGAGTAACTTTGCCATCGAATTGTAAAAATAATCAAAAGTTGGTCCAATCATGAAGGATAAAGAAATTATCATTTTAGGTATAGAATCGAGCTGTGACGACACTTCTGCAGCGGTTTTAAGAAATGAAGAAATTTTATCAAATGAAATTGCGAGCCAAGGTGTTCATAAAGAGTATGGTGGAGTTGTTCCTGAACTGGCCTCACGCGCTCATCAACAGAACATTATCCCTGTGGTTGATACTGCCATTAAAAAGGCAGGCATCCAAAAAGAAGACATTGATGCCATAGCATTCACGCGTGGTCCAGGTCTTTTAGGATCTTTGATTGTAGGAACTTCCTTTGCCAAGTCTTTTGCCATGGGTATGGATATACCGATGTTAGATTGTAACCACATGCATGGTCATGTATTAGCGCACTTTATAGATGATGAAGGCAAAGACAAACCTGAGTTTCCCTTCCTTTGTTTAACGGTTTCTGGTGGGCATACACAAATTGTCTTAGTAAAAGATTATTTGGACATGGAAGTGATAGGAACAACGATCGATGACGCAGCAGGTGAAGCCTTTGATAAATCAGCTAAAATTCTTGGGCTTCCTTACCCTGGTGGGCCGTTGATTGACAAAAACGCCAAGCTAGGAGATGAAAACAAGTTTGAATTCGCAAAGCCCAATGTAAAAGACTTAAATTATAGTTTCAGCGGACTCAAAACATCTATCCTCTATTTCATTCAAAATCAGGAGAAAGAAAACCCAAATTTTGTGGAGGAAAACATGAATGATTTATGTGCCTCTATTCAGAAAACCATATTAGACATTTTGTTTAAGAAACTGATCAAAGCAGCCAAAGAGCAAAACATTAAAAGTATTGCCATTGCGGGAGGAGTTTCTGCTAATTCAGGCTTAAGAACGCGTTTAGAAGAAGAAGCGAAAAAGCGTCAATGGAAAACTTTCATTCCTAAGTTTGAATACTGTACAGATAATGCAGCCATGATAGCGATTACAGGAAGGTACCATTACCTACGCGGAGAGTTTGCAGACCAGAGTATTGCAGCTACTGCACGTTTAAAATTTTAAACGTAGTTGACACGTCAAATCCGTTTTACGACTCCCTTTAATCAACTCTAAACCAGAACCTAACTCTTTTTTATTTGAATAATGCGTAGAAGCCAACCTTAGGTTAACATCTAGGTATTTGTTCATGCGCCATCTCAACACCAAGTAATAGCGTAACCCTTTATTGTAGTAGGCAGGTATACTAAATGTATTCAGTACATTATTTTCATAAGCATAGATTCTAGCGTCGTAATTATCCGTATTAAAAAGTGCATAACGCACACTAATATCCAAAGGAAAACTCATCGGTCTAAAATTCAAATCTTGCAAGAAAAGATCTCCTGTTGACTCATCCTTCCCCCTTAACACCTTTACCTTTTCCCAACGCATTTTCCACGTCAACCCCTTGATCATTTCTATTTGCAGATGAACCCTGAAATTTTGCTGAATCACATCTTCAATGGGATTTGTTTTTTGTTGGCTTTCCTTGGCATTTTTAGGCTTATTTCTATATCGGTATCGGAAGTAAATAAAAGCATGTTTTCGCCACTTGTATTGATACATACTATTGAGCTCTTGCCCCTTGCTCGGAGCATCTACTTGGTACTTCAACCAAGGAAAACAAAACACATCTACATAGGCATTTATATGATGTCTGCCCTTTTTAAAATCTATAGCAGTGAAAGTACCCTTCTCATTTTCTATTCTTGAGTTTTCCGCAAAAGCCCGCGCATAAAAAGCGTGATAGTCCCTATCATAATCTCTTCTAAACAAACTTAAACTTAAAGATTTATTGAGCGCCATTAAAACGCCCTGCAAATGCGCCCAAGCATTGATCTGCCAAGCATAAGCAAACTCCCCAAAAAATTGTAAATTTCTATAATTCCATTGGTAATCTAAACTGGAATTAGAAAGGTTTTGACCTCTAAACTGAAAGCCATTGTAGATATTTTGTGCTTTGTAATAAGGCAAGGAATAGGATTGATAGATGTGATTGATTCCAAAACCCATAGACGCTCTTTGATGCTGTAATGATACGCCTACAATACTTTCTTTCAGATTGTTCTTCGTGTTGAATTCGCTCACAGTCCTATGATAACCGGAACGAAGAATACTCAGTGCTGTATCTCCTGTTGCATTCAACCTCCCGCTCAAGCTTTTATGTGAAGCGAAAAGAGTTATACTATTTTTCTTTTGCTTCAACCGTATACCTATACCACGCAAAAATCGACTTTCATCCACGGAGGTTGATGGCCGTAAAGCCCGGGCGTTTTTCTTAATGCTTGTCAGTTGCATAGATTTTCCCGCTCCATAGCCTGTCCAATGAATTAAGCCCTGACCAATCTGCGCTGTAAAATCACCCAATGCCAATGCATCCATAACGCCTCGTTTTCCGAGAAACAAATGAATGGATGAAAAATCAGGGAGTTTGGATTTTTGCAAAGGTTCACCAGCATCTTGCTCCAGAGTTAAACCCAAACTAAAATTTCTACCATAATGTAAACGAGCACGTAAATAATAGCTTATTGGACTTCCTAAATATCCGTTAATAGTTGAATCACCACTGTACCCTCTCTTCTTTTGAGTTGCTCCTAAACTTTTAAGATAAACTTGTTTGTTGGCGTACATGAAAAGGTCATGCAAGGGCAATGACCTATCTTCAAAACTCTGTTTAACGACAACAAAAGCTAGTACACGAGAAATTGATTCTGAATCCCAAAACTCGATGGATTGAAGTTCATAAATACTCAACAACTTTCCAGCCTCTTGTTTGTGAAGGCTTAATGCTTGAGCCTGTAGCTCCGTAACTAAGCCTAAATCTACAAGAGGCGTAATTTCATTCTGATTCAAGTTGATGGGATGTTCAAGGTAAAACAGCAAAAGGTCTCTTTTTTGAGTGAGATCAATTTCTTCTACCTCTTGTTGTTCAGCTAAATACTCTAAACTACCTTGTATTTCTTCTTGTGCATGTAAAAGAGAAGCAAACAGAAGGAATGCTATGGTCCAAACCCTACTCATTTTCAAACGAACTAATGATAAAACTTGAAGAAGGTGACCCACTCAATTGTTGCGCGAAACGAAAGGCACAAATGAGTTTAAACCAACTGTTTCGGTAACTAAACCCTAAGGCATATTCCCAGGTTTGAAAACGTATACCTGCGAGTAATTCTAACTTTTCATGCGCTTGGTAACGAATTCCGCTTGCTAGCACATAAGGATGCGTATTGGATTTCTCTATTTGTCCTAACACCTCAATTCCTTCACTCAATTCATGGACTGCCCCTAATAATATGGTCGATCTGTACCCAGCATCTAGGAATAGATCTATTCTTGGTTCATTGAGGTGAAGAACCGACATACCTAAGCGCGTTTTTTCATTCAACTGATAATGCAACCCCATATCGCCACTGAGCTTGTGCCTTATAAAGTCTCCTTGACCAATAGCCAAGTATAAATAGTTTAGTTGCACCCCCAGGGATAATCTTTCCGAGAGCTCCATGGCATAGCCAAGGTTGAAACGTATATCCCTATACAGGCTGTGACCAAAATGCCGAATTCCGAAAACAAAACATTGATGTTGGACGCTCTTTTTAATGGGGAGGTGAAGCTGTAAACTTTGCGCTTGTAATTCTTTCAATAAGAATTTATTACTGTAACTCACAGCAAGAGAAATATCTGTTTGAAGTGTAGCCAACGAAGGATTTTTCATACTTGCAAAGGGAGAATGATAGGCTACGCTATTTCCGGCCAATGCATGTATATCAGCCCCATATTCTCTGTTGATTTGGGAGGTTGAAATAAGCGTAATACAACACCCCAAAAGTGTTAGGTAGGTTTTCATATCCAGAAGATACAACACCCCTCTTATTGCTCAAAAAAATCTACCCTGTGGAAATCCTCAAAAAATAATTCTAGAAGGTGTAATAAATCATAAACTCGAGCCACTAACCTTATAAAAGCAAAGTAAAATGACGATTTCAGAAACAAAACAACAGCTCGAGGAATTATTACAGCAAAGCACTTCAAAAAGAGAAAGTAAGGTTTACCATCGATTTTTAAAGGTGTTATCAGCTTTAGAGGGAAGAGATTTCACAAAAGAAGAATTAACAATGATTCAGTCAGAATTAACACGATTAGATATAAAGCCTATCAAAACAAGAAGAAAAACGTACTTTAGAAAAAAACTACGCTTATTTCTAGGCTTCCTAAATAAAAACTTCTCTTTGGTTATTCATAATCACTACCAAGAATACTCTATGAGCTTAGGAATAGTCTTTGGTGTTGTCCTTGGAACATCTATCTTACAGGACCCCAATGGGAGTTCAATAGGAATATGTGTAGGTTTATTCATCGGATACTTCATCGGAAAGTATTTGGACAAAACAGCATTAGAAGAAAACAGAGTATTAAATATTGCTTAATACATGAGTAGTGATTTTTACACCACACATATATTGCCCTATGCATCCATCATCATTAAGTTATGTAGGGCTTATACCAATTCTCAGGAAGATTTCGAGGATTACTACCAAGAAACATGTTTACAAATCTGGCGCAGTTCTGAAAACTTTAAAAATGAATCTGAATGGTCTACTTGGATTTACAGGATTAGCTTAAATGTTTGCTTAACGCTACTCAAAAAGAAAAAGAATGGTTCACAGCTATTTGCCTCTGACTATATCCCCCCAGAATTAACAGCGGATAGTAAGGCTTTTGCTAATGAAGATTTGAACCAACTTTACGATGCCATACGACAATTGTCAGAAATCGATAGAGCTGTAATAATGCTTTATTTAGAAGAAAAATCTTACAAAGAAATAGGAGAAATTTTAGGAACAAACTCCAACAACATAGGCGTAAAAATTAAACGCATTAAGGAACGCTTAAAAAAAATATTAGAAAAGGATAATGGAAAAATCAATTGAATCAATTTGGAAAGAGGGGTTTATGGATGCAGATGCCTTAGTAGCCCCTCGTGTAAATAAACTCTATAGCAAAAAATCAACGCACATTATTGAGAAGTTTAAACGCATGTTTAAGATGAACTTGATACTTATAGTAATCGGTTCACTGGTAGTCTTGACCGCAAGTTTTCTGGTAGGATTACCTTACATGGGTATACTACTATTTATAGGTTTGAACATACTATTCTTACTGAACATAAAGTTTTTAAAAAGTCTTAAAAACATAGACAATTCAAAAAGTTCTTATGATTATTTAATGAGTTTTGACCAATGGCTTAAAAATCAAATTTCCGTGAACAGAAGGTTTTCACGTCTATTCTACCCTTATATATTTATGGCCTTGTTTCTAGGATTTTGGATGAAAAATGTGGAGGGTAAACATCTGGGTAAATACGCAGTTGAAAAACTACTTCAAACTTACCCTGATCTTTATAGTATTGCTGGTATTCCTCTCGTAATCCTACTCTCCGTTCTATGTATGCTCATTCTACTTTACCTGGTTGGCGGTAAAATATATGAATGGGATTTTAATATTGTATATGGAAGAATAAAAGCAAAACTCGATGATATGGTAAACGATATCCAAGCCTTAAGAGCAGATTAAAAAGTGATGAATACCCTGCTGATGGTCGTATATTAACGTAAATCTTTTCATTAATTTAGAGGCATATTTCATATACACCTTAAAAAAAGAAGACATTTAAAGCTAAGACTGACGCATCGGTAAAATCCTCCACTATGACAC
>NZ_JAWWCF010000142.1:0-8005 GCF_033720595.1 Lishizhenia sp. | reverse complement strand
CCATTCCCTCCTAGGATAGGACTCTCTGTATGATCTTGGTAAATAAAATTACTTAACACAGCCAATTTCTGCACTTTTTCAATGACCCCTGGATATAGCTTTACATCTTTCACAATACCCCCTTTAGAAATATTCTCTTTTCCTACTTCAAACTGAGGTTTTACCAACAAAACAAGATCTGAATCTGGTTCCATAAACGCGTGAATAAAGGGCAGAACTTTTTCTAAAGAGATAAAAGATACATCCACAACACATAGCTGCGTCATTTCGGTAATCAATTTATTATTGAGCTCTCTAACGTGTGTCTTCTCAAGGTTTATTACGCGCTCATCTTCTTTGAGTTTCTGTGCCAACTGGTCTCGACCCACATCAACAGCAAATACTTTGTTAGCACCTCTTTCCAGTACCAATTCTGTAAATCCACCCGTACAAGCACCGATGTCCATCACTGTTTTTCCAGTAGGGTCAATTCCCCAAAGATCTAATGCTTTTTCTAGCTTAAGTGCACCACGAGAGACGTATTGTAATTCCTGACCTAACAATTCTATTTTTACGTCAACTGGAAATTTCTTCCCTGGCTTGGTGAGTAATTTTCCTTCCACAAGAACCCCTGTTTCTTTGATTAACTCTTCCGCTCTTACACGTGTACTTACCAATCCTCTGTTGATCAAAATTTTGTCCAGTCTCTCTAATTCCACTTTTCTAGCTTTTAAGGCTACAAAAATAATACATAGTTGTGAAAAGGAGCCTATCGGTTTGATGGTTCGAATGTTTGAAAAGTTAAAATTTGAGGTATTTAACTGATTTAAGCTTGGTGTGCAGCGAAAATTTGAAAAATTCTAATGTTGTATTAAAGATTTAAACATTGATCTAAGGTCTAGTAATTAGAGAAGATAAAGAAAATACACGCTCTTTGTGCTTTGTGATAAAGCTTTGAGATTTCATTGGTTAAAAGCCGTTATATCTCGTGACCAAATAGTCTTTTTGAATTTTAATCTTTAAACTTTGAATTAATAATGGCAAAGATTTTGCGTTATACTCTGTGAATATAAAAACTTGAAAATATGAAATGGACATTTGGTGCAGCTATCGTTTTGAGTTTAGGCTTGGGGTTGGTAAGTGCGACTGCCGTTAAATACCCTACAGCAAAGAGCAAAAGTTTTGAAGCAGGAGAACGATTAAGATATAGAGTAAGTTACGGTTTTGTTGATGCAGGTGAAGCCATCTTGACGGTGAATGAAACCTCAAAAAAATCTCCAACGGGAAGAAAACTCTACCACATGAAAGGTGAAGGAAGGTCTTTGGGAGCATTTAATGCTTTTTACAAAGTAGAAGATGTTTACCAAAGTTACATGGACCAAGAGGGTGCTTTTCCATGGGAGTTTATTAGAGATGTTTATGAGGGGGGACATGAAATCAAACAGAATTACACCTTTAGACAAGACAAACAAACCGTAAACACAGGAGAAGAAACGGTAAAAGTACCTTTAGGTGTTCAGGATATGATCTCCGCCTTTTATCACGCGAGGACTTTAGATTTTAAAAACATGAAAGTAGATCAAGTTACCACCTTCGATTGTTTTATGGACGGTGAACTTTGGCCACTTAAAATGAAATATAAAGGAATAGAAAACGTTAAAATAAGAAAGGGCGAATTTGAATGCATGAAGTTCGTACCTGTAGTCCAAGAAGGACGTTACTTTAAAAACGAGGAAGATGTTGAGTTTTGGGTAACCAATGATGGAAACAGAATACCTGTATTAGTAAAAGCGAAAATAGCAGTAGGTAGCATTAAAATGCACCTCGTTGAATGGGAAGGTTTGAAACACGAGCTTGCCAAGAAATAAAATCAAAGTGTTAGTACACTAGTGTATGAGGGAGGTCACAATTTGATCTCCCTTTTTGTATAGACTTCCTTTCTACCAGCAACAAAAGCATCACCCTGCTGTAGGGATTGAAACAAAAAAGCGCCACATAAGCAAGAAGCCTGATGTAGCGCTATATATTCTCTGGCTTTGCAGCCGAAGTATTTAACCAGAAGTTACGGTGTAGTTTCGATCATTTATTTAAGTAAATCGAAAGACAACCAAAACTTCTTACTGCTTAATTATTTTCTCTGAAACTACTTTTCCATCTACTTGCAATTCTAAGGTGTATACTCCTTTTGCATATGGGAAGAGCATTTCTATTTTTTGTCCGTTCTCAAAGTTGAAACTTTCTACTAGTGCCCCTTTAGCATCGAACAAGCGCGCAGTTACCGGACCTTGCTCCGTTGGAACGGTAATAAACAATTTATCGCTCACTGGATTTGGGTAAATATTGAATTCAAAAGCATCTGCTTTATCTAACCCCACCTTATCTATCACGAAACACTCAGAAGTATCTGAACAATTTTGCCCCGTTGCAATTAAGGCATAACTACCATTGGCCGTTGCTACAAAAGTAGACCCTGTTTCACCTGGAATTGGCGCATAATTATTATTACAGTCCACCCATTGATTTTGTAAATTACCACCTGCAAATGTTGCCAGAGTAATTGGGTCAACTTCATTTACAACTGCTTCAACATCTTCAATAAATAAATCTAAAGTTCTCACAGAATCACAACCAAACACCGAGGTATAAGTAGTTGTATATACTCCTGTTGAGCTGTAGGTATTTCCATCTTCTATCCACAGATAATCACCGCAGTAGTTAACCGTTTCTGTAAAATTATACGATGGATTCACTTGTAAATCTAGCGTAACCAAAGAATCACAACCATTGATGGTTTGCAGTGTTTCTGTATAGATTCCAGAACTGGTATACGACTGATTATTTGCTGGCCAAACATAAGAACCACAAGCCATTTCAGTTTGTGTGGTCGCAACGGCATTGTTTATCGTCAACTGTAAAGTAATCGTACTATCACATCCTAAGGCATTGGCTATCACTGCTGTGTAATTCCCTGATGTGTTGTAGGTATTCCCATCAACAGGCCAGATATAAGCATCACACTGCGTAACCTGTTGGGTTGATGAATTGGGTTGACCAATGTTTAAGTTTAAGGTAACAGTTGAGTCACACCCTGCAGTACTTAATACAGTTTCCGAATAAGTACCACTGGCATTATACGTTTGTCCGTTCAACGCCCAAGTATAAGCCCCACAAGTATTCACATTTTGAGTACTTGAAGCTGCGTTACTAAAACTTAGGTTTAACGTAACCACACTATCACAACCATTCACATTACTTAAGGTTGTTGTATAGTTCCCAGCTGAGGCATAAGTTTGTCCATTAGCTGGCCAAGTATATGCGCTACACGTTGTAATATTTTCTGTTGTATTATCTGCCCCCAAAACGGTAAGATCTATAGCTACAATACTATCACACCCTCCAGCTCCTGTGAGCGTATCTGTATAAATACCAGTAGAGTTCCAAACGTAGTTTCCACTTGGAGAGGTGTAGTTGGCACAAGTTGAAGCAGGAATTGGAGAACCAGCTACTGGTGTAAAGCGAATATCATCTATGGCGATATCTGATTCAAAATCCCAACCTGTAACACCTCTTATTCTCAACTTTACGGTTTCACCTTGGTGTGCTGATAAATCTACGTTTTGCGTGAACCATTGGTCTCCTTGGTTTCCAGAAAGCACCGGTACATAATCTTCGTGCCACTCATTGTTATAGAAAAGATCTACGTGAATTTGCCCCATATGACCACCATACATGTGGTAGGCAAAACTAAAGTTATAGGCTTGTGTAAGTTTAATACAGTTCGACGCTAAGGTCGCAGTGTTCTGAAAACAACCATTCGATGCCTCTAAATAAACATATTTACCCGCTGCTGTTCCTAAGGTGTTATCAACACTTGGTCCTGTCCCAGTAGAAGGTGTACCTCCAGTATCAACTCTCCAATCTATATCATCTTCGGTTCCATTAGCTAGGTTTATCCAATTAGAAGATAAACCACAAACCGTTGCTCCACAATTATTAGAGGTAGAACATGTGGTTTCCGCTTCAAAATTTTCATTGTAATCACAAGGGTAATCTGCCTGACCTACAGTAATGTAAGCCGTTTTTGTTTCTACATCACTTCCTTGTGCATTCGTTACCGTTAGTGCAACTGTATAAGTTCCTGCGTCAAAGATAACTTCAGGGTTTTGAGAGGTAGCACTCGTACTATTGACATATTGAAAAGTAGAGGGTGTAATATTCCAAGACCAACTGTTAGGTGTGAAATTAGAAAGGTCAGTAAAACTCACCACACTACCTTCACATGCTGATTCTGATGTTGAGGTAAAACAAGCCACAGGAGCCAATCCCCCTGGATCTTTTAAATCACTCCTCCACAACCCTTGTCCATAAGTAGCCGCCAAAAGTTGACCTCCACAACTCACGTTATCGTATTGAATTTCTAATTCGAAAACTTCACAATTCGGTAAATTTGTCTGATAAGAAACCCAATCCGTTAAATTATCATCGATGTAATATACACCTACATCCATACCCACATACATAGCATTCACAGAACTTTCATGATCAATAACTATAGTATTTAAAGCTATGTTCGGTAAGGTTCCTGAGATATCTACCCAAGAGGAACCTCCATTATTCGATTCATAAATATTGTTGTTTAGTGCAATAAATAAGTGATTCGGATTGGTTGGATCTATTTCAATATCACTTGGTTCATTACTCACAGGTAAATTAGCTCCTAAATCCACCCATGTTGGTGTAGCTGTAGTTGCATTCGTTGATTTCCACAGTTTATTATCTCTTCTTGAAACATAAACTACATCACTATTCGAAGGTGCAATAGCAATATCTCTTATTTTCTGAGAACCTGAAAACGTTGTTATTTGTGTAAATGTCGCTGTAGCCTTCACATCTGTACTTCTCCAAACATTCTCCATCCCCACTAACATGGTATTTGAGTTATTTGGGTCTAGCTTATAGGGAGTAACCCAAGCTCCAGATTCTGAAATTGAACTGGTAATTCCTGAGAAATTATTACCTCCATTGGATGACCTTCTTATGTCACCATAATACAAAGCACCATACATGTAATTGTCATCGGTTGGATCTATAACGCACTCCATACCATCACCTCCAATTACAGTATAAAAATCATTCGCCGCTGTTGTATAGCCCGTTCCATTATCTTGGAAACCGGTAATCACCAAATCCTTCGTTTGTTGAGATACACCTATCTTGTAAATTTGGGCAATCGCTAAACCACTTGAAATATCTGTCCAGTTTGTACCATCATCCATCGTATAATATATTCCACCATCATTACCATTGTAGAGTATGTTATTATGTGGTGAAAATTCTAGCACGTGTTGATCGGCATGAACACCATCAATACTCCCTTGGGTTCCTACCCAATAAGAAGCACAACTCAAATTCATTCCGCCATCCGTAGATTTCCAAATATTGATACCTCCTGCGTATATTTCGTCTGCATCCAAAGGGTTTGCTACAAGAACTAAATCATACCATGCCTGTGATGCATTTCCTGAACCATCTGTTTGATAACCTAAGATATTTGGTGTGGTACTACGCGCTGAAAATGAAATCCCTGAGTTCGTTGAACGATAAATTCCTACTAAACCATTCCCGTCTCCTGCCAATAGATATACCCAATTCGGTTCATCTGGAGATACTGCTAAAGCCATTCGAGAAGGATTAGAGGGTACACCACTTGAAATTTGAGTAAAGTTTGCTCCACCATTGGTTGATTTGTGCAATTCCGAACCTGAAGCGTAAACGATATTTGGGTTTGTTGGATGAAGTGCAATATCCTTCGGGTTCATCCCTAAACTGGCAGAAGAAGACCAAGTCGCCCCACCATCAATCGTTCTATAAATTTTTTGATTAGAAGCTGCAGCATACATACTATCCGCATTGTTCGGATTCATAATCAGCTCATTAATGGTAATATTCCCCATCCCTGAATTATGTGCTGCCCACGTTGCACCACCGTCTGTTGAACGCCAGACCCCGTAACCTGGAGCATCTCCTCCATCTCTATCTCCCGTACCTATGTAGATTGTATCTGGTTGGGTAGGGTGAATAACAATACTTGATACTCCTAAACGCGTCAAACCCGCTGAATATTCTGTCCACGTTGCACCGTGATCTGTTGTTTTCCATAAACCTCCAGCCGGTGCCCCCACGTAGATAATGTTCGTATCCGTTGGGTGAAAGGCAATCGCAGAAAGTCTTCCGTTTCCATTCAACTGACCTGTCAAATTAGTGGGTAAAGATTTTGGTCCTACCAAACTCCAAGTTCCACTTCCCGCAACATATGATTTTGCCTGTGGGTGCGCTGCATTGTACATGAGCATTTCATTGAGTACATGTCCAGGACTAGGAAAAGTTCCATCTGAATTGACTCTACTCTCCCAATAATATTCCCATCTTCGGAATTGTTTTATTCCTTTTCCAGAAACATAAGGTTGACCACCGAATTCATCTTCGAAAGCTTCTTGTAGATCAAAAAAGTTTTGGTGGGCTTGAGAATTATAGGATCTCCAATCTATAGATTGACCATAGGTCATAGCAATGGAGGCTCCGCAAGCAAATGCGAGCGCAATGAGTTTAATAAGTTTCATTTTCTAGTTTTAGCAACGTAACAAATTTAAAATTAAATGCTTAAGCTAAAAATTAAAACAAAAAAAAGTGCCCCGATTTCTCGGAGCACTTCATCTACTGTATATGCACTACTTACTTTGAGTAATATAGCTTCGTATAGCCATCCTCGTCGTCTTGACGAACAACTAATTCTTTACTTTTAAGTGTTTCAATTTTAAGTACATCGTAAGAAGTATCTTCTGAATCGTCTCTAAATTGAATTTCTTCATCCTGAACTCTGTATTCTCCAGTTTCAGAAAACTCATAGGTGTTTCCGAAAGCTTCATACGAAATAGAAGAAGAATAAGAGCAAAATTCCTCATCAGCTAATTTACATTTATTGAAAGTAACTTCACCATTAGGATCCTCATCTGTTACGGTTACAGATCCATCACTTTCTTCAATTTTATCTAGTATCCAAGTTCCTTCTAACTTATTTACGGCTCTTTGTTCTTTTGTACAAGCGAAAGCTATTAGCGCAACCGCAGCAAGCATAAATACTTTTTTCATAATAGTTATTGTTTTTGGTTCTCTCAAACTTAATGAAATATCAGAAAGGATAGTTAAACGATATATGAACTTTTCTTATTAAAAATTTTTCGTATGTGTACATAAATTATTCGCATAAAAAAGCCCCTACCCAAAGGCAGAGGCCTTACATTATGCCCTATACAAGGTTAAATATTACTTCTCATCTTCCATTTGAAAATTTTGTAAATCCACAATTTAAATCGGTAGAACACCAAATACATTGCGGGTACAATAATCAATGTTAGGAAAGTTGCGAAGGTTAAACCGTAGATGATTGTCCAACTCATAGGCGAGAAGAATATATTGTTATCTCCACCTATGAAAATGTTTGCATCGTATTTTGTAATCAAACCAACGAAATCAATATTCAAACCTATCGCCAATGGAATTAAACCAAGAATGGTTGTGATTGCCGTTAACAATACAGGTCTTAACCTCGTCTCACCTCCACGTACGGTTGCTTTAACAATTTCGCTGTAAGGCAACTGTTCGTTCTCCGTTAAACCAAGCTCATCACGTCTTTGCGACCTCAATAAATTGGTGTAATCTATCAATACAATAGCATTATTCACCACAACCCCAGCCAACGCAATGATACCAATCATGGTCATAATAATTACGAAGTCCATTCCACTAATAATTAAACCTAAGAACACCCCAATAAGAGATAATACTACGGCAAATAAAATAATGGCCGGTGTAGAGAATGAGTTAAACTGTGTTACAATGATCAATAAGATTAAGAATACTGCGATTAAAAGCGCTTTACTTAAGAAAGCCATCTCCTTCGCCTGTTCGTCTTGCTGACCCGTAAATTTGTATTTAATGGTAGAAGGCAAGTTACCTTCTTCCACGT
>NZ_JAWWCF010000141.1:0-8029 GCF_033720595.1 Lishizhenia sp. | reverse complement strand
TTCCATTCTCTAACCAATCAGGTACTTCAAAATCTTTCGCTTTTGGATGTTGTTGAAAAATAAATCTCAAAGCTCTGATTGAATCATAAGCGTCACTTACAAGTTTTTTCTGAAGCTCTGTAAATTTATCATCATATTCATTTTCACTTATCTTATGAGCTGGATTTTGTCTTTCTCTCCTTACTTTTTTAAGTGGCTTAAATATGTCTTTTAGCTCATTTTCCTTTTCTGTTTTAAAAATACCTAAGAGCCATTCTTCCAAAAGTCTTATAGTTCCTTTTGATCTTCTTTCTACTAATCCATCTTCGATTTCTACTATGTCATATAGCTCCATTTTACCTTTAAAAAAATCCTTGTTTATATTTTCTGATAGCATTTTATCAAGTAAATGGACAAAATCATTATAGTTTTTTAATGTAGGTGTGAAAAAGAAGGTGAACTCTTTTGGTCTTTTTTCGTCATTAAAGTTCTTTCTAAATAGTGATTTTGAGAAAATCGTTTCTGAGATTTTATTTAAGCAGCTTAATTCTCCAATTAAACCACTAAATATTGAATAGGAAGAAGTCCAATTGCCTTGAATTGTATTTTGATGATATTCTTCAAGCATTTTACAATTCCCTCCTTTTTCTCGACTTTTCCAATAAACTTGGTGCTCAGGTGTTAAGTCGCATAAATATCTTAAATATACCACAGCAACTCTCTTATTATTTTCATCAAACCCCAAACCAAAAGTTTTTAGAAAAACTTCGTCTTCTTTTCTGAGATAGGGTTTGTCATTGTCATCATATTTACACGAAATTCTACCAGAATAATCTTTGAAATGAAAGTCAAATCGTGGGTCGTTAGCGTATCTTTCTAAAACTTCTATTTCAAAGAAAATTGGTTTTAACTGTGGTTGAGCAAAAGCTAATTCTTTAGTATAAACTGCATTTCCAAATTCCGTTAAATCCCTTTTAGATTTTAGAAGATTTTCTGTCGGATATAAACAGATAGGAAACTCCGTATTTTCTGATACAAAAGAAATCTCACCGATTTTCTCAACTGTAACCTCCCAAGATTTAGCATCTTCAAGAATTTTTAATTGAATATCAATTGGGTAAAGCCGTGAGCAAATTATGTGAGGATTTGTACTAGATTGTATTGTTATCCTTTCTTCAGAGACGAGAGCTTTTATAATGTCAATAGAATTTTCATATTCAATTCTTAATTCTTCGCTTACTTGTCTTAAAGGCATTCCATTGAAATCACTTGAATTCACAAAGAAGTCATATACTTTATTTTCAATTTGTTTTTTCAATGATGTTGGTTTTTTAGCTTGCGTACAACAATCGTATATCCACAATTGCGTTTATTTTCCTTATCTCTCTATTGCATTTACCCACCCAAAAGAGCCAATAAAACACAACTTCCTCCCGAAAATACCTTTTTCAATGCTAAAACCTTAGGAATTGATCATCGGTGGTGTCAAAAAGGGGAAAAGTCCCCTAAGTGGCGGGAAGGTGAGCTAAAACTAATAAAATAATTATATGGTTGAAATAGATGTGCGTAAAAATGTGCGGGGCAAGTTGACTTTTCGTAAATTGTAGGAAGCTTCAAAAAAATAATCTACGCTTGGGATGGGGGTAAGGTAAGTTTCTGCTGTCTTAGGTGTACCCAACATCGTACAATTATGAAACATTACTTACTCTTTGCATTCTTTACCCTTTCAGCTTTGGGGGGTGTTGCACAACAAAACCTTAACCTGGGCGGTGCGGTGATCTACGATAGTTATCGGTCACCCGGATTTGCTTTGAAAATGGAATATGAAAAGTTCTTTACCCCTGATTTTTCGTTACCCTTGAAGTTAGAAACAGGATATGTATACGGAGGAGAAAAGAATTCACTTTCCATAGAATTGCACAAAGGCTTTCGTAAATATTTTGCTTCTGGAATTTTCTTAGAACAATATATAGGCGTGGGGGCCATGGCCAATTTTTACCACACCGATGATATCTGGTACTTTGATAAATACCAATGGGGATACAGGTATGCACCAGGAGCTAATTGGGGATTTAAACCTTCTACGGGAGTAGTAGTGGGTTATGATTTAACCCATGCCTCTGAGCAATCGCATTTGATTTGCTTAAAAACAGACGTGTATTGGAATTTAGGATTTAGACCCTTGCATTTGCCCTACAGTTCTGTCCAACTCGCTTATGTATTCACTTTTAAAAACCTGTAGACATGAAAGCTATCATTACATTAACATTGTTCACGGTCGTTTTTCTCTTTACAGGGTGTAATAAGGCCGAATTTTTAAACGAAGGAGACTTCTATTATTTGGACCATAAAGGAGCCAAGTTGCCGGTTTGGATCAAAGGTAATATGGAATCGGACGTGTTGCTGATTACCGTACACGGCGGTCCAGGCGATTCTGGGATGGAACAAACCATTGCCAAGGGCTTTAAATATTTGGAAGACGATTATGCCGTTGCCCATTGGGATCAAAGGTACAGTGGGATGTCGCAAGGTTACTACGATAAAGCCAAGCACACGCCCGAGCAGTATATAGAGGATACAGAAATGGTGGTCAAACTTTTACAGCAAAAATACCCCAATAAGAAATTGTTTATGCTGGGGCATAGCTGGGGCGGACAGTTAGCCGCGGGGTATTTAGGAAGAGATAATCATGCAGCTAATTTCAAAGGTTGGATAGATTTGGATGGATCTATTTATGGAGATTTGGAGTCGCAATTAATGAAGGAATACATACTGGATAGAGTTCCGGCTAAATTGGAGGAGGAAAATGCAGATGTAGCGTTTTGGCAACATATAGTGGACTGGTACGATGAGCATCCAAATCCGGGAAATTATTCAGAGGGACTCCCTTATATCTATGTGTCGAACCTAGGGGGTGATGCCTATAACTGGGAAGAGGTGCAAGCCGATAACCCTACGCCTTACATCGAGTTGATTTTTAAATCTATGTTTTCATTTTCCTTCTATACGGATGCCTTTTACGATAAGGAAACCATGCAAAAATGGGACAAGCTGAATTACACACCGGAGTTAGAAAACATTAGCATTCCATCTTTGATACTCTGGGGAGCCGATGATGGCATCGTTCCGGTGGGAGTGGCAGACTATGTTTACGATCATTTGGGAACACCTGCAGCTGATAAAGAAGTCGTTAAAATACCTGAGTGTTGTCATGGACCACAACATGATCAGCCCGAAATATTTTACCAAGAAGTAAGTGATTTCATTGAAACCTATAAAAACTAAGCAGCATGAAAAGAATAGTATATAGTTTAACACTTTGCGTGATGTTTTTAGCGCAGGCTCAAGCACAAGTTCAACAAAACGTGGGAGTAGGGTACTTTGGAAACACAGTTACTTATCCTGGTTTGGTTTTGGAATACGGACTAGAAAAAATGTTTACAGCGCAAGCCTCACTTCCTCTGCGTTTAGATGTTGGATTTTACCATCATAAAAGGTATAACACCGGAGTATTTGCCGACGTCAATTTGGGTTTTAGAAGGTATTATGCTTCAGGATTGTTTTTGGAAGAGAGTATAGGTGTTGGTTGGATGAGTACTTTTGTAGCTTCAGATGAAGTATTCAGCATTAACGATGCAGGAGAATTGGAAGAAGCTTCAAGGTATGCTTCAACGGATGTTATGCCTTCAATCACCCTGGGTATTGGATATGATCTTACCCGAAAAAGTGCCGCAAAGCACCTGATTTGGTTACGTCCAAAAATCTTTTGGCAATTCCCCCACAAAACAACGTCCTTTTACAGTGTTGCACTACAAGTTGGGTATACCTATCATTTGAAATAAAAGCGAGAGAAGGTGATTAAGATGTATCGTCAGAACAATTGCTTTCTCTTTTTCATTGCTTCAAGTGTCGCTCGGCTCGATACCTCGACTCCGCTCGATAACCTTGGCAGTAAATAAACCTTTTAAATACTCCTTACTCCAAACAGCCTTTGCCTATTCACTTTTGCCTCAATTCAACATAATGGAAGCCTCGTACTTTACTCTCCTTCGTAACATACTTCGCTTCCAGTTCCTTATATACTTTCTCACCATTTTCAATGTGTATAGGTGCTGAAAAAATGGGACCATCGTAACAAAAGCTGTGGAATTCGCCGTTTTCGCCGCAAGGGTCTACTTCTGAAGGGAGGGAAGAGAGGAAGTTGTGGTCGTAGTCTTGGCCGACATGCGTTTCGTTTAAGTAAGCATCACTTACGCAACAAATTCTTGTTTTAAAACCTGCATCTATGAAGGCTTTGGAGAGTTTGTGCGTGTCTTTTTTCCACAAAGGGAAGAAGCCTTTGAGGTTTACTTGGGCCAGGTTGTTTTCTCTGTAGGTTCTCAAATCTTCTAAGAAGATGTCGCCGAAAACTACACCAGCTATTTGGTGTTTTCCTTTGTATTCTTCCAGTACCTTGCGCATTTGCTCTTCGTAGTGCGTGTTGGTGCTTTCGCTCACGGTCATTTCTATGAGGGGCAAGCCTATGCTTTGTGCTTGTTGGCGCGTTAAGTCTATGTGCGTGCCGTGCATGGAAACACGTTGTAAATCTATGTTATAGGTGGTCATCAAAGCCACCACTTCAAAATTAGGATCTTGCAAAGTTTGCCAAAGGGCATAACTCGAGTCTTTACCGCCACTCCAAGCGAAGATTACTTTGTGCATAATGTTGTCTATTGGTGTAAGCGTTTGTTTAATTCAACCACTTGTTTGGCTTCTTTCACATCGTGTACGCGCAAGATGTTAGCACCTTTGTTGAGGGCAAACATGTTTAAGGCGGTAGTCGCGCTCAAACTTTCAGCGGCAGTGATATCAAGCGCTTTGTAAATCATAGACTTTCTAGAAATCCCTGTTAAAATGGGGTAGCCCATGGTGGTGAACTTGTTTTGATGTGCCAACAATTCGTAGTTCTGGTCCAAAGTTTTGGCAAAACCATAACCGAGGTCGAGTATGATGTTGTTGTGTTGGAGTGCATTCAATTTTCTTACTTTTTGCATCAAATCCTCGTAGATGTCTTCTACCAAATTGTCGTAGTTACATAAACTCTGCATGGTTTGCGGCGTACCGCGCATGTGCATGAGTATATAAGGCACTTGGTTTTTGGCAACGGTAGCAAACATGTGTTCATCCAAAGTTCCTCCAGAAACATCATTGATGATGTCTGCACCTTGGTCTATTCCGCGTTGGGCTACTTCACTTCTAAAGGTGTCTACCGAAATCCATACTTCTCCAAAATTCTTGCGAATAGCCGTCACTGCTTCTTGCACGCGCTGGGCTTCAGCTTCAAGAGGAACTTCTATGGCTCCCGGACGTGTAGAGTAAGCACCCAAGTCCAAAATATCTGCGCCATCCTGCAACATTTTCTCCACAGTTGTTAATAACTCTTTAGTCGATTGATTTCTACTAGGTTCATAGAAAGAGTCTTGGGTCAAATTAAGTATACCCATTACCCGTGGAGTACTCAAATCGAGTACCTTGTCACCGTTATGGAGTAGGCTAGAAATTTTATTATTCTTATCTTTCACGTCTATTTTTTTGAAGAAATATTTAAGGATGTCTAAAACAACGGAGCAATATACAAAAGTGATTTCCATTTGCAGGGAAATTTTTGAAAAGAAAACCAAAGATTACGGTACATCATGGAGAGTTTTTCGCTCGAGTTCGTTGACCGATCAATTGTTTATCAAGGCACAAAGAATACGCACACTTCAAATCAATGGAGAAAGCAAAGTAGGCGAGGGAATTTACGATGAATTCGTAGCCATAGTCAACTATTGTGTAATGGCTTTGATACAATTGGAGCAAGACGATAATTTGGAGATGGAATTGACCCAGATGGAAGCTATACAGTTGTACGATGCCTACATCAAAAAAGCCAAAGAGTTAATGGAAAAGAAGAACCACGATTACGGGGAAGCCTGGAGAGATTTGCGTGTGAGCTCTTTAACAGATTTGATTTTGGCCAAGATACTTCGCGTAAAACAAATAGAAAACAACGCTGGAAAAACCATAGCGAGTGAAGGGATAGATGCAAACTACTACGATATGCTAAACTATGCCGTATTTTCACTTATTCACTTAAACGAAGAAAACTAATCGTAAGATATGAGAACAGTAGATAAAATTCACGGACGTTCGCTACCTTTAAACCTTATAGCTATCTTACTAAACCTAACTGGATTAACCTTTTTGGTGATCGGTTACCACGATAATTTTGAAGCCAATGCCATGCTTTACAAAACCATAGGGAGCGTTCTGTTCTTTATAGGGATGGCAGGGTTCATTGCATTGAAAGGATTGCAGCTCAGCTCTTATGTTTTTAGAGCTATATCGGGTGGTTTATTCATCGTTTCAGGACTCATTAAAGCCAATGATCCACTCGGTTTTGCCTACAAATTAGAAGAGTATTTTGAAGATGGGGCACTTGCCTTTCGTGTAAAAGAGCTTTTCAATGCACCCGAATTTAGTTTAGAATTCTTTATCGATTACGCCCTTCCTTTGAGTGTAATCATCTGTATACTAGAAATCGTTTTAGGCGTATTGCTCATCATAGGAGGAAAACTCAAATTGGCATCTTTCCTTACGTTGGGAATGATGTTCTTTTTCACGCTGTTGACATGGCATACCAAAGAATGTGACCCGAATGCCTACTTCATGGATGTAGATAGGTATGAGGTAAATTCAAGCACTGCACAGCAAAAGATACAAATGGCCGAAAGCGATACCATGGTGCGCGTGCTAGAGACGACAAACAGTTATGTGAAGATAGGTGAATACAAATCTACACAGTGTGTAAGCGATTGTGGATGTTTTGGAGATGCCTTGAAAGGAAGTGTGGGTAGATCGTTGACGCCTCAAGAATCCTTCTGGAAAGATTTAATTTTCTTGTATTTCTCTATATTCATTTTTATTGCATCGTTTAGATCTGCGCCCAATACCCGTAACCAAAACTTGTTGATGATACCTGCATCTATGATCGTGAGTATCTTCTTTAGTTATGTGTTCGGTTGGTATTTCCCAATTTTCTTTGCTTTGATCACCATTTTAGGTGCCTTATGGGTGAAGCGTTCGAACAACAAGTGGGTAGGAAACTACTGGGTGGCCTCGTTATGGGTGATCTTTATCAGTGCGTTGTTTGTGACCTATGTATTGGCGTATATGCCCGTGAAAGATTATAGACCATACGCAGCAGGTAGTGATTTGAATGAAAAAATGAACGATGGTAGAGAAGGTGTTTTCGAAACTTTCTTAACGTATAAGAATTTGCAAACAGGAGAATTGAAAGACTTTACTTCTGCTGAATTCAGTGCATCTGATATTTGGAAGCCAGAGAACAAAGACAAATGGGAGTTTGTGAGTAGCGAAACCAAAACAATTGTTCCTACAAAATTACCTTCTATCGTTTCATCAGAATTCAACCCGAATTTAAATGTTGCAGATTTGACGGAGGTAGAAAGGAATATGCCTTATGTGAAAGAGATGTTAGAAGCACACCAAACGGCTCAAGTCTTTGTACAAGAACGCGAGAGTGGTGGTGGATACTATGTTCCTTTAAAGGAGTATAGTCCAGAAGCCTACGATAGCACGATGTACGTTATTGGAGATACTGTTATGGGCTTGGATCCTTACTTCCCAGAGGTAAGTGTACAAGAATTGATTTTGACTTCTCCACGTATGATTTTGTTGGTGAGCAAGAACTTGCCGAATGTGGCGTTGAGTCAGAAACGTATAGACCGCATTAAGCGTGTAGTTGCAGATGCTCAAGCTGACGGAGTACCGGTGGTTATGGCAGCAGTAACAACAACAGAAGATATTCAAAAGTTCAGAGAAGAAACGGGAATCATTGTTCCTACTTTCATGAACGACGAGAAAATATTGAAAGCTGTAGGTAGAGCAAATCCTACCTTAATGGTGATAGAAAATGGCGTAGTAAAAGCCAAATATCCTTACCGTTCTATACAAGAATGGAGTTGGATGAAAGAAAATGCATTAGAAGATTAAATCCATATTATGA
>NZ_JAWWCF010000140.1:0-8035 GCF_033720595.1 Lishizhenia sp. | reverse complement strand
GATGTTATTTCTGTAGCTATTCAGGCATTTGGTTTCGGTGAGGTTTACCAAACTACGGTAGATTTACCAGAACCAACAGGAGCTGTTTTTACACCTCGTCAAAACATTGTTAATGTTGGATATGCTAGAGAATTCTCTAACTCTATTTACGGTGGGTTTAACTTAAAAGTATTAACTGAAAGTGTAGCGAATATGTCTGCATCAGGTGTTGCTTTTGACGCAGGTATCCGTTACGTAACAGGTGAGCAAGATCACGTTAAATTTGGTATCTCTTTGAAAAATGTAGGTCCAACAATGCAATTTGACGGTGATGGTTTAGCTACACCAATTACCTACCAAACAACTGGTGGTTCTGCAACTTTAGAGCAAAGAGCGAATGACTTTGAAATGCCATCTCAATTGGTGATGGGAGTATCTTATGATTTCTTATTCTCTGAAACAAATAAATTGACTGCTGCAGGTTCGTTTACTGCGAACTCTTTCAGTAATGACCAATACCGTTTCGGTTTAGATTACGGTATGGCAACTGAAAAAGCTGCATTTAATGTTAGAGCTGGTTATGTATTAGAAAAAGATATTTTCTCTGTGGATAACAGAACGAATGCTTTATCTGGATTAACTGCAGGATTCTCAGTAGATGCTTTAGTTGGAGAAAGTAAAGCACCAATCGGTATTGAGTACTGTTACAGAATGTCTCCAGTATTTGGAGGAATCAATAGCTTCGGTATTACACTTAGCTTAAAATAAAATATTTCATTATATTTGTTAGAACAGGAGGGTCCCTTGGGCTCTCTTGTTTTTTGTTTTAAATTATCAAAGAATCATGTCACAAATAAGTTATTATACAGAAGAAGGTCTTAAGAAATTGAAGGATGAATTGCACGAAATGAAAACAGTTCAACGTCCCTCTATTTCTAAACAAATTGCAGAGGCGAGAGATAAAGGAGATTTGTCGGAGAACGCAGAATACGATGCAGCAAAAGAGGCTCAAGGTATTTTAGAAATGAAAATTTCTAAGTTAGAAAATGTGATAGCGAATGCTCGTATCATTGATGATTCTAAAATGGACAATAACAAAGTTTTCATTTTATCTAAAGTGACCATTAAGAATGTAAAGAATGGTATGGAAGTAGCCTACACTTTAGTGGCAGAAAATGAAGCAGATTTAAAAGCGAAGAAGATTTCAGTTGATTCACCGATTGGAAAAGGTTTGTTAGGGAAGGCAAAAGGTGATATCGCAGACGTGCAAACACCAAACGGAATCGTTCAATTTGAAATCATAAACATCGAAAGATAATGGCCTCTATTTTTACGAAAATCATCAATAACGAAATTCCAAGTCACAAAGTAGCGGAGAACGATGAGTTTTTAGCCTTCTTGGATATTCAACCTTTATCGGAAGGTCATGTACTTGTAGTACCCAAAGAAGAGGTAGATTACATCTTTGACATTGAAGATGATTTATTAGGAAGGATGATGCAATTTGCTAAGTCAGTTGCACGTAAAATGGATAAGGCATTTGATTGCAACAGAATTGGTGTGAGTGTAGTGGGCTTAGAAGTACCTCATGCGCACATTCATTTGATTCCAATCAATTCTGTGCAGGATATGAATTTTAGTAAAGATAAACTGAATTATTCCCAAGAGGAATTAAAGGCAATAGCCGAAAAAATTAAAGCTTCCTGATGGAAGCTTTTTTTATGCCTTTCTGTTTGGATTATTCTTAATAAAGGATGCCCAGTCTTTCGATTTAGATTTATTGTGTTCTCCAACACCTTTGGAGAAGTAATGACATACAGCAGCTGCTAACCCATCAGTGGCATCCAAATACTTGGGGAGCTCCTTTATTTTTAAAAGTTGTTGAAGCATACCAGCCACTTGCTCCTTTGAGGCGTTTCCGCTTCCCGTAATGGCTTGTTTAATTCGTTTAGGGGTATATTCCTCAAAAGGGACGTTTTGTTTCAATGAAGCTGCTATACACACGCCTTGTGCACGCCCCAGTTTTAACATAGACTGAACATTCTTACCGAAGAAGGGGGCTTCAATGGCCATCTCATCGGGTTTGTACTCCGAGATTATTCCATCAACGCGATCGAAAATCTTCTTCAATTTGTCTGGATGATTGTCAATTTTAGATAAGTGAATTACGCCAAAAGTGATGAGTTTAAGTTGTTTATTCTGAACATGAATAATTCCATACCCCATCACTGAAGTACCTGGATCTATACCGAGAATTATCTTATCTTCAACCATAAATTCTATTGATTTGCGAATTCCAAAGTTAAATAAGAAAATAAGAGTCTTGTTACAAATTCCTTTGTTCTTGCTTTTCCTTTGGATTTTCTATGATAAATTGTCGGGTTTTCAATGGACCGATTTTAAAACGCTTCGTATACAGAATAGCTGGTTGTTAATGCTTGGGATCGTACTTATGCCCATTAATTGGTGGTTAGAAGCGCAAAAAATTAAATGGAATGCAGCACAGATAAACGAGGAAGAGAATTTTAGTTTTAAAGCGGTTTTGGCCAGTGTTTTTATGGGTGTGATTACACCCAATCGTTTAGGGAACTTCTTAGGTGCCAGACGTTGGTTTCAAAATAAAGAAGCTTATACTAGTTTAAACCTATATGCAAATTTGTCTCAGTTTGTTTCGACGCTTGTACTTGGTGGAATAGGGTTATTATTTCTGGATGTTATTCCGCTGGACCTACCTTCACCATTACTATATGCCTGTATCGCAATTGCTTTGATCAGTTATTTTTCAATGCCCAAATTGCGTATTCAACAAATCAGATGGTTAAGAGAGTACCGTGTAGAAGTCAACCCTTTGCATAGAGGTAGACTTTTAGGCTTAAGTCTTTTCAGGTCTTTTATTATTAGCATGCAGTATACCTGTTTTCTATTGAGTTTTAATGTTGGTGAGTTCCATACTTTTTTATTGTGGTCAATGGTATATTATTTTTACCTCACATTGATTCCATCTTGGTTTTTAAACCGACTCATTGTTCGAGAAAGTTTGGCTTTAATATTATTTCTACCACTATTAGAAAATTCTATAGGGATTGTCTTTTCCTCTTTGCTAATATGGATATTGAACTTAGGAGTTCCTGCTGTATTTGGCGCATATTACACGGTTAAACAAAAAGCATATGATTCTACCACTACTTAGTGTATCTCTATTAATAATTTTCTTTTATGCTGCTTTTTACTTGGTGGTAATCTCAAGACGAGATTTGGATAAGGAAACAGGAAAACATTTGGATTTACAAGATATTACGCTCATAATTCCTTTTCGGAATGAAGCACATTGTATTGATCGTATTATACATGCACTGCACGAACAATCGGCGCACCCTTTTGAAATAATTTTTATTGATGATCATTCAACAGATAAATCTGTACAGGTATTAAAGGATGAATTAATTGACAGTCCACTTAATTTTAGATTGTACCATTTAACAGATTCATACGGAAAAAAAGCGGCTATACATTTAGGTGTTGACCATGCCGAAACCAATTTCATATTACAGTGGGATGCAGATATAATCCCCCACAAGAACTATTTTGAAAATCTGAGTCAGTTAGAAATACAAGATATGTGGGTGTTACCCGTTGCGTTAAGAAGTAATGTTAGCGGATTAAAGTTTTTTGAATGGGATTATCTTTTCTTTCATGCCTTGAGCTATAAAGTAAGGAACTGGAGAGTGCTTACTGCAAGTGGTGCCAATTTACTTTATAAAAAATCGGGTTATCTAGAAGTAATCGAAGAAACGAAGGGAAAGGAATATCTATCTGGAGACGATTATTTTTTGTTAAATGGATTTGAAAGTAAAAAGAAAACTATTGGAGTGAGTGCTTCAGAAACCGTGAGTGTTCAAACCTATTTACCTGGAACGATAAAGGGGTGTTTGCAACAGCGTTTACGATGGTTAAGTAAAAGTAATTGGTTGGAATATGGTGCAATTCTGTTTTTAACCCTGGTAAATTTGCACTTCCTTCTTTTGCTCTTTCCTTTTTCAGTTACCGGATTGATTATCATCGGATTAAAAACGATGATAGATATTGCCTTGGTGCGTGAATATCTAAAAGGTATGAAAAAGAAAGAGATCTATGCTGTACCGATCTTCTTTTTAGGATTACCATTCTATGTATTGCTTCTGTTTCTTGCGTCTATAATTCTTAAAAAAGAATGGAAGGGAAGGGCTTTAAAAAAGTAAAAGTCCAGCAAGGAATACCACCGTTGCAATACAGAATAGAATAAAGGTAAAAGGAAGTATTTGATACGCTTTAAGTTTGGTAACAGCTAGCAAGGGAAGCGCCCAGAAGGGTTGTAACATGTTTGTTAATTCATCTCCATAAGCCATAGCCATAACCGTTTTCGGTAGATCTGCATTTAATTGTTGCGCTGATTCTATGATGATAGGTCCTTGTATAGCCCATTGTCCCCCGCCAGAAGGAACAAAAAAGTTGACGATACCTGCACTAATAAAAGTGAAAAAAGGAAGGGTTTCTGCCGAGGCAAAAGTAATGATGAATTCAGTAAACATAAAAATGAGTCCGCTCCCTTTTAGTATACCCAATATTCCAAAGTATAAAGGGAACTGAATAAGTATTCCAGAAGCTCCTCGTATGGCTTCATCAATAGCCTTTAAAAATGAATTAAGGTTTTGATGAAAGAGCAGGGCCAAGCCTAGCATGCAAAAGTTGATATAATTGGGTTGTATGAACCCCAATGAACTTTTTCCAGAATAACTGAGGGCTTGCTGTAGAGCTACAATTAAGAACAAAATTCCTAAAGCTTTTGATATCCAAACGCGGTGTTCGAATTTTTCAGCAATACCCAGTTTCTGAATTGATTTTGGTTCAGTGGTAGTCCTTGATTTATTGAGTTGAGGAATACTTCCCGAGTTTCTTTTAGAAATAAAGCCCATAATCATGGGGATGAATATTAAAAGTAAAAGACATACAAATAGATTTAACGAGCTAAACAAGGTGCTCTCAACAGGAATAGAGAGACCGTTAAATCCTAAGGCACTTAAATAATCGCCTTCCATTACTTTTGTGGGTGCACTCCCGGAAAAGCCTCCGTGCCAAACCAATAGTCCTAAATAACCGCAAGCTCCTAAAAGAGCATAATTAATGGCTTGCTTTTTTTGTTGAAAATATTCTCCAATTTTACGTGCAAACAAGGCGCCAAAGATGAGGGCAAGTCCCCAATTGAAATAGCCTAATAATATGGTGCTACTACTTAAAACCACCACGGCGTTTACGCGGTTAGTGCAAAGTAAAAGCAGTTTTTGAATCAGTTTGTTGAAGGGTTGAGATAGCGCCAATGCATGTCCTAACACTAAAATCAACATCATTTGAAAAGCAAAATATAAACCGCCGGCACTTTTATCCCATAAACCTTGGTACCAATAATTACTTAAAGCCAGTAATTTGTTTTCCTCAGCTGAGTTGTCCATGAAAATATAAGCCAGTACAAAAGTCAGCAGCGTAAGAAGGAGGGCTAAACTAAATGGGCTGGGGAAGTAATTCTTGAAATTACGTTCAATTTTTTCTGGGTTCATACTTTTTGCTTTGCTACGAATGTACGAAAGTTGGGCACAAAAAAAAGGCAACCGAAGCTGCCTTTTATATCTTTTAATGTTGCTTAGAATGGAAGATCATCGTCTCCTTCTTCAACAAATGTTTCTGCGCTAGAAGCTGAAGCTGGTTCTGCATTTGGAGCAGCAGCTCCACCACCCATTTTTTCAACTTTCCATACATCCAAAGAGTTGAAGTATTTCACTTCACCTGATGGACTCGTCCATTCTCTACCTCTGATAAAGAAAGAAACGTTAACCATGTCTCCTTGGTTTACATCATCTAATTGAGTAACTCTTTCTTGTGTTAATTGGAATGATATATCTTGTGGATAGTTTCCAGAAGCGTCCGTCACTACAAACTCTCTCTTCTTAAACTTCTCTGAAATCTGTTGCGTGTCATTTTTTACTTTAACAGTACCACTTAGTGTAAACATGTTTTGTCTCTTTTATTGATTATTAAATGAAAGAAGCGTTTTCCACGCATCTTCAATGTTGTTTTCTTGTAATTGTTGTTTGGCCAATTTATGCAATTCTTGTTCAAGTTTTGCTTGGTCTTCTTCTAAAGATACGAAAAGATCAGATAATTCTATGAGCTTGTGCTCGTTCACATCTGTCTCGTTTGGTAACTCGGTAACCCCCGCTAGTTTGGCCAAATCATTCGCGCTTAATATTTCGCTATTTAAAATATCTGCAGGTAAATTATCATATCCTATACCTATCGTTGTAATTGGCTTTGTGATCTCGAACATAGAGTTTTTATCGGCTCTACAGTACCAGTTACCTCCCATACGTGCAACTAAATCAATTTTAGTTTGGTCTATGCGCTTGTTTTCTGTAAGTAGGTCTTCACGAATGTGAATTTTAACTACTTCACAAATCACAAGGTTACCAGCTCCTCCGCCGTCACCCAATTCTATAACTTCATTCACCTTACATTCGAATTGTACCGGACTCTCCTTAACTCTAAAAGGTTTAACGATGTCAGAAGCAATAGGAGTTAATCCACTTTTCGTAAACTCGTTTACACCTTTGGCATAAGGAGAAGAACTTAAACTCATTTGTTCCACGATGTCGTAATTCACAATGTTAATTACACATTCTGGGTGCTCCTTTACATTGTCATAAGTATCTTTTGTTGTATTTGTTCTACCACTTCTTGCCGGTGAAAACACCATGATTGGAGGGTTAGCACTAAATACATTAAAGAAACTAAAAGGAGATAAGTTTGGATTTCCCTCAGCATCTACTGTAGAGGCAAAAGCAATAGGCCTTGGGCCCACAGCTCCCAACAATAAATGATGTAAATGAGGGATTTCTAATTCTTTCGGTTCTATAGAATACATTCTTTTCTGCTAAAAAATTCGAAAACAAAGGTAATGCTTCTCTTTTCGAATACCAACCCTTGTTAATAAGTTTGAAACTTTGTTTTGCATCTTGCTTTAGGTCAGTAAAGATGAGCGGGTTGGAGAAGGAGAGCCTAAATGGAATAAATTGTAAAAAAAATGTGTTGAAATTGTTTGCTATGAAAATAATTCATTATCTTTGCACTCGCTTTCCATAGGTGAAGCGTTATTTGAAATACTATTTTTGAACTGTAAGGGGAAAAAATAATTTCTGCGGATGTGGTGAAATTGGTAGACACGCTAGACTTAGGATCTAGTGCCGCGAGGTGTGTGGGTTCGAGTCCCTCCATCCGCACAATCAAAGGTGGTATAAGATTGTTTTCTTATGCCATTTTTTGTTTTAGATTGTTTAATTGTTAAGAGAAGCAATATGAATGTAACTCGTGAGAACGTTGATGAATTAAATGCAATTTTAAAAGTAGAAGTTGCTAAAGAAGACTATGAGAAGAAGGTAAATGACGTACTTTCGAACTATAGAAAACAAGCCAATATCCCAGGATTCCGTAAAGGAAAAGTTCCAATGGGAATGATCAAAAAACAATACGGTGCTGCTGTATTGGGCGACGAACTTAACAAAATTGTAAATGACGCTCTTTACAATTACATCCAAGAAAACGAAATCGAAATTTTAGGAAATCCTATTCCTAAGAATGACGCAGAGGTTAAAGGTGACTTTAACAATCCAGCAGATTTCGAATTCACTTACGAAATCGGTTTAGCACCAGAATTCGACATCAAATTATCAGGAAGAAACAAATACGATTACGTAAAAGTTAAAGCTGATGATAAAGTTGTTGATCAGGAGATCGATAACATGCGTCGTCGTTACGGAAAGTTATCTGCAGGTGAAAAAGTTGGAGAGAACGATTTAGTAATGGGTCAGTTTGTTGAGTTAGTGAAGAAAGACGTAATCAAAGAAGGTGGTGTGATGAACTCATCAACTATCTCTATGGAATTCGTTGAAGATGAAACTACTCGTAAGAAATTATTAGGAGCGAAAGTGGGTGATGTAATGATGGTTAACCCAGAGAAAGTTTCTAGAGG
>NZ_JAWWCF010000139.1:0-8166 GCF_033720595.1 Lishizhenia sp. | reverse complement strand
GAAGATTAGTTATGGTTTTATGACTTGCAGTATACTTGATACCCCAGTAACCAACCAAAATCGTGGCAATTACACCCAGTATCATATATATTAAATTTATATCCATATTCTTTTTTTAATTACAGACAACATACGTATAACCGTAATGTTGTTTATTTATCATATCTCTTAATTGCGTTTATTCACCTTATAGTGTGGGATAAACCACAGTTTTTAAGGCTTGCCTTGTAAAGATGAAACGTTTTGGAATGCTCCTAGGTGGTTTCATAATGGAGAGGCTGGTTAAAACTAATAAATTAATATAAAAGGTAGAGGGCTTGTGGATAAAAAGGATATAGTGTTCAATTCTTTTTAGGGACGATTAGCAAAGCTTTTAAATTCAAAAAATGTTGTTTTCGTGTTTTAAATGAAATTATTTATGACTTTCGAGCACATACAAAACCCCTTGACTCGATGCTGGGAGGTCGCTCATCTCGACTCCGCTCGATAACCTCTGGGGGGGATTCAAAGGTTCAAGGATTCAAGAATTCAAATAGGTCTTGGTGTTTGTTATTTTGGAAAACTTAAGTTCTGACATTATGTTTCGGTATTTTAATACCTTGGTTGAGCTCTTTACAGCGCTATAATCGATAACCTTGGAAAGTTCACAATTCAAAATCTATATTCCTTTGTGGAGCCAGAGGACAAATCTCCAATCTACCTACCTCCTTTAAACAACATCCAAACTGCATAACCGAGTTCGCCTAAGATCATGAATACGATGAACAGACTTTCTATGGTTGTGCTTATGATGAGTTGCTGAGGGAATAGGAAGTAAGTGGCATATTGGAGTACATAACCCAAACCGCCGAGGAAGAGAGCGATAGATAATGCTATCGTTAACCACTTTTTCTCGGTGTCAGCTTTATACAAAAAGGCCAATACCATGAGGTGGATTCCAAAAACGATGAGTCCTACATTCCAAAGGGTGAAAAAGTTGGTGAGAGATTGATGTGCAACAAGTGCCGTACCCGCGCTATAACTTTTGAATAGTTGAAGAATGGCTACACCCAAGAGGATAGAATAAATAAGACGTAAGATACCAGAGGTTTTGGCTTTTTGCTTATCGTCTTCTTTGTAGTATTTCCACACTCCCCATGCCACCAAAAGATCGAGCAAGAAAATACCTATCCATCCGAAAAGGGCTCCTAAAAAGCTGGACTTGTTTGCACCTATTTGCGTAAAAGTAGTAAGAGGTGAGGTGGTAGATAACACCTTGTTTAAAATAGGTACTGAAAGTCCAGCTAATAGGGCCATAAACAAAAGCGCTAAACCAATGGTAATTGCTAGTTTTCTGGAGCTTATCTTTTGATCTTTGGTAGTAAGAGTAGGAGCGAAATTCTTTTTACGCAGTTTTTGGGTGCGTTGAACATCTTTGGTTACTTCCTGTTTTATTGATGCAGAACTGTCTTTTACTTTCCTTGTTTGAGCTTTTGGAGGAGTAGACCTGGATAGCTGTGCTTTTGCAGATGTATTCTCATTGCTTTTTGTGGCGGTAAGCTTAGAAGGTGTATTGAGCTGAATTGTTTTTAGACTATCTATCGTAGCGCTACTTGGGAGTAGCGATGCTTGAGGTTTATGGATGTTTTTAGGTGTAATCCTCTTGTGTTTAAAAGGATGACTAATATGATACCCTGGTCTGTGAACACGCTTGTGTATAGTGCAAGCGCCGAAAAGAAGCGTAAACGTGAGTAGGGGTAAAAGACATGTGATTTTCATAATTCTAACCTTTGATAGGTCAAAATTAAGGCGCTCACTGTAGAGAGTTCTTGACTTAAGTTAAGATATTAAGGGGGGAGAAAACAAAAATGCTCAACCCATACGAATTAAGCATCCTTGTTTATGATTAGTTAGCGTGTATATAATAACGTAAGTTCTTCTGAAATAGTTGTTTGAAGCGTTGATTTTACTAAAATTAAATAATGATATGGTTTGAAGATAGGGTTGGATTACCGCTTTGTGAACAGTAAGTTTTACAAGATTCATGAAGGGATTTAACGGACAACGCTTATCTTCGCCGCAAAGCAAAATTATGGCCTTAAATATTGTACTTTTTGAACCGGAGATCCCTAACAATACAGGTAATATTGGAAGACTCGCTTTAGGAACGGGATGTAATTTACATTTGGTTAAACCCTATGGTTTTGAAATTTCTGATAAAAAGCTCAAACGTGCAGGGTTGGATTATTGGCCGCATATCAACTTAACAGAATATGATTCTGTTGAGGATTTTTTTGCGCAGCATGGTCATGCAAAATTTGCTTTTTTCAGCAGTAAAGGAGAGCGATCATTTTGGGAAATACCTTATGAGGATGATTTATTTCTTGTTTTTGGTAAAGAATCAAAAGGTTTGGATGATTGGATCACTGAAAAGTATGCTAAAGATACCTATCAAATACCGATGTTCTCGGATAAAATAAGAAGTTTCAATATCGCCAACGCAGTGGCAATTGCCGTTTACGAGGGGATAAGAAACTTAAAGTAAGGCTTTAAGAGAATAAATTTTTTAGTTCAGTTAATTCTTCTACTTTGTCAGAATTTCCTTGTTGTTGATACCCAACAATTAGGTTGGTGAGCATGCGCTTAATGATGGTAGTATTCGGACAAGGTTCGAAATATTCTCGCTTCTCATCAATTTTTAATTTCTTTAAGAAGTCTTTAATTTCTTTACGGTTAAACGCTGCACCACGGCTAAATACATTGATGTAGAACAAAACGCCTGAGTTATCATCTTCCTCATTGAGGTTTAAGTAATTCTTGTTTTTGTCAACATACGCCAAAACGAAATGATTGGGCAGGTTTACTCCGTATATCGGTAAATCTAGAGATTGGGCGATAATGCTGTAAAGTATACTCAAGCTCAAAGGGTTCCCTCTACGCGTTTCTAATACTACATTGAGGTAGGAGTTTAACGGAGAATGGTAGTTTTTGGTGTTTCCTTGAAAACCATGAATCCTGTAGAAAACTTCATTAAAGGATTTGATTTGTTCAAAGATGGTTTGTTGCGTGTTGATTTCTAACCAGATGTCTTTACGAATATTAAGTATATCGTTTTTTAAGCTATCTAATTCTAAATCTGGAAATTGATATTTGGCAATGATATAGGCTCCTTCCAAAAGGTTTTTCTCATCGCTGGCCAACCACTGCTTTAAGTTATCCTTGGTCGCTAAAAATTGTATATCGTGAATAATTTCCTCAATACGCGTTTGGAAGAGAAGACCATAATCGTCTTCTTCCCATGATGATTCCAGTAGGGGAATAGCATCGGTACCAAGATTCAATATTTCTTTGCGCACTTGAGAAAAGACAGCGTCGTCGGGATCATCTATCAATTTGATCAATGCACTTATGGAAGAGTAATTAGACATATACATTACAAAGGTAGGTGGAGAATGAGCTCTTTCGAAAGGTGTGTAATCGTTTTTATGAAAAGGGTAATGTTAATTACAAAAAAAATGTCTCTCCAAGGAGGAGAGACATTCAATGTTATGGTTGTGATTCTTATTGAATCGATAACTTCTTTTCTAGATCATCTAAGTAGCTTTTGAACTGCTTGTCTGTTTCAGAAAGGTTGTTTACTGTTCTACATGCGTGTAATACAGTAGCGTGGTCTTTTCCTCCGCAGTGTGCTCCAATATTTGCCAAAGATGATTTTGTCATCTTCTTAGAGAAGAACATTGCAATCTGACGTGCTTGTACCACTTCTCTTTTTCTTGTTTTAGATTTCAACAACTCTATAGGTAAGTCGAAGTAATCACAAACAACTTTTTGTATGTATTCGATAGAAACCTCACGTGCAGTATTTTTCACGAACTTGTCTATCATCTGTTTGGCTAACTCTAAAGTAATCGCCTTTTTATTTAATGATGCTTGTGCCAATAAAGAAGTCAATGCACCTTCCATTTCTCTAATGTTGGTGTTGATGCTGTAAGCAAGGTATTCTACAACCTCTCTAGGAAGGTCTATACCGTTACCGTACATTTTATTTTCTAAGATGGCAATTCTTGTTTCTAAATCTGGTGCTTGTAAGTCTGCCGACAATCCCCATTTAAAACGAGAGAGTAGACGTTGCTCCATTCCTTGCATTTCAACCGGTGCCTTATCAGATGTTAAAATGATTTGCTTTCCGTTTTGGTGCAAGTGGTTAAAGATGTGGAAGAATACATCTTGCGTTTTCTCTTTTCCACTAAAGAACTGAACATCGTCAATGATTAATACATCCATCATTTGATAGAAGTGAATAAAATCATTGGTTGTTTGATTCTTAATCGCATCAATAAATTGGTGTGCAAACTTTTCAGAACTTACATAAAGAACTGTTTTGTTTGGGAATTGGTTTTTGATACCTATACCAATAGAATGTGCTAAGTGTGTTTTACCAAGACCAACACCACCATAAATTAATAAAGGGTTAAATGCAGTACCACCTGGTTTTTTAGCTACAGCATAACCTGCAGATCTAGCCAAACGGTTGCAGTCTCCTTCTACGAAATTTTCAAACGAGTAAGAAGGGTTTAAGTTTGAGTCTACATTCACCTTCTTTAATCCAGGAATAATAAATGGATTTTTAATTTGCTTCTCGCTCGCATTTAAAGGCATCGTAACCGGTGAGTTGTGCAAGGAACTTTTATTCGATGCAGGCAACTTTACAGTATAAGGTGTAGAATTGGTTTGGTTTTTCTCCATAATAATAGAGTATTCCAATCTTCCGTTAGGACCTAATTCTTTTTTAATGACTTTCTTTAGTAGCGAGATGTAGTGCTCTTCTAACCACTCATAAAAGAAGTGAGAAGGAACCTGAATCGTCAATACACTGTCTTCTAATTTAATAGGAGAAATGGGAGAGAACCATGTTTTAAAAGCTTGAATCGAAATGTTGTCTTTGATTACTTTTAGACAGGCTTCCCATTTTTCTTCGTGTAATGCACTCATTGATGTAGACTTTATTAATTTATTGTGTTAAAAACTTTTTCTAGTTATTAATACGCTGTAAACAACGTAGTTAACTTTTAGAGTTACGAGCGGAACAAATATTTACAGAAAAAAGTTAAAAAAAAAGTAAAATCACTCTTGATTTTATAGTTTTTTTTACAGTAAAATTTCGTTTGAACTTCTGAGAAATTAAAAGAGAATAATGTTTGATTTGTCAATATTTATTCTATTTTAAAAAATACTTCAAAAGTGCTGTAACCTAGTGGTATCAATAGTTTCGACAACTATTTACTGGTAAAGTTGATGGAAAGTTACAAAAATTGAAACATATTTTTTCTTTTTTTACATCTTTGTTTTTTACCAAATTAGAACAGAGTGAATTACGATTTTGAACATAGTACAAGTTTACGAGTTAGATATGGGGAAACTGATCAAATGGGATACTGCTATTATGGAAATTATGCGCAGTATTTTGAAGTGGGTAGGGTAGAAACCTTACGTGCCATAGGTATGTCGTACAAACGCATGGAAGAGGAGCATGTCATGTTACCGGTGAGTGAATACAATGTTAAATATATTCGTCCGGCTTTATATGATGATAAATTAACTATTATTACAAAAATTGCACGCGTAGAAGGTTCTAGAATCTACTTTAATTATGCGATTCAAAATGAAGAAGGGAAAGTGCTGAGTAAGGCGAGTACCACTTTGGTTTTTGTGAATAAAGTAAATATGCGCCCTATTCAACCTCCTGCGGCATTTTTAGAAGCAATTGCTCCGTATCAAGAAAAAGAAGATGAAAAGTAGAGAAGAGAATTTTTTATATACCCCATATTCCTCAGAAGACCTTTTGAACAGAGTCAATCTCCGAGAAGGTGAAAAACGTTTGGGAGAGAATATTGTAAGTGAGGAGAAAAAGAGGTTTGTTATTATAGGTGTAGAAGAATCTGTAGGTCCTGTGGCTAATTTAGGCAACCCTGGTGCTGAAGGCGGATTTGAACCCTTTGTATCTACCTTTTTAAATATACAAGCCAATCGTTTCTTATTAGGTAAAGGTGTAACCATAGCTGGTCGAATTTCAGCGCTTAACCGTTTTTCTGATTTAAAGAAGAACAGAGTTTTGGTAGAAGAGTTGGATGATTTTGTATTGGATGTTCTAAATAAGTACGTTGCAGCAGATCAAATTCCTATTCTTATTGGTGGTGGACATAACAACGCTTTTCCTTTAATGAAGTTTGCTGCTCAGCGTCTAAAGAAAGGAATTAATGTAGTGAACCTAGATCCACATGCAGATTATAGAAAGCAGGAAGGGAGACATAGTGGAAATGCATTCAGTTATGCCTTTCAGCAAGGGTTCTTGGAGAAGTATCATGTGATTGGATTACATGAAAATTATAACTCAGAAGAAATGTTGACGCGTTTAGAAAAAGACGGACATTATTTCACCATTTTCGAAGATTACCTAGCAGGGCAAGCAAACATTAATGAAGACTTTGTTAATGTGTGTAAAGACAACATGAAAACACCCCTTGGCGTGGAGTTAGATATGGATTCAATAATTGATATGCCTTCTAGTGCGCGAACCCCAAGTGGTATGACCTTAGAAAGAGCTCGAATTTATTTGAAAACAGTTTCTAATGTCGAAAATGTTGCGTATCTTCATTTACCCGAGGCAGCCCCTTCTACAACCCAAGAAAATGTCGTGGTAGGTAAATCTTTAAGTTACCTGGTAAGCGATTTTATTAAGACAGTAAATAAAAGAGAATTTATTAAATAATCTCCTAAAGGTTTAAAACAATGAAAGGAAAAATAACGCTAAAAGATGTATTCAAAGGCATCCTTGATTTTTTTCCTTTTCACTTGTTGATAGCTCATTTAAAATACAACATCGTTGCGGTATTGTATTGGGTATTTTTGTTTTTGATACTTTTTGGTGTAATAGGAGAGAGCTTTGGAATGGCTTATCTCTTTTATGGCCCAGAATATCTTGGTAAAACTTCTTGGCTAAGCTTTTTATTTCTTGGTTTTAGTATAGGTGGTTTTACTATGGCGTTTCATACCTATAGTTATATACGTATGGGGCCACACTTTCCCTTTATAGCTACACTGCAAAGACCTTTCTTTAAGTTTTGTGTAAACAATAGTATACTTCCTTTTCTGTTTTTTGTAACGCTGGGTTATAAGATTGCGGTGTTTCAAAGTCAAGAGGAATTTTTAGATAGCTGGGATATCAGCCTGTACATCTTATCGGTGTTTGGCGGCTCTCTTATATTTGTTTTACTTTCCTTTTTGTATTTCTTTCCGACCAATAAAGATTTCTTCAAAATGGAGAAGAAACGCAATGCTATAGGTCCGGAAGAACCCAAAAATGCGAATATCAAATCATCTTTGCACAGAAACTTGTCTTGGGATAAAGAGTTTAAACAGGTAGATGATAAGCTCTATGTTTATGTGGGTAAAAATTTTGGATTTAAACGATCGAGAGGAGTACAGCATTATGACTATAGTGTAATACAAAATGTTTTTAGTCAAAACCACATTAATGCCTCTATTTTTGAGATCACCATCATTCTATCCTTCTTTATATTGGGACTTCTAAGAAATCAAGAAGTTTTCGTTTTTCCAGCAGCTTCGAGTATACTGCTTTTACTGACTATAGTGTTGATGTTAATCAGTGCTTTTTTTAGTTGGTTTAAACTGTGGACCTATCCTATAATTATTGTTCTGTTCGTGTCTATGAACTTCTTGAGTCAACATACAGACTACATGCAGTTTAAAAATTACGCGTATGGATTAAGCTATAAAGAAAGATCGCTTTATAATGATACAGTCCTTTTACGCCTTCAGGAAGATTATCAACAGAACCTTCAAGATGAAAAGGTATACCTAAACATTTTGGAGAATTGGAAGGCAAAGGCGGGTGAAAAGCCCAAATTAATTATCGTAAATACAAGCGGTGGTGGATTGAGAAGTGCCTTGTGGACCTTTAGGGTGATGCAACATTTGGATAGTGTATCTAAAGGTAACTTTTCTAATTCGGTCCAAATGGTAACAGGAGCTTCAGGAGGAATGGTGGGTGCTTCCTATTATAGAGAAATGTATTTGCAGAATTACGATACGCTCCTTCACCAAAGTATGGTGTCTTCTTTTTACGCCAATAACATTGCAAAGGATTTACTCAATGGTATAGGGGTT
>NZ_JAWWCF010000138.1:0-8281 GCF_033720595.1 Lishizhenia sp. | reverse complement strand
TGTAGGTATTTATCATCTTCTAATATATTTTGCTTGTTCTTCTGCTACTTTTAAAGCGTCCAAACCTTGATTTTCATTTTTAATCAAGTCATAAACTTTGTTTCCTAACCAAAGCGTTTCTAAGTCGGAATGTTTTACATTAAAAAACTCACTCAGTTTGGCAAGGTCTTCTCGTTTTAATGGCTTTTGGTCATTTTCAACTTTACTTAAGAAGCCTTCTCCTATGTCAAGTTTTGCAGCGAGTTCACGCTGTTTCATTCCTGATTCTTCCCTTAATTGCCGTATTTTTTGTCCGATTGTCATTGACCTGAAATATACTTGTTCAAATATGGTCAAATTTAGTGAAGTTATTTCAATTCTCAATGAGCAGAGGAAGAAAATGGCTCTTTTGCAATTTTCGTATGTAGGGTGGCTTGTGTGAATTGCAAATGTGCTATTCGTGCGGTTGGTTTTTTAATGGGGCACAACAAGTGTATAAATACACCTTTTTTAATATTAATTATTTAAAACCGCCTTTACTCTTGAAAATAGTGGTGGTTGTAAGTCTTAGTGGTTTAAAGCTAGTTATTTTTTTGATTTTTTTAGGAGCAAAGTAGGTTTCTCTTTGTTATAGGTGTTGGGTTCTGACTTAAAAAGTACGCTTTATCTCGGTATATGGTAGTATATATGTAATGTGTTTATACTGCCATTCTTGGAGAATAAACACAATTAAAGAATATCCACCATTGATTATTTTATTCCACAAGAATGGATACAAACGAATTAATTTAAGGTCATCCGTGATGGAAAGGTTCGATGATACGAAACTACTATTTTTAGATCCATTCCATTTTGTTTTGAGTGAGTTCAGATGTTTTGTTTTCGCCAGTATTAATGGTATTAGCCGGTTCAAACAACATAATTTGAACTTCGTTTTTCATTACTGGCCTATGTTCGATACCTTTGGGGATAATAATAAATTCCCCCTTTTTTATTGCGATAGTTTCATCTCTTAATTCCATATTGAATTCACCATCAATCACTAAAAACATTTCATCTTCATTATCGTGTTTGTGCCATTCGAATTCCCCTTTGGCTTTAACTAGTTTTATGTGTTGTCCATTCAGTTCTCCAACTATTCTTGGGTTCCAGTAATCACTGAATAATGACATTTTTTCGGAGATAGAGACTTTCTTAATTTTCATTTTTCGTAATGTTTGTGAAGTACTTAGGTAAAGCTATTCAATAGTTTTTTGAGGCTATCAGGCGCTTTCTATTATCTAATAGATGTAAAATTACCAAAGAATTAAATGTAAAAGATAGATACACCTTGCCTCATGAAAAAAAGCCAGTTTTTTAGCTGGCTTTTTTAGTGAACAAGGAGGAGAATTATTGTTTTGGAATCAAAGATCCAAATTCACTCAAATCTTTAATCCGTTTGGCCCAATTGAGGAGTACCTTTTCTTGTTGCGGGTAATCGTCCAAGTAAGGTCCACAAACAATTTTTAAGGAGCAGAAGCTTTTATCTTTTTCACGGATGAGGAAGAATTTTTCTGTGTATAGATTTTGCTTAAAATCATTTTGCACATAACAATTTCCCCAAAAGTCATCTGATAAGTAGGTGTTCACAAGTTGATCTTTGGAAGCATAGTAATAATTGAGTTGTGCCTCGGATCTCCAATTAGCGGCAAGTTTGTTTTGAGGATCAAAGGTGATTTGCATTAATGTGGCATTTTTGGCTGCTGTCATGAGGCTCCATACCGTACTGTCGGCTGCCTTAATTTTTAGCTCATGCTGCACAAATTTTCCGCCTATCATAGAACGAGCATTTTCTTGCGTGATGAAGTTTACCTCATTTAAACGGGCACTCCCGTTTCCGCCATTTAAAAAGCGAAACCCAACAATGGAATCTTCTTGGATGGAGATGGCTTGAATTATGATAATGACATCCTCCCTGTTGGTGTAAGGATTGTGGTATTTTGCCAATTGCGGTAACGGGGTATTCAAAGCTTTCGCGTTCGGGTACTTTACTGTATCGACCAAAATTAGTGAGGCTTCGCCTCGTGCTTCTTCCTCTGTTGGCAATCTACCTTCTACAACAGGTACATTTTTCCAATCCGCTAAATTTACAGCAGGGAAAGTGTTTAAGTTATCAGGACAATACCAACCTCCATATCGATGTGCTTCTTTTTGATTGTAGTTTAGATGGATTGCTGATTCGTTAGTTTGGTTTTCAGGGCTATTCTTAGAAGTAAATAGACAAGACGACAATGGAAAGAGTCCAAGGAAAAGTGTTTTTAAAACAATTGCATGCATGGTTTTCATTTTTATGATTATGACCTCAATGTAAAAAGCCGCCTTGTATCAGTAGATGAACGAATGTAAATTAATGTAAATCGCGCGTAATTTCTTATTTTTCTATTGTTAATACCTTATTTTCAAAATAAATTTGGTGCATGGGAAAACTTCCACTTTTTAAAGTATTCATTCTTCTTTTATTCACGTGCACAGTGGTGCCAACACATGCTCAAAATGAGGAACAATACATTGCTGTTTTGCTACGAAATATTGGTCACCAGTTTTTAAGTGAAATTGGAGATAGTACATCACGAATTTTAGAAGTGGAACATCAAGAGAATAGATATGTTCTGCGTTTTGAAAAAGAGATAGAATTTAGTCCTGATCAATTGTACAATAATGTACATGAGGTTATGCAAAAGCACCGCGCCCAGCAAAATTTTATTGTTGAAGTGAGCACTTGCGATAGTCATCAGGTATTGCATAGTTTTAAAGCAAGTGTAAACCGGGATGAGGAAATTTTATCGTGTAAGGGGAGAGATCTGCCTTTGGATTGTTACGAAGTTATTTTTACCAGTACTGAACCATGGATCGCTCATACAGTTGTAGAGGAAGAAAAACAGAGTTACACTCCCGTTTATTTACTTTTAGGTGGGGGAGTGTTGGTATTGATACTCTATCTTTTTAAGATAAGAAATAAAAGAGCAGCAAAAGAGGTGTTGGCACTAGGGGCTTACCATTTCGAGTTAAAAAGGATGAAGTTATTTTACAAGGATGAGGTAATCGAGTTGTCTGCCATTGAGGCTGAGTTGTTGCACCTGTTTGTTCAACACAAAAATGAAACTTTAAAAAGAGAATATATTCTCAATGAAGTGTGGGAAGATGAAGGAAACTACGTAGGTAGAACCTTGGATGTATTTATCTCCAAACTCAGAAAGAAATTAGAAAACGACGAAAGTCTTAAAATTGTGAGCGTTAGAGGGGTCGGCTATAAGTTTGTGAACTGATAAAGAGAAGCTTATCTAGCTCCTACTAATTTTGCCAAAAAAAGTAGAAAAAGGTGTTGCAAATTAAGGAAAGTACACTTACATTTGCGCCACTGTTAATTCTTTGTAATGCAAAGGTTAATGAGGTCCTATAACTCAGTTGGTTAGAGTATCTGACTCATAATCAGAAAGTCCCTGGTTCGAGCCCGGGTGGGACCACAAACAAAGGCTAGTACGTAAAGTGCTAGCCTTTTTTGTTTATTTTAAAGCTTTTGCTTTTGACCACTCGATGAAATAACTCTTTTCTATCAAATCTTTATCTACATGGGAATTGAAGTATTTACTGCTGCATAGTAATATTAAGACAACGGAGAAGTATGTTCAAACTGATGAGAAAAGATTGAATGAGAGCTTGAATAGGACGGAGTGGGAGTAATCGAATAGAAACACGATTAATTTACTTTTTTTCTTTCCATAAAAGATAGGATATGTAAAACATTGTGCTTACTAGAATGCATAAACCTAAAATGGAAATTCCTACAGATACTGGTGTTCCAAAACGTAAATCGTCAACCTCATTCCAAATAAGTTTTGAGTATAATAAGGATAAGAGAAAAGTAAAAACGGCCAGAACCGTTTTTAAGTTTTTAAAAATTAGAACAACTTGATTTTTTATGACATCGATTAAGAGTAGAAGTGTTTTTTTCTTGTTTTTGTTCATCCGTTTTAGTGAATTAATTAGTACTTATCTTGATTACTTCTCAGAATAGAAAGACTAATTATACCAGAACCAACCATAATACTAATGCCAATTAAACCTGTGTTTAGGGTGTCATTTACGCCTCTATTTGGATCACTTGCTGCGAGTAGAATTAAAAAGAAAATAGCCAGTAAAAAAGCGATTAAGTAGATGATTATTTTCATGATGGTCTTGATCTATTAGATATCGAAAATAGGAAAAATTGAGACATGTTGAAAGCGTTAGAAACGGATATTCTTAAAAATACTCATTTGTCACCATGGGAATTGTAGTACTTACTGTAGCATAGTAATATTGCTGAGATATGTCTGGTTATGAATACATCCGTTCACCATGGGTTCTTTTCCTCATCTATCTTTGCTTAATAAAACAACAGACTAGATTTCTAAAAACCTAGCAGAGGGGTTGGAACTTAGAAGTAGCTGAATTCGGCAGTCATAATAGTGCTAGCCTTTTTTGTTGTGTCTACTATTAAAGCTTTTGATATAAAAAAAGGCCAGCACCGAGTACTGACCTTAATTAACAAACATGTTTCCCTCCATATGCGTTTTTGAGGAGTGTAGGAGGGACTACAGCTTTGTAAAGCGCATTGTTTGTTGGTTCATTTTTATATAATAATTACCCTTTTCGAGATATGCCGCGTTGAGAACAATGTGGTTGTCACTTATTATCATATAGTCGTCTATTCTAATAGCAACACCTAATTCATTGATAACATATATTCCTTGCGATAAATCAATTTCACCTCTTATATGAAGTGCTCCTTTTACAGGGTTCGGAAATACCTGTAGTTGAGAAGTAGTAGGGTTAATTTGTACACTTCTTATACCTAAATCTTTTGTTGTTCCATCAAAATCAGTTTGTTCTAATTTATAATAGTTGACACCGCTTTTAGGCGTTTCATGCAAAAAGTCATAGTGTAAGGTTATTTCTGAATTTCCTGCACCGCTTATTTTTTGAAGATGTACCCAATGTTCAGCGTCAGTAGAATGATAAAGACTATAATAATCATTGTTTATTTCTGTTGATGTCGTCCAATTGATTTGGACGTGATTGTTAATTGTATTATTTACGTTGAATTCGGTAAGTTGAACAGGAAGAGGCGTGTTACCACTACCTGATCCTATGGTAAAGAAGTTAGAAGAGTTATTGGGGAAAATACTCGTGTTTAGGCCAGAAATGCTCAATACATTTCCATTCAATATAAACGTGATCCCATCAGTGGAACTATAAGTGTTTGCACCCGATGAAAAATCACCATCATTGTCTACAAGTATGTATAAATCACTTGTATCAATTGCATTAATTATGGCGTAATTGTTTAGCGTGATGTCCAAATTAAAGGTGTCTGTGAAATTGGTGCTTTGAATGCGCCATTCCCTGTCTAACCTTGAATATAACCCTGCTGGTTTTTCACCATAAGAGGAAGAAGAGTAGAGGTTATCTGAATTGTCACCGATTAATAAAAAAGAAAGGTTATTGGAGAAAGTACCTTGATTTCCAGCGTTAATTGTGTCCAATTCATCCAAATACACGCGTAGACTATCATCTTGCGTATGCGATTGTTTTTGCAGTAAACCAGAATCGTCATCTCTGGCTATTCCTATAATGTTATTATGGTAGGTGGTAGTGGCGGTACTAGCACTCCAAACCGTTGTTCCGTCGCTGGCGGTGTAGTTTCCGTTTTCAGTTCCACCATGTTCAAGCGTTATTCCATATTTAATGGCAAGGTAGCTTTCGATTTTATTGGTTTCAGCATCACTGAGTACGCCTGAATATCCAATAACTTCTGCAATTTGGCCTTCAAAAGCTCTGTTATAGTCAGATGTGAGATTTGACGATTTGGCTTGTCTACCTATAGTGAATGGACCAGATGAACTTGAATGGCTAGAAGAACATAGGATGCTGTTTAAATTAAGTTTTATTAAATCATAACTGCTCTCATTGTAACTCATTTCTCCATTTAGATATACGGATTTATCTCCAGAGTTAATAATGCTTCCTAAAAGATCACTTCCGGAAATAACTGTATTTCTAGAAAGAGTAGTCTCATGAAGGTGAACATGATTAATGGTATCAGATGACTCTGAACCAATACTAACATTAACGAATGAGCTCAAAGGTGATAGTAGGGGGTCAAGTATTCCATTTAATATGTCACCGACAGTAATCAATAATCCAGGAGGAGTGTATAGCTGAAATGTACTCTGATTATATGTAAAGCCCATTCCATCTGTTTTATAATTTCCTACATCGTAGATAAACTGATTACATTTGTTAAAATTAGTGGAAGAGGGTTTCTGGATAATGAAGAAATTTAATCCTTCAAAAGAAACTGCTCCAAATTCAATCCCTAAAACTTCATATGCATCTGGGTATATGTAATCGTTTCCAAAATTCAACCCTGAACTAATACCATCAAAAGTTAATGTAGGATTGTAGTTAAGTACAGTGCTTGAGTCAGCAGAATAAACAGGGTTGCTTAATTCATTATTGTTTGTAGCGTCATTGGTTCTGTTTCCTGATAAATCTGACCATTGAGATACTTCATCTCCATCAGAAGCTGTACTCGTACTCAGGTTGAGCACACTCGAGTTTTGATCTGCTTTTAACCACATTTCAAATGTTCCAGAACTTACGTTACCCGGAGTTTGTCCAGCGGCTGATAAGCTCAATCCGCAGAGCAATGAAAGAAGAGATATGTGAAATGATTTAAGCATTTTTCTTTTTATTAAAGGAGAAAGACCCGGGGCCGCCTACATCACTACAGCCCCAAGGTCCCTTCACCCTTAATTATTACTTTTTAACGACAATAAAGTCGGATCTTCTATTTACGAAATGTTCATCGTCGGTACATTCAACACCGTTTTTACATTTGTTTTTAATTTGTTGTTCACCGTACCCAACAGCACTAATAATTCTGTTAGGATCAATGCCTTGCTCAATCAGGTAGTCTCTCGTAGATTTTGCTCTATCATCAGAGAGTTTCAAGTTGTAACTATCTTTCCCTCTTGCATCGGTATGTGATTCAATCTTAATCACGATGCTTGGGAATTTATTCATGGCATCAATTACTCGGTTCAATTCTACCTCGGCTTGAGGTGTTATTTCAGCTTTATCGTAATCGAAGTAGATAGGGTTTACAATGATTTTTTCCACACCATCTTCCTCTTTTACCAGCGTTTTATACAGCGTTAAGTAAACATCCTCTGCATCTTCCTCTTCGGGTACTTTCGGAGTGTCAGGCGTTGTAACATCTAACTCTTCTGTACTGTGATTCTCTTTAGAAAAGACTAATCTATTGGTACTGCTACAAGGTAATTGAACCTCAAATCTTCCTAAAGAATCAGCTTGAGTTTCAGCAATGAGTGAATCTAAATCGTCGTATACTTTTACCGTTGCGAAGGGTATAATTTCTTTGGTCGTCTGCTCTTTAACATTTCCAAATACATCTTGATACCAGTTTTGATCATCTTTCGTGAAGAAATAAATATCATCATCTCCCTTGCCGCCTAATCGGTTGGAAGAAAGGTATCCGTTCACACCTGCCTTCGTCCAGTAGATGTTAAAATCATCCATCTCACTGTTAAAGGGTCTTCCTAAGTTTTCAGGGTTTTCAAAGTTGTCTCCCTTGATTTTTGAAGCAAAAAGATCTAGTCCACCGATTCCGTAGTGACCATCTGATGAAAAATAGAGCTTGCCTTCTTGTAGGGTAGGAAACATCTCACGTCCGGGTGTGTTGATTTTTGGTCCTAAATTCTTAGGTGAACCTACTGTTCCATCTGCCTTTACGGGTGCACGATAAATATCGGTTTCTCCCATCCCGTTTTCCATGTTAGAAACGAAATAAAGAAACTTACCGTCTTCAGAAAGCATGGGGTGACTACAAGAATATTCTTCACTGTTAATGCTCAAACTTACGATATTGGCAATCTTGCCTTCAACGACATCCGCCAACATAATTTGAAGGGTAGAGGTACCATCCTCATTTGTCTTCAGCTTACCTTTTTTGCGCAATTGATTTGTAGAAAAGTACACGCGTGTATTTTCTTTGTTGAAACAAATCATAGCATCATGATACTGCGAATTCAGGCCTTCGAATAATTTGTCATTGGTAAGGTTACCGTTCGCTGTATTTCTTTGTGCCTCATAAATGTTCAAGTAAGGTTGTTCGTTCCAAGCGTATGTTTTCTTCGTCAATTCTCCTTCTCCAGCTCTACTCGAAGCAAATAAGATTTTGTTCCCATAATTGGCTACA
>NZ_JAWWCF010000137.1:0-8371 GCF_033720595.1 Lishizhenia sp. | reverse complement strand
TGCAATATTTGCAGAAGAATTAAAACAATACAACTTCCAGAAAAAAGAATTCTTCACCCTTGAGGGGGCAAACGGAGATGCTTTAAATGCATGGATGATCAAACCTGCTGATTTTGATTCTAGCAAACAATATCCAGTATATTTTAACATTTACTGTGGACCAGGAAGTAACATGGTCTTGGATAAATTTGGAGGGTTGAACCTTGCGTACCACCAACTTTTGGCACAATCTGGTTACATTGTAGTATCTGTAGATACAAGAGGGACGATGTACAGAGGAGCGAAGTTTAAAAAATCTACTTATTTACAATTGGGTAATTTAGAATCGGATGATTTAGTAGCTGCTGCCAAGAATTTTGCACAACTTCCCTACGTTGATGAAAACAGAGTGGGAATCCAAGGTTGGAGTTTCGGTGGAACAATGACCACGCTCTCTATGTTAAAAGGAAACGATGTTTTCAAAATGGGGATTGCCGTTGCTCCTGTTACACATTGGAAATACTACGATAACATTTACACCGAACGATTCATGCGTACTCCTGCTGAAAATCAGACAGGTTACGAAAACTACTCTCCAGTAAACATGGTAGATCAGTTAGAGGGGAAATACTTCCTAATTCACGGGGCTTACGATGACAACGTTCACCATCAGAATACAATGGAACTTATTAATGCACTTGTGGCAGCTGATAAACAATTTGATTTGTTTATTTACCCTAACAAGAATCACGGAATTTATGGTGGTAATACGCGTAATCATCTCTTTAAAATGATGTATACTTACACTTTAGAGAATTTATAACAATGAAAGCACTATCATACATCTTAATTGGTTTTGGACTTTTTATGGTTTCATGTGCCAATATCAAGGATCAAAAAAAAGCTGATGTTAACGAAGTCATTCATACAGCACCACCAGTCAACGACAGTGTGATTTTCTGGTATGAAATGGAAGAAGGAATTTCTTTAGCTAAAGACCAAAACAAAATGATCTTTGTGGATGTATATACAGATTGGTGCGGATGGTGTAAAAAAATGGATGCATCAACTTTTAAGGACAAATCTGTAATCAAGGCTTTAAATCAAGATTACATTGCCGTAAAGTTTGATGGTGAAGAAAGAGATTCAATCAATTTCTTTGGTACGGCATACAAGTTTGTAGATAATGGAAGAAGAGGTTACCACGAATTGGCCGCTGTGCTTTTAGATGGTCGTTTAAGTTACCCTTCGTTTGTTGTCTTAAACAACAACGGAACGAGAGAAAAAAAGATGATTGGATACATGAATCCAGAACAATTAATAATGCAATTGAAATAATTGCGACAATATAAATTATTTCGCGTTTAAGATAGTCTTAAATACTTTGAACAATCAAGTTTATTACTATCTTAGTCGTCGATATATTTTAACCTTAAAATTTATTAAATTATAAAAATGAGCGAAGTAGCCAAATTAGAACTCAACGGTACGGTTTACGAACTACCAGTTGTCACTGGAAGTGAAAACGAAAAAGCGATAGACATCAAGAAATTAAGAGGTGAAACAGGGTACATTACCTTGGATCCTGGTTTTAAAAACACAGGTAGTACATCAAGTGCTATAACTTTCTTAGATGGAGAAAAAGGAATCTTAAGATATCGTGGGTATCCAATTGAGCAGTTGGCTGAAAAAGCATCTTTCATGGAAGTTGCTTACTTACTTATTTACGGTGAATTACCACAAGCTCACGAATTAGAGAACTTCCACAACAGCATTACGAAGCACACGTTGGTTCACGAAGATATGAAGCAATTCTTTGAGGCGTACCCAGCACAAGCTCACCCAATGGGTATCTTGGCTTCTATGGTTTGTTCACTTTCTACATTCTACCCAGAGTCTCAAGACCCTAACAGAGGTTACGAAGCTATCGATTTAACAATCCACAGATTGTTGGCGAAACTTCCAACTTTGGCTGCAATGTCTTACAAAAATGCAATGCGTCATCCTGCAATGTACCCTAAAAATGAATTAGGATACTGTGAGAACTTCTTACACATGATGTTCGGAATGCCAACTGAAGACTACACGCCAGACCCAGTTGTTGTTGATGCATTGAACAAATTATTGATCTTACACGCAGACCACGAACAAAACTGTTCAGCATCTACAGTAAGAATCGTTGGTTCTTCTCAAGCAAACCTTTACGCTTCTATCGCAGCAGGTGTATCTGCATTATGGGGACCACTTCACGGTGGAGCTAACCAAGCGGTAATTGAAATGTTGACTAAAATCCAAGAAGACGGTGGAGATCTTCAGAAATGGGTTGACAAAGCAAAAGATAAAAATGACGCATTCCGTTTAATGGGATTCGGACACAGAGTATACAAAAACTTCGATCCACGTGCTAAAATCATTAAGAAAGCAGCAGATGATGTATTGGAGAAATTAGGAATTGATGATCCTATCTTAGACATCGCTAAGCAATTAGAAAAAGTTGCTTTAGAAGATGAGTACTTCGTGAAGAGAGGTTTATACCCTAACGTTGACTTCTACTCAGGAATCATCTACAGAGCATTAGGTATCCCAACTGAAATGTTTACAGTAATGTTCGCATTAGGTAGACTTCCAGGATGGATCGCACAATGGAAAGAAATGGTTGAAAACGGAGAGCCAATTGGAAGACCTCGTCAGGTTTACACAGGAGCTAACGAAAGAGACTACGTTCCAATGTCAGACAGAAAATAAGAATCTTCTATATTCAGAAAGCCTTGTTACATTTTGTAGCAAGGCTTTTTTTTTGTACCTTCTTTGGGCGTTCTAAAACGCTAACAACCTACTAATCAAACCTACCTAACATGAAAACCTTATACAAATGGGTTTTGAAACTCTGCCTAGCTATTTCAATAAGCCCCTGCTCCTACTCTATTGCTCAAGACACAATCTTTTTCGAAGGATTTGAAGCAAGTTCTTTTCCTAACATCAATTTTTCAACGCCACCCTGTTCCAATTTACCGGACCTATGGGATACCACCTCTTGTTTAGACACAACCCAAGCTTTTTCAGGAAATTACTTTTGGGGCATACGAGATCTAAATGGTAATTGTGGAGGAAATAACTTCGAAAGCCTCATATCCGACACCTTTGATTTAAGTAATTCCAATTACGCAAACTTCAGTTTTCGCTACTGCTTTGTTGAACTTGACAATGGTGATGATATTAAATACAGCTATTCCTATGACAATAACACTCCAACAGAAATCTCCCTTATTAATGGTAGCAGTAATATTTCTTCAAATGGATGGCTGACATCCACTCTTAACATACCCGACAGTATCAACACCTTTTCCTTTACAATATCAATTAAACAAAATGGTGATAATGATTACATAGGAATAGACAACCTATACCTGAAAGCTGTTCACAAAGATTCCTGCTACATCTCAACTCCCATACTCAACGCCTTCGTCTGCAACAACAATGGCAGCAATTCAAACGCACTGGATGATAAATTAGAATTCGACATATTATGTCAAGGACAAAATTTATCAAGCTCATACCAACTCTTTCAAAACGATAGTTTGTTAGACGACTCACTTAACTTTAATAATATTCACTCTATACAGTCAATTTCGGGATCAATTTATAGCCTCAATAATTTTACAGTTATAGACAATATAAACAGTTCATGTACCTCACAATTCACAATAGATAGCGCTGCACATTGTTCCTTCAACTACCAAATTTTAAGTGCCGCTATAAGTTCCAACAATTTAAGTGTAAACTGTGATGAAGGTGATTCCGTTTTACTCAGCATTCAGAGTTTTGGTATTTTCGATACCACAAATAACTTTAGTATTCTACTTTTAGATAGTACTCAAAACCAATTTTCTTCAGAACTCTATCGCTTACAATCAACCTCAATTGACACGCAGGTGTATGTTCACGTACCTCATGCCTTGGCTACAAGCAGTGCTTATGAAATATTGGTTAAAAGCGATTTCCCCAATTTCAGCTCCACACCTATAAGTATTGAGGTAAATAACACTTCAAACTGCTCGCCTCCCTACATTACAGGAATATTGATCAATGCGTGTAGCAGCGGAATACAAGAAGGAAGCGGAGAACTAATTTTTGGGTATACGGGTAGTTATGCCTTAGATTTCAATTCCAAAAACTTTCAATTTTCTTATGCAGCCAACCTGCCCTTTTCGAGTAGCCACGTTAAAATAGACAGCTTCGAAAATATACCGACGAATACGCTATTACTAAACAGTTCTGCTGGATGTACTAACCTTTTTTTTGATGGATATGGACAAAGCATCCCGAGCAATTCTCGGTTTTTAATATGTAGAAATGATGTAGATATTAACTCTTTATATTGGCATAACCTGTGTGGCTTGGGCCCCATTTATGTACTCTATGCAAATCACACAAAATGGCTTAACAATGGACTATTCTCTAACTTAACCACTTCAGGAACACGATATATGCAAGCCAAATTTACAGACACGCTCAACCATGAATATATACATGAAACAAATTACAACAGAACCTTGAATAGTGGATTAGATGGAGATTTCACCACCTTCAATGCATCAGGTGGCACAGCCTTAAGTTATGAAAATTTTGGGTGTAATTTAGTGCCTGGAATTTTACCCATTACGCTGTTAAACTTTGAGCTTTCCATAGTTGAGTCCGATATTCAAATTTCTTTTGAATTGAAAGATCCCGGCGAATACTCCTCCCTAACCCTAGAAAAGTATATACACAATGAGTGGGTAGAACTTGAAACCTTTAATACTCCTATTACCGGTAAAACCTACCGCTTTGAAGACCAACAAATACTGCCGGCTAACAATTATCGTTTACTTGGTATTCAAGCAAACGGCGATTCCGATCTAATTTGTGCAGAAAGCATTCCGTTTAAACAAAAGGCGAAAAAAGTAATTGCCCGAACAAACCTGCTCGGGCAATCCATCAAAACGTCCACCAAAGGATGGCATTTCATAATATTTGAAGACGGGAGTACACAACTCTCCTATCAACCTTAGTTTTCTGATAACACAATAAGATCTTTTTCTAAAGGATCCATGTTCTCCATAAGTAAGGTTAAAAAGTTATCTTTTCCATATTTAGAAAAGTACGCTAAAACATTATCCTTTCTTTCCTGTAAACCTCCGCCTGGGAATAATCTGTCGTGCACGCTATCTATATTCTTTAGGGTGTCATCGTACTTTTTCTTTTTGTGACGAATCAACTTACTCTGCATGTTTTCAATTTGCTTACGCATTTTAGTTAACTCACCCTTTCCGTAATTCTCCAATGCTTTATCTACATTAATCACATCACGTACAACAAACTTTTCTAAAGTATCGAAAGCAGTATTCAATTCCTCAAAATTAATTTCTTCATCAGATTGATTCAATACAAAGTCTTTCTTCAAAGCATCTGTCGACTGCAAGAAATCTTGAAACTGATAACCGAGCTTTGCCATTTTTTTCTGACTCACACCATCTACAATCTGAACACTATTTCTCACCTGAATCAGGGGATATTGAAGATCTAGTGCGTCAAACACTCCTTTTAACTGAAGCCAATAAGCCATTTCACCTCCACCTCCAACATACACTAAATTTGGAAGTATCCATTCTTGGTACACAGGTCTCAATACCACATTCGGACTAATTAGTTCAGGTTTCCCATCAATTAATTCTAATAATTCCAGGGCAGAAAATACTACACCTTCTCCAGCGGTAAAACTACCATCCTCTTCTTTTATAATTCGTTCACGCTTACCGTTATCCATGAAAAATAAATTAATTTCTCTAGGATGAACTTGCCCGTGATAACCTTTTTCTACTAATCTTTCAGTACTTTGCTGAACCTCTTTTTCAGAGAACTGTTCTCTAATTTCTTTGAATAAAACAGGTCTGTATAAAGCCTTCAACGCCGGTGCATCTGCATCTATTATCACCAAGCCTTCTTCTCCAAACAGCGTATTCACTAATTTCAAAGTAGCCTGTGCAAGAGTATCCTCTTCCGCGTAACTCTCTTCTACTAAGTGTGCTATTTCAGGTTGGTTTTCGAACAAAGCTTTTACCTCTTCTTTTAACGCCTCAAAACCATTTAAACTAAATTGACCAACAGCTCCGGTTTGCTCACTCTCCCAAACTCTTTTTTGATTGAATAAATTTAAATGGTTAATTTCAGCAAAATCATGATCTTCAGAGGCCATCCAATACACAGGTACAAAATTATAATTTGGATATTCCTGCTTCAATCGTTTTGCCAATTGGATTACATGAACAATTTTATAAATGAAATACAAGGGTCCTGTATACAGGTTAAGTTGATGCCCTGTTGTAATCGTAAAAGTATCTTTCTTTTCTAACAACAAAGTGTTTTGAACTACAGCATCTGGTGTTGAAACATTCGCGTATTGCTTGATTAAACTATCGCGTAAGGTTTTCCTATAACTATGGTTGTAATTTTCATTCTTCAGCTTTATTTGTTGTGCAAAAGCTTTTATATCAAAGGGTTCTTGAATAAATTCTTTTAATGTATCTTGCTTGTACACAAGCGCATTGGCTATATCACTAAAAAAACTTGTTTCTTCTCTGTTGATGGTTTGTTTCTCCATGCGGCAAAAATATCTGTATTTCTGAATTGAAAAATTTAGTTCCCATGAAATACATGGAAATGTCCCGCTTATTTCATTCTATTTTAATGAAGCTTTCGATAAGCGTTCTAGACAATGAAAGATAATAAAAGTGCTTCAATTTTAGGCGTGAAAATGAGTTTTGGTTACAGTTTTCACTTCCTTTTACACAAACTGAGCTCACGCTTTGAAATTTCCTTTAACTTTGCAGCTAAATTTGAAAAATATGAAAGCGACAATAAAAACAAACAAGGGTGAAATGCACGTGGAGTTTTACGAAAAGGATGCTCCAAATACAGTTGCTAACTTTGTGAAACTTGCAAAAGAAGGATTTTACGATGGTTTAACTTGGCACAGAGTTATTCCTAATTTCGTAATTCAAGGAGGATGTCCAAAAGGAACTGGAGTTGGTGGACCAGGATACACGATTGATTGTGAATTAGATGGTGACAACCAATACCACGACAGAGGAGTTTTATCTATGGCTCATGCAGGAAGAAACACTGGTGGATCTCAGTTTTTCGTTTGTCACTCAAGAGAAAATACTTCACACTTGGATAGAAACCACACATGTTTCGGTAAAGTTGTTGAAGGAATGGACGTAATTGACGATATCAGAGAAGGAGATTCTATTGAAAAAATCGTTATTGAAGATTAATCTCAAAAGATAATCATATTAAAAGTCGGTGTTTTGCATCGACTTTTTTTGTGCGCTAAAGTTTATATTCAATTGTCTTTTCTAAATTTAAAACATGAAAAATATCTTAGTCATATTCAGTGCCCTTTTCAGCTTTATCTCTTTGGCTGAAGTCCGTTTTGTTCGTGTAATGTTTTACGGCGATGCTTCTACTTCAGCTACCATAGGTTGGGATCAATTGAATGTAGATGCTCACACATTTTTTTATGACACTTTGCCGATTGATCCAAACAACCCTAAAAACTGTATAGACAGATTTATTGTGCGCAAAGACAAAGGGATGAATAACCACTTTGTAGAATTGACCAACCTCCAACCAAATACGAGATACTACTTTTCTATTCAAGATAAGAATGGCTTTTCAGCTCCGTATTACTTCTACACGGTTCCTAATACTCCAAATACACCGCTGGCTTTTGTTGCTGGAGGAGATTCACGCACGCGATCGGCAGTGCGCAGACAAGCAAACCTACTGGTGGCGAAACTAAAACCTCATGCTGTATTGTTCGATGGAGACTACACTGCCATTGATACACACAACGAATGGCTTGAATGGTTTGAAGACTGGACCTTAACTGTAGGTAAAGATGGAAGAATCACTCCAATTGTACCTTCAAGAGGTAACCACGAAAGAACCAATAAAGTGATGGTCAATATCTTTAATGTCCCTTCTAAAAGAGTCTACTACTCTACACAATTTGGAGGAGGTCTTGTCAACATAGTTGTGCTAAACAGTGAAATCTGGAAAGGTGGTGCACAAACATGGTATTTGAAAAACAACCTTGAGAAACACAAAGATTATACTTGGTCTATTCCCATGTACCATAGACCCATGCGTCCACATGTGAAGCACAAGAAAGAAATGCAAACCCAATACAAACATTTTGTACCTGTTTTTGAAGCCTATAAAAACGTGCGTTTGGCCATTGAATGCGACTCGCATACCTGTAAATCAACATGGCCTATTTTAAAATGTAAGGACGATGAAAATTGTGATGAAGGATTTGTAAGAAATGACAGCTTGGGAATTGTATATG
>NZ_JAWWCF010000136.1:0-8382 GCF_033720595.1 Lishizhenia sp. | reverse complement strand
GATTTCTTCTTAAATTCGGCCGTTAAAGACAGACTTAAAGCAGAAGAAGCGGCAGTTTTAAAGGGTGAAAAATCATCTTTCCAAAGTGCCGACGATTTATTTGAGTTTTACAAACAAAACAGATAATGCAAACCATAGAATTTTTACTCGAAGGAGAATACATAGAGCTTTTAAAATTGTTGAAAGCCGTAAACATTGCCCAAACGGGTGGTCACGCAAAAATGATCGTTGACGATGAATTGGTAGTTAGAAACGGTGAAGTGGAAACGCGTCGTAGAGCTAAAATCATTAAAGGCGATGTATTGGTGATTGATGAGGAGATAGAGATTACGATTGTGTAACACCGGTATTTAAAAATTTAATGATTTAAGAATTTAAATCATTGTATTTGATCTTTAAATAACCAGAAAGGGGGATGTTGAAACATCCCCCTTTCTGGTTTAAATTCTTAAATATTTAAATCCCTCCTCGCCTACTCTTCATCAAAACGATTGAGCCATAAATCAACCAATGCATCAGCGGTGGGAGCGGTTCCTTTTACCAGTCTATCTCCTGTTTGGGCATCATAAAGGTGCCATCCCTTTTCATCCTTTACTCCAACACCGTACATGTAGTCGAGAAATATTACCTGAAAATCACTCAAACTTTTCTCGGGCAATATGTCTTCATACCCCGTATCATATACATAGACGCTTCCCTCTAACCACAACTCAAAGCAATGTGCATTATCGTGGTAGGCAACGCTGTCATAAATAGGTGCTATCAACTCAAATGCACCTTCACCTCCAAACACTCCCCATTGGTGTGTTTTTACAGATCTTCCATAACAGTAGATAGCATTAGCATCTTGCGCTTCAATTAAGTCTAGTTTATGCTCCTTTTGTATTTGAGCCATTAAATCTAGCGCAGAAAGTGGCAAATAGGTTGGGCGCGGTATATCCTTTATGTCCGCACATCCTACTCCACTCACAAACTCAAGTATATCCGGACCTTCCGCTCGCAAGTCTATTCGATACCATTTCCCTTCTTTTTTACCTGCAACCTCTAAATGTTCCAACAAACTTGTTTCTGATCCGTACAGCTCATAAGGTGAAATGGAAAATGCCTCCAGATGGTTCTCTTCATCAAAAGGAAGCGTTAAAAGTGAATCAATTTTTGTAAAGGTTTCATCCAGCTCTCCTAGATTTTCAAAGACAATTTCATCCCAATTCACAGGTGGAATAAATTCAGAATAAAAGGAAATAACTCCTTTTTTTCCATTGTAATTCACCACTGTAAAATCCATTTCCTCTTGCGCAGGAGTAGGAAATTCAACACTCATTTTATTGAGCTTTTTAGGATAAGAAAACAACAATATTTTTGTGGTCTTGTCAAACAACTGCCAATTCCCTTTTGAATTTTTAAGTCGACAAGGAAAGTTGGAATATTTGTTAGGGTTCCATTCTATTTCAGATGCCTTAAAATGTGAGATAAAAGCATTCAACTCTTGCGGAGTGCTGGACGGATTCAATTCCTTTTCCTCCCAAAATAGACGTTGAGCATGTAAGTTTAAGGCTCCCAGTAGTAGCGGTAAAACAAGCCATTTCATAACAGTGCGGTTTAATTTGAAGACAAGATAAGAAATAAAGTTAATTCCTCATTTCTGGCTCCGGTAAATGAAAATACAAAGGATTTCGAAATTCTTTTAACAAATAATTAGCAGTAGAATTTTGCACCCTCGCAAAAGGCGTATTACATTTGCGTTCAGAAATGAATACACTTTTCAGATATATTATTGCACTGAGCGTACTGCTTCTAATTGGTTTCAACCAAACCATTAGTCGTGCATTTGCTGAAATTTCTGGTATTGAACAAGTAGGTTCACAAGCAGAAGACCAATCGGTATATTCAATTCAAGATCTTCACGCACATTACATACATGCAACGCCAGAAAATAGTCAGCACCTCTTTGGTGTTGAAACATCAGAAAGCGGTGCGGAAGAGGACGAAGACAAGTCACACAAAAAATTCTCCGCATTCGGAGATTTCCTTAAAACACTCTTTCTCTTACAGAAAGCAGTTGTTTCTATAGACATTCACGAGGAAGAAGCCATTTTTCATTCTCACGAATTCAAAGCATCATCATTCAAATCACTATTTCTAGTTCTAGAAGTATTTAGACTGTGATTTACATCTTCTTTTATCTGTTCACTTAGAAATAACTTTTAGGTGCAGATACCACATGTCAAAACTTGGTATTCTACCAAGTGGTTATTGGCATACCATCAATTTTTATTTCCAAACAATTTAATGCTTTAAAAGCAAAATTATTATGAGAAGAATGTGCATAATGCTGGGCTTGTGTGCCTTATTTATTAACGCAAGCTGTGAATCAAAAAAACATGAAGAAAAGGAGTTAGCTACACATTTTCTAGCGACTACTCCTGTGAGAATGGACACCTCTATTACGGTAGATTATGTATCGCAAATTCATGCGATACAACACATAAAAATAAGAGCCCAAGAGAGAGGTTATTTAGAGAAGATATATGTAGATGAAGGTCAGCACGTTAAAAAAGGCCAATTGTTGTTTCAAATTATGCCGCGCTTGTATGAGGCTGAAATGCAAAAAGCAAAAGCGGAAGCTGAATTCGCAAACATAGAATATTTAAACACGAAACAACTAGCGGATAGCGAGGTGGTTTCTATGAATGAATTGGCCTTAGCTAAAGCAAAATTAGACAAAGCAAAAGCTGAATTGGCCTTGCGTAAAGTTCACTTAGACTTCACTGAAATTAGAGCTCCTTACGATGGTATAATTGACAAATTCCATGTTCGTTTGGGAAGTTTAATAGACGAAGGAGATTTGTTGACCTACCTGTCTGACAACAGTAAGATGTGGGTATATTTCAACGTTCCTGAAGCCGTTTATTTAGATTATCAAACCAATATGGACAAAGACAGTTTCTTGGAGGTCGGTTTAAAAATGGCCAACAATAAATTCTTCCCACATCGCGGTATAGTTGAGACCATAGAGGCCGACTTTAACAACGAAACAGGTAACATTCCATTTAGAGCTACTTTCCCTAATCCAACCGGACTTTTACGTCACGGAGAAACCGGAAACATAGAAGTAAAAGAACGTTTCAATAATGCCATTGTCATCCCTCAAAAAGCCACGTTCGAAGTATTGGATCAGAAGTATGTATACGTAATTGATGCCAACGATGAATTACAATCTAGAAAAATAGAAATTGAAGCAGAAATGCCCGATTTATATGTGGTTAAATCAGGGTTAGATACTTCAGACAAAATCCTTTTAGAAGGCTTAAGAAACGTTCGTGAACACGATAAAATTGAATATGAACTGCACAATCCAAAAGAGGTACTTTCTACTTTGAGATTACACGCAGAATAAAAATCGTTCAAAAAAAATTAAAATACAATGTTTAGTAAATTCATAAAAAGACCAGTACTGGCTATTGTATTGTCTTTGGTGATTGTATTCGTAGGTACGCTATCTATCAATACACTTCCCAAATCACAATTTCCAGATATTGCTCCTCCTATGGTTGTGGTATACCTCTCCTATCCAGGAGCGAGTTCAACCGTTCTTACCAATTCTGTATTAATTCCTTTAGAACAAGCCATCAATGGAGTTCCGGGAATGAAATACATGTTCTCCACAGCAGCCAGTTCAGGTGAGGCCAACATTCAAATCGTATTCGAAAAAGGTAGTGACCCCAACCAGGCGGTGGTTAACATCAACAACAGGGTGCAACAAATGAAAAACCGTTTACCGGCCATCGTTCAGTTGGAAGGGTTAAGGGTACAACGTTTAATGCCTAATATGTTGATGTATGTGAACCTTTACGGTACGGATACTGCCAACACAGATATGAAGTTCATCTTCAACTACGCCTACATTAATTTACTGCCAGAACTACAACGTATCAACGGTGTAGGTAGAGCGCAAATTGTGGGAAGTAGACAGTACGCCATGCGTGTTTGGTTAAACCCAGACAGAATGCGAGCATACGACATCTCTACAGAAGAGGTGATGAAAGCCTTGGGTGAACAAAGTATTATAGGTTCTCCTGGTCGTTTGGGTAGAGCCGATAGTAAACGTTCAGAGTCTATAGAATATGTGTTGACCTATCCTGGACGATACAACGAAGATGAGGAATACGAAAACGTAATTATACGTGCCAATGCAGACGGTGAAGTCTTGAAACTAAAAGATATTGCCAAGGTTGAATTAGGATCGGAGTACTACGACATCTACTCCAATAAGGATGAATTTCCATCAGCAGCCATTACTTTAAACCAAGCTTATGGTTCGAATGCCATAGACGTAATTGAAAAAGTAAAAACGAAGTTGGAAGAAATGAAAGCCGACTTCCCTCCAGGGGTTGAATACGAAATTTCTTATGACGTTTCTAACTTCTTGGACGCATCTATTACTGAAGTATTACACACGTTGAGAGATGCATTTATATTGGTATCTTTAGTCGTATTCATTTTCTTGGGTGATTGGAGATCTACCTTGATTCCAGTACTTGCCGTACCAGTATCTTTAATCGGAGCTTTCTTCGTTATTCAAGCCTTTGGATTAACCATCAACTTGATTACACTATTTGCCTTGGTATTGGCCATTGGAATTGTGGTCGATGATGCCATAGTGGTTGTGGAGGCCGTTCACGCCAAGATGGAAGAGAACCCGCATCTTACTCCAACTCAAGCGGTGAAATTAGTATTGAAAGAAATTTCTGGTGCCATTATCGCCATTACATTGTTGATGACTTCTGTATTCGTTCCGGTAGCCTTTATGTCTGGACCTGTAGGTATATTCTACCGTCAGTTCTCCATTACGATGGCCTCCTCAATTGTTATCTCAGGATTGGTAGCCTTAACGCTTACACCTGTATTGAGTGCAATGATCTTGAAAAACAATCATGGAAAAGAGCGCAAACGAAACCTTCTAAACAGAGGTTTAGATTCTTTCAATAGAGGATTCGACAAAATGACGGGAGGATACACAGGAATTCTTAAAAAGATAGTCAACCGTAAAGCCGTAACATGGGGATTGTTGTTAATCTTTGCTGTGGGTACTATTGGTATTTCAAGAGTTCTACCTTCTGGATTCGTGCCTTCAGAAGACCAAGGTATGATTTACGCGGTGCTACAAACACCTCCTGGATCTACCTTGGAAAGAACCTATGCTATCTCTAGAGAATTACAACAAGCTGCCGAAGAAATTGATGGGGTACAATCTGTGTCTGCTTTAGCAGGTTATGAAATTTTGACACAAGGTCGTGGTTCTAACTCAGGTACTTGTATCATCAACTTAAAACCTTGGGATAAAAGACACCATACTGTTCCTGAAATCATTGAGGAATTAGAAGAAAAGGTGAAGGACATTCCCGGTGCGAAAGTTGAATTCTTTGGTCCGCCAGCTGTACCTGGTTACGGTGCTGCCGGAGGTATAGCCCTTCAATTGTTGGATAAAAACTCTAGCATTGACTACAACCGTTTAAACGGTGTTACTCAAAAATTCATGGATGAATTAGAGAAGAGACCAGAGATTACAGGACTGTTCACTTTCTACAGAACCGATTATCCACAATATGAATTAGAAATAGATAACCAATTGGCCATGCAAAAGGGTGTTTCTATTGGTAAGGCCATGGACAACTTATCTATCTTGGTGGGAAGTACCTACGAACAAGGTTTCATTAAATACGGACGTTTCTTCAAACTCTTCGTTCAAGCGGATCCTTCGTTCAGAAAATTACCTACGGATATCTTGAATTTCTATGTAAAAAATGACAAGGATGAAATGGTTCCTTACTCTGCTTTCATGAAAGTGAAAAAGACACAAGGTATCTATGAGATTAACAGGTATAACATGTATACAACTGCGCCGATTCGTTGTAATCCTGCACAAGGATATTCTTCGGGTGAGGTAATTGACGTAATTAAGGAAGTTGCAGCAGAAACATTACCAAAGGGATATGATATAGACTGGGCTGGTTTGTCGAAAGATGAATCTAGGAGAGGTAATGAGGCAATATACATTTTCATTGTAGTATTGATCTTCGTTTACTTTGTACTCGCGGCACAGTATGAAAGTTTTATTATTCCTTTCTCTGTTATCCTTTCTTTACCTGCTGGTATTTTCGGTTCCTTCCTTTTCATAAAAATGATGGGAGTTGCCAATGATATCTACGCTCAGGTTGCCCTGGTAATGTTAGTAGGTTTACTCGGTAAAAACGCCGTGTTAATCGTAGAGTTTGCCATCCAGAAAAAACGCGAGGGCTTCACAGTGTTTGATGCTGCTATTGCAGGGGCAAAAGAAAGGTTTAGACCAATTTTAATGACCTCTTTTGCTTTTATCGCAGGGTTAATTCCATTAATTGCAGCTCATGGTCCGGGAGCAATTGGTAACATGACCATTGGAGCTTCTGCCCTGGGTGGAATGTTGTTCGGTACTGTATTCGGGGTAATTATCGTACCTGGATTGTACTACATATTTGGAAAACTTGCAGAAAATAGAAGCTTGATTAAAGACGAAGAAGACAACCCGCTATCTGAAGGGTTTATGGAATTCCAAAGTCAATTTAACAAAGACAATGATGATGAAGATAAATAGATTAAATATGCTAGTGGGAATAAGTCTTGTAGCGCTCCTTATGGGAGCCTGCAAGACCCCAACCTTAGTGGAAAAAGAATTGCGAGAGGATTTACCGCAAGAATTCGCCATGTCGAAAGACAGCTTGAATTCTGGCACGTTGAACTGGAAAAGTTACTTTACGGATCCTTATTTAAACGCCTTGATTGATACCGCGCTTCAAAACAACCAGGAGTTGAACATCATATTACAAGAAATTCAGATGGCCAACAACGAGGTGAGTGCCAAAAAAGGGGAATACCTTCCTTCTGTTTCTTTGGGCGTTGGAGCAGCTGGTGAAAAAGTTGGTCGCTATACAGTGCAAGGTGCTTCTGAGGCTACAACCGACATTAAACCGGGAAGAGAAACACCTGAGGTAGTACCCGATTTTATGGTAGGTGGCTTTATGAACTGGGAAGTGGATATTTGGCACAAGTTACGCAATGCAAGAAAGGCTCAAGTGATGCGCTATCTCGCTTCAATAGAAGGTAAAAATTTCATGGTAACACATCTGATTTCTGAGGTTGCTAATGCCTATTATGAATTGATGGCTTTGGATAATCAGCTGACGTTAATTCAACAAAACATCGCTATTCAATCGGATGCACTTGAAGTGGTTCGCCTGCAAAAAAAATCCGCACGTGTTACAGAGCTTGCCGTTCGTAGGTTTGAAGCTCAGGTAATGAAAACCAAAAGTTTGCAATACGAGGTACAACAGAAAATCATAGAAACGGAGAATGAAATCAACTTCTTGTTGGGACGCTATCCTCAGCCTATCGCTAGAAACTCAGCAAATTTCAACACTTTGGTTCCCGACACTATTCACGCGGGGCTTCCTTCTCAATTATTAGCGAATAGACCAGACATAAGACAAGCAGAGTTAGAATTAGAAGCGGCCAATTTAGACATTCAAGTGGCGCGCGCTAATTTTTATCCTTCTTTAACCTTAAGAGCAGGACTCGGCTTACAATCTTTCAACCCCGCATTGCTTATCTCAACGCCAGAGTCTATGCTTTTCAATTTGATTGGAGATGCAACTGCACCATTGATCAATAGAAAAGCGATAAAAGCAACGTATAAGAATGCCAATGCAAAACAAATTCAAGCCATTTACAACTATGAGCAAACCGTATTGAAAGCTTACTTACAAGTTGTCAATCAGCTTTCGAACTTACACAATTTAGAAATGAGCTACGCTTTGCAATCACAACGTGTGGATGCTTTAACGCAATCCATCCAAATCTCTAATGATTTGTTTAAATCTGCAAGAGCCGATTACATGGAAGTATTGCTCACACAACGCGATGCACTTGAATCTAAATTTGAATTGATTGAAACAAAAAGAAATCAATTACATGCCTTTGTTGACATCTACAAATCTCTCGGTGGAGGTTGGAATTAGGAACAGTTAAATAATCATAGCAGCTAAAGTCGTCTTACCTCCGGGTAGGGCGGCTTTTTTATTTGATGATTTGAGGGATTTGATTTTCGCTTCGCGAATGATTTGATGATTAGCATTCGCTGCGCTCATGTTAATGGAGGGGCACGTTTACTATTCGATAATTAATTTTCTAAAATTACTAGAGCCATCCTTATTCAATACGGTTAAATGATAAACTCCAGGATCGTAATCTTTTACTTCAAATTGAAAGTTAGATTGATTGACAAAATAGAATTCAACGAGTTGTCCCATAGCATTATGGAGTTTTATACTCGAGATAGGTTGAGTTGAT
>NZ_JAWWCF010000135.1:0-8454 GCF_033720595.1 Lishizhenia sp. | reverse complement strand
CCGTCGAGAAGATAGACGATATCATAAGCCATGGTATCGTTGTAGTCATCTGGTAGATAAACATTTATAACACGATCTTCCCCAAGAATATGTGAACGCAAGAGGTGTTTATCCCCGATTACTAAATCTGTTTTTTCAGAAACTTGAGCATCCACTGTAAAAACCTGAAATACCAGTAGTAACACACTTACAAAACTAAAGAACCTCATCGCATATCATTTTAAATTCTGAACTAATATAATAAGCGAAAAGAAATGACGTTTTGTTTTCAATCGATAAAAGCAACATGCAGTATATGTAAATACACTACTTAACCCAAAACACAATGAAAAATGAAAAAGTTAACAAGTATCTTACTGCTGAGCTTTGCCTTATCGAGTTTCGCACAGGAAAAAGACAAAAAATGGAGTTATGGTTTTGAAGTAGGCGCCAACTATAGCAATGTAATTGGACGTGACAAATCAAATGGTCCTGGATATGAATTAGGGATTAGCACGAAACGAGCGCTAAGCGATCATCTTTTCTTCAATCCTGTAATCTCATTTGGTTATTCGAGTGCACGCCATAAAGACAATCCTCTACTTGATTATTATTTGAATTTTCAACCCAAATTGAATTATTACCTCAAAGAGGATGAAAATTCTCTATTCTTTAGTTTTGCTCCCGCCTATCAGAGAAGGCTTAGTTCTCCTGTATTGGGGACAGATTATACAAAGCGTAATAATTTCTCTTTGAATTTTGGATTAGGATTATTGAACAAGTTTCAGTTTTTCGATTTGCAAACTGAACTAAGGTACAGCTTTGGATTAACGGAAAAACTACACAATCCTACCGTTCCAGTTGGACCAGGTTTCAAACCGGAATCTCCTGTTTACTTTCATAGTATAGGGATCTATTTTCAATTTTTATAAGGCCTAGCGATAGGAAGGACAGCTCCCCAGAATATGGTTTTAGTAAGCAACGAGCTACCCTTACGACCAGCGGAAGTGATGGTAGCTTGTATTGCGACTTAAACTATCTTTTGGGGACTATACTGGAAAGCGCGGTTCCGAGCTCACCTCGGAAAGGCTCCTACTTTACTTTTACGAAATCGAAATAAGCTTTTAACACTTTGTCATTTTCTTCGTACGGCGTAAAGATTTCCATCACAGCTGGTCGTTCTAACTTGGCGTAGAAATCTTCCATTTGTGTATCTATCTTCTGCAAATCGTCTGCTTGGAAATAATTCACATCATAGGCTTTGCACAGATACTCGGCCTTGGTTTGATGACGCGTGGTAAAGAATTCATCCAAAGCTTGAGTAGTGCCCGGACCAGGAATGATTTTGAAGATACCTCCACCTTCATTGTTGATCAAGAAAATTCTCAAATTACTCGGCAGAATTTTATTCCACAAGGCATTAGAATCGTAGAAGAAAGAAATGTCTCCGGTAATAAGCGTATGCAATTTATCCGGACGCGCTAATGCTGCACCCACTGCTGTACTCGTAGATCCATCTATTCCTGAAGTTCCACGGTTACAATAACGCTCTATACTTGGAATAGCATCGAACAACTGGGCATAGCGGATAACCGATGAATTAGAAAAATGCAAAACAGAGTTTTCTGGGATGTAGTCTAACAACATTTCAAAAACGGACATGTCTGCATAAGGAGCTTCGTAGAAATAAGCATCGTGTCGGGCTTGGATTTGCAAATCTAATTGCTTCCATTTCCCTCCAAAGTTATTGGCATTTCTAGACCACTTGGTCAACGGTAATTCCTCAAAAAACTGTTCTGCTTTCATGGGGAAGGTTGCCGACAACTTTTGGTAGGTATCCATGAAATTGAAATCTTCACTTACCCTCCAGTGTTCTTGAATATCGTTTCGACGTATAAAGGCTTTGATGCGCTTAGACACCACTGCTCCACCTATAGTAATCAGTAAATCTGGCGCAAAATCTTTTTCTTGTTCTGCAGAAATACTGTTCAACGTTCTATCTATACATTGTATAAAACTGCGGTGGGTACAATTACTTGTATTCTCTACCAAAACTATGGTTGAAGTATCTGTAGCCAAATCTACCAGCTGCGCTTGCAACTTTGGATTGACAGGCATTTGTCCCACGATAATCATGCGCTTTTCTGACCTATCCCAAACTTCTTTGAATTGCTCCAATTGATGGGCATCAAAGGTCATTTTAGGCGATACAAAATTGATATGCTTTTGCGGAGTATAGTCTACTTCAGAAATATCATACAAAGGTTCGGTAAATGGGAAATTGATATGAACAGGTCCCTTTTCTGCAGTTGTAGCCACCTGAAAAGCATGATCTGTTTTTCTACACAATTCCCATACATCGTTGGAATCTTTTAAATGCTCTTTCAATTCCGTTTCAAAACGCAAATGATTGGCCAACGCATGGGTTTGACGAATGGTTTGTCCATCTCCCTGATCTACCCACATGTTGGGTCTATCTGCAGATATAACAATTAACGGAATACTTCTGTAAAAAGCCTCCGAAACTGCTGGAGTGTAGTTTAACAAAGCAGAACCTGAGGTACAAAGTACTGCAACATGTGCTTTTAATTGTTCGGACATTCCAAGGGCCACAAAGGCTGCACTTCTTTCGTCTGGAATGGAAATACAATTGAAAAAATCATCACTTGAAAAAGCAATGGTTAGGGGAGCATTTCTGGAACCTGGAGAAATAACTACATTTCTCAAATTGTTCAATTTACATTGTTCTACGAAATACTTTACACCTGTTTTACTCATGTTTATGCGCTCGCTTTTATGGGCTACTAAAATAGTTTTTCTCTGAAATCTGTTGATTCTTCTTCGGTAATCAATCCAAGTTTCTTAAGGTAACGCACCGTTTTTTCGAAAGCCAAAGGATATTCAATTCCCTTGTAGTTCCATTCGGTTTCGTTTAACCAACTTTGTACGTGAGAGCTTCTCAGGTTATATCTCCAAGAAATAACATCAATGATGTTTTCCATGGTTTTCATCTCCTCTGCTTTATGGTTCACCACCTCACACATCTCTTTTAACTTGTCGAAATGTTTTTCGTAAACATCAGTTCTTACCGCAATACAGAAACAAGGCCAAGGTGTAACCACCTCGTCTATGTATCTACATTTCTTTTGTTCCGTGTAAGGGTGCGTAGTGTATTTCTCCCATAAAAAGGCTTGCGCTTCGTTGTTTTCTAAAGCCCATAAACCACCGTAAACATCTCCAATTACATTGAATTTTAAGTTATCGGTTGGCCATCCTTGCTGATCTGCCAAAACATAAGCCATCAATTGAGACCCAGAACCAGAACGTGAAATTGCATAAGTTCCATCCTTTAAGTCTTCCACCTTTTGAATGTCTGAATGATAAGGAACATGAATTCCCCAACGCAAAGGTGAGGTAACATAAACCTGAATGATTTTCGCATCTAATCCTTGCAAAATAGCTTTGGTAATACCTTCTGTTAATAATACCGCAACGTCTATAGATTTTTGCTCGAGACCTCGGATCATTTGGCCCGTTCCTCCTCCCATGTCTTCCCAGTGCAGTCGTAACCCCACTTCTCTGAACTTTCCATCTTCTATGGCTAATCTCCATGGCAGGTTAAAGTGTTCTGGAACACCGCCTACTTTTAATCCTACTAAATCATTCATCTTGTTTATTTTTCATTCTCGAGAAACTGCTTTTCGTACAAGTTTTTGTAGTATCCATTTTGCTCTAATAAGCTTTGATGGTTTCCTTGTTCAACGATTTCTCCTTTTTCCAACACTACTATTTTGTCGGCATTCTGTATGGTTGATAGTCTGTGTGCTATGACTATACTTGTTCTTCCTTGAGTTAACTTCTCCGTTGCTTTTTGGATCAGTTCTTCGCTTTCTCCATCCACACTAGATGTTGCTTCATCTAAAACTAATATATGCGGGTTGTAAACGTAAGCTCTAATAAAAGAAAGTAGCTGTCTTTGTCCTACCGACAACACTCCTCCACGTTCTCCTACTTGGTAATCGTAATCACCTGGCAAACGCATAATGAAATCGTGTGCACCAACTTCCTTAGCAGCTTCAATTACTTGTTCTCGAGAAATACTCTCATCCCCTAAGGTAATGTTATTGTGAATACTATCCGAAAACAAGAAAACATCTTGCAAAACAATAGATATATTTCTTCGCAAATAAGCCAAATTCATTTCGCGTATATCTACATCTCCTACCTTAATGCTCCCCTTTTGGAATTCATAGAAACGCGCTAACAAATTCACAATAGATGACTTTCCAGCCCCTGTTGCTCCTACAAACGCAACGGTAGAGTTTGGCTTTATTTCCAAATTGATATTTTTCAAAACCCAATCTTCTTTAACATAAGCAAAACTTACGTCTTTCAAATGAATGGTCTGCTGGAAATCTACTTGATCAACATCTCCAGAATTGTCAATGTGATCTGTTAAATCCAAGGTTTCAAATACTCTTTCTGCTCTAACGATACCACGTTGCAATACATTAAATTTATCTGCTAATTGACGAATAGGTCTATACAACAAACTTACATACATGGTAAAAGAAAGTACCGTTCCTACCAAATTTGTTTTGCTTTCTATGTCATCTCCAGACACCAAAACAGCCATATAAACCAACAAGGCTGAAATTGAAAGTGAGCTTAATATCTCTACCAAGGGGAAGAAAATAGAAAAGGCCCAAATCGCATCTATGTGTGATTTTAAGTGGGCTTTATTAATTGTATCAAATTTTTTTGATTCAATTTTTTCTCTACTGAACATCTGTAGAATCGCCATACCTGTTAAACGCTCTTGAACAAAAGTATTCAATCGATTCACTGCCACACGTTCTTTCTGAAAAGCAGACTTCATGGCTTTGGCAAATATTCTTGTTGCAATTAAAAGCAAAGGGATAGGAATCAATACCAATAACGTTAGGGTAGCATCCATGTAAATCATGAATCCTAAAATGGCCGTTAACGATAACAAATCTCCAATGATGTTAATCAACCCTTGGGAGAATACTTCTGATACTGCCTCAATATCAGATACAGATCTGGTAACAATAGTTCCAATGGGAGTTTTATCGAAGTATTTCATCTTAAAACCAACCATGTGTCGATACAACTTCTTACGTAAATCTCTAATGATAGACTGCGCCAATAAATTTGAGAAATAGGTAGAAAAATACATGAATACAGCCTGTAGCATAAGTATACCTCCTGCCAACATGATCCAGTACATCAACTTCTCTGCACTTTGCGTTTCCTCTGCCACTGCATAGGTATTGATCGCATACCCCAATATTGAAGGGTTTAGCGGAGCAAGTCCCGCAAGAATTACAGTAAAAAGTAAAGATAAAATGAGGTACAAACGGTAAGGTTTAGCATGGGCTAACAACCTTTTGAAAATACCAAAATCTACTTTTCTAGCGCTTTTATCAGACATAGCGCAAAAATAACTTGGATTGCAAAGAATAAAAATGTTTTCACCCTAAAAAGTTTCCTCTAAATGACAATTATCAAAAAGTTGAAATCCAAGGTCTGTCAAAGCCACACTTTTAACCCTCAAAATAGGCCTCATTTTTCTGAAATCAAGTAAAATTTCGCTCCAAATCAAGTCCAAGAATTCGTTAAAAACATCAGCGTCAAGCAACTAAAGATTAAAACTAATTTTTCGGGGAGTTTAGCACAAGATTTAATATCTTTAATACAAACAAAAGTCCTATGATTCACGATCTCAGTAAAACACATTCTATCTTCAATAATTTCATGGCAGAAATCAGGGATGTAGATATTCAAAAAGATTCCATGCGTTTTCGTCGCAACTTAGAAAGGACGGCAGAACTCTTAGGATATGAAGTGTCTAAAAAATTAAATTATTCTACAAAAGAAGTAACTACGCCTCTAGGAATTGCGAAAGTTGACACTTTGGATACAGAGTTAGTTTTAGCCACGATTTTACGCGCCGGTTTACCTATGCATCAAGGATTATTGAATATTTTTGACAAAGCAGATTCTGCTTTCGTTAGTGCTTATAGAAAGCACAAAAGTGGCGAAGAGTTTGAAATAAGAGTAGAATATTTGGCAGCCCCAAGCATCGATCGGAAAGACTTGATTATTTCTGACCCCATGTTGGCTACAGGTAGTTCCATGGTAACGGTTTATAAAGAACTTTTAAAAAACGGTAATCCAAGAAAAACTCATATTATTGCAGGCATTGCCGCACCGGAAGCAATAGAATATGTGCAAAAGCATTTACCGCCAACCACGGAAATTTGGGTAGGAGCTATAGATGATGAGCTTACGGCACACTCTTATATTGTTCCGGGTTGTGGAGATGCAGGCGACATTGCATTTGGAGATAAATTATAACGTTTTATGTGGAAATACCTCACCATCATAGGTTTGGCTTCATTCAAATTTATGTTTTCACCCCTAGCCGGTGAAAAGTTGGGTTTAACTTTCTTAGAATCTTTTTTTAGCACCTTAATTGGAGCCTTAATTTCATGGGGAATTTTCTATTTCATGAGTGAGTATTTCATGCGTAGGAATCATGCTAAAAAGGTTGAGAAACATAAAAAGGCCTTGGCGACCAATGATCCTAATTACAAACGTCCCAAGAATTTTACGCGACTCAATAAAACCATTGTTAAAGTAAAAACGACCTTAGGGATTTACATTACATGTTGGTTGGTACCTTTGTTTTTAAGTATTCCCATTGGCTCCATCATTTGCGCAAAGTTTTACGGTCATCATAAGAAAACACCTTACCTCATCTTGGCAGGTATTGTATTGAACACTTTCTTGTTGTGCTGTATTTGGTACTTTGTAGGAGGAATGGTTGATGTGAAAGCGAATTAATAGCGGAGAGAGATGAAAATTAAACACGTATTTTTTGATTTAGACAGAACACTTTGGGATTTTGAAAAAAATTCGGAGGTAGCTTTATTTGAATTGCACGACAATTTCGAATTGGCTAAGCACGCCATTACTCCTGAGCAGTTCGTGAAAAAATACAAGGCCATTAACAACAACTACTGGAAGCGTTACCGCAAAGGATACTGCACCAAAGAAGAATTAAGGGTTGGTCGATTTAAAGATAGTTTTACGGCTTTGGGTATAGACTTAGCCCAAGAAAATCATTTGCATGAGGCCGGAGACTTCTACATCTCTAGAGCGCCTTATCAAAAAGAACTATTCCCCAATACCTTGGAAACACTATCAACTTTAAAAGAATGGGGCATTAAAAAGCACATCATCACCAATGGTTTTAGTGAAGCGCAATATATTAAGCTCACCAACTGTGGATTGATTGATTATTTTGATGTGATTGTGTGTTCAGATGAATTTGGACAAAACAAACCCCACCCAAGTATTTTTGAACACGCCTTACAATCTGCCGGAGCCAAGGCACATGAATCATTGATGATAGGTGATGATTTACATGTAGATGTATTGGGTGCACAAGCTGTAGGTATTGAAGGTGTATTGTTTGACCCCGAAGAAAATTTCACTCAGCGCAATGGTGTTTTAAAAATATCTGATTTAGAAGAATTACCTGACTTAGTAATGAATTTCTAAGTTTCCAAAAGGCTTATTTCAACCCTAGGGCAAATACTTCTACGGGCATATTTAAATAGGTAGTTTTCTTTGTGCTTTCCATTCCATTTTTCAACGCAACTTTCTTTGAAGCATTGTTCTCAACATGGATAATGGAAATGATTCTGTCTATGTTTAATTTATCCTTTGCATACGCCTTTACGCAAGCCGTCATTTCGGTAGCATAACCTTTCTGCCAGTATTTAGGTTTTACGGAATAGGCCAATTCATACTCCTTTTTTCCATCTATTTCTCGAGGTATAATTCCACAAACGCCAACGATGTCACCCGTTTCTTTATCTATACCTGCCAACAAGCCTAAATTTTCATTTTCGTAGCGTGGAAATTGTTTCTCTATCCACTCCTCTGCCATTTCTTTGTGCGTCTTGCAAGCTTCTATACCTAAAAAGTGCAAAGAATTGTTGTTCTCAAAAAATTCGGCCCAAGAGTTTATATCCTCTTTTCCCATCGGACGAAGGTTCAAACGCGCTGTAGATAAATTGAAGTAATCCATGTCTACAAGTTAAGCAGAAAGGAGTTTAGAATGAATCTTTTTTAGATTTCTAGATGGCTAGACACCTAGATTTCTAGAAAGACAATTAGATTTTTAGACGGTTAGATATTTAGGGGGATAGCGAGTAAGATTTTTAAATATTTAAAATATTAAGAACTACATCCACTACAACTACTGCAACTACTACATCCACTTGAGTATGAAGAACATCCTGCCGAATCGAAACTTGACGAGAAGGAATCAAAAGTAGAATCCCACGAATTAAAAGTTGAATCAAGTATATAGTCGTTACTGAAATCGAAATCTGCCCATGATCCAAAATCATTATTCATGTTTATACCCTCAGCTTTAAT
>NZ_JAWWCF010000134.1:0-8567 GCF_033720595.1 Lishizhenia sp. | reverse complement strand
GTATCCCAAAGTTGTTCCGCATTCATCTCTCCCAAACCTTTGTAACGTTGTACTCCAACTGAAGATGCTGGACCAGATCCTTTGAATTGGTCTACCAAACGGTCACGTTGGTCATCGTTCCATGCGTAATCTGACTTCGCACCTTTCTTCACTAAGTATAAAGGAGGCGTCGCGATATAAATGTAACCCGCTTCAATCAACTCACGCATGTAGCGGAAGAAGAAGGTAAGAATCAATGTTTCGATGTGGCTACCATCCACATCGGCATCACACATGATAATGATCTTGTGGTATCTTAGTTTCTCGGTATTTAAAGCTTTCGCATCATCTTCTGTACCTACTCTTACTCCTAAAGCAGTGTAGATATTTTTAATTTCTTCATTTTCGAAGATTTTGTGTTGCATTGCTTTTTCAACGTTCAAGATCTTACCTCTTAAAGGCATGATGGCTTGGAACATTCTATCTCTACCTTGTTTTGCAGTTCCACCTGCCGAGTCTCCCTCGACTAAGTAAATCTCACATTCAGCAGCATCTTTAGAAGAACAATCGGCCAATTTACCAGGTAAACCACTTCCTGTTAAAACATTCTTACGTTGTACCATCTCACGTGCTTTACGCGCCGCATTTCTGGCTCTTGCTGCAAGGATTACCTTCTCAACAATTTTCTTCGCATCGTTTGGATGTTCTTCTAAGTATATTTTCAACATTTCAGAAACTGCCTGCGATACAGGAGCAGTAACTTCTCTGTTTCCTAATTTTGTTTTTGTTTGTCCTTCGAATTGCGGCTCTTGAACTTTAACAGAAACCACTGCCGTTAAACCTTCTCTAAAGTCATCCCCAGCAATTTCTATTTTTTCTTTGGTTAACATACCACTTTCGTCGGCATATTTCTTCAAAGTATTTGTTAAACCACGTCTAAAACCAGAAAGGTGCGTTCCCCCTTCATGGGTATTAATGTTGTTTACGTAAGCTTGAATATTCTCTGTGTACGAAGTGTTATACGTCAATGCTACTTCAACAGGAATACCGTCTTTTTCTCCATCGATGTAAATTACATCTTCAATAAGTGGCTCACGGTTTCTATCTAAATATTGTGCGAATTCTTTTAATCCTCCCTCAGAGTAGAAAACCTCTTCAGGTGCTTTTCCATCTTCATCTTGATATTCTGCTCTATTATCTGTTAAGGTAATTTTAATTCCCTTATTCAAAAAAGCAAGCTCACGCATACGCGCAGCTAAAGTCTCATAATTGAAAACAGTGTGTTCGAAAATCGAAGCATCCGGTTGGAAAGTAACAATCGTACCATTCAACTCAGTCTCACCTACAACTTTAACGTCGTATTGTGGTTTACCAATTTTGTATTCTTGTTGCCAAATTTTTCCGTCTCTGTATACCGTAGCTTTTAAATCACTAGATAATGCATTCACACAAGATACACCTACACCGTGTAAACCTCCCGATACCTTGTAGGTATCTTTGTCGAATTTACCCCCTGCGTGTAATACAGTCATTACAACTTCTAGTGCAGACTTTTTCTCTTTCGTGTGCATCGCTGTTGGAATACCTCTACCGTTATCTTCAACAGTAATAGATTCTCCTTCATTGATAGAAACTTTTATGGTGTCACAATATCCAGCTAAGGCCTCATCAATAGAGTTGTCTACTACCTCGTAAACACAGTGGTGAAGTCCTTTTACGCCTACGTCACCAATATACATGGCTGGACGTTTACGTACTGCTTCTAATCCCTCTAAAATCTGAATATTATCCGCTGAATAATTTGCTTTTGAATTTTCTTCGCTCATACTATAAATTCTACAATTTATGATTTATGTACCTGCATTAACTAGACGTTAAGACAGGGCTAACAAATATAACGAAACAAAACCGCAATAGCGAGCTAAAACAAGGTAGATATAGGTCTATTTTATTAACAGGTAATTCACAATTGAAATCTACTACCTAAGGAAGATTTGGGGCATAAAAAAAGCCCTCTAAAAAGAGGGCTTTTAAATATCTTAACCACCGAAGTCGTCGAAAGATACGTTTTCTGGTGGAACTCCCCAGTCATCACACATCTTAACAACCGCGTTGTTCATCAATGGTGGTCCACAGAAATAGAATTCTATATCCTCTGGAGCTTCATGATGTGTTAAATAGTTATCTATTACTGCTTGGTGAACGAAACCAACGAATCCGTCTCCTTCGTCATCCATGCTTTTCTTCTCTTTCCAGTTATCTTCTGGTAATGGCTCTGAAAGAACCAAGTGGAACTTAAAGTTCGGGAAGTCACGCTCTAATGAACGGAAGTGCTCTAAGTAGAACAATTCTCTTCTTGAACGACCACCGTACCAGTAAGAAACTTTACGATCAGTTTTCAATGTCTTGAATAAGTGGTACAAGTGAGAACGCATTGGCGCCATACCTGCTCCACCACCGATGTATAACATTTCTGCATCTGAATCCTCGTTGATAAAGAATTCACCGTAAGGACCAGAAATAGTTGCTTTATCCCCTGGTTTTAAGTTGAAGATGTAAGAAGAAGCAACCCCTGGGTTAACTTTCATCCATCCATTCGCTTTTCTATCCCATGGTGGAGTAGCAATACGAACGTTCAACATAATTCTTCTTCCTTCTGCAGGGTAAGAAGCCATAGAGTAAGCACGTACTACATCCTCGTCATTCTTCATTTGAAGATCCCATAAACCGAATTTATCCCATTCTGTTTGGAATTTCATTGGTTCTCCTGGGTGATCATCTGGGTGAGCAGTGATGTCCATATCCTTAAAGTTCACTACACAATTTGGAATACGAATTTGGATGTAACCACCCGCTTTGTAATCCATATCTTCAGGAATCTCAACGATAAATTCTTTGATGAAAGAGGCAACGTTGTAGTTAGAAACAACTTCTGCTTCCCACTCCTTGATCCCTAAAATTTCGTCATGGATTTTAATCTCCATGTCTTCTTTCACTTTCACCTGACAACCTAAACGGTAGTGATCAGCAATCTCTTTACGAGAAAAGTGAGGCTCTTCTGTTGGTAAGATGTTTCCACCTCCAGAAAGTACTTGACACGTACACTGTACACAAGTACCCCCACCACCACAAGCTGATGGTAAGAAAATTCCTTCGTTACCCAATGTAGAAAGTAGTGAACCACCACCATCTACTTCTAATTCTTTATCACCGTTGATGGTAATTTTAATTTTACCAGACGGAGATAACTTTGCCTTAGCAAATAGCAACATACTCGTTAGCAACAAAACTACTATTAAGAATACTGCTACTGTTATAATAATACCTAAGCCCATATCTTATTTGTTTAATTCGATGTTTTGTGAAGTTTGAACCGCCTCAACTTTTGGAGTTTCAGCTTTCTTATCTCCGTTTTTGTATTCAATACCCATGAAACTCATGAAAGCGATACCCATCAATCCTGTAAGGATGAAAGTAATCCCCAAACCTCTTAAAGCTGGTGGAATTTGAGAGTATCTAATTTTCTCACGAATAGCAGCAATTGCAACGATAGCCAAGAACCATCCAATACCTGAACCAATACCGAATGCTGTTGCATCAGTAATTGTAGAGTATTGACGATCTGCCATGAACAATGCACCTCCTAAGATAGAACAGTTTACAGCGATCAATGGTAAGAAGATACCCAAAGCACCGTAAAGTGCAGGAGCAAATTTCTCAACCAACATCTCCACCAACTGTACCATAGAGGCAATAACTGCGATGAACATGATGAAAGAAAGGAAGCTTAAATCGATTGTGTGTGCACCATCTAAACCGTACTCAGGATTTAACCATCCTAAAGCACCTTCTTTCAATACGTAGTTTTGTAACAAGTAGTTCATTGGGATAGTGATTCCCAATACGAATATTACCGCTGCTCCTAATCCAACTGCAGTTTTTACAGTTTTAGATACAGCTAAGTAAGAACACATTCCCAAGAAGTATGCGAAAATCATATTCTCAGAAAAGATCGCTTTTACAAATATGTCTAATGTAGTATCCATTATTTAATGTCTTTTATAATTAGTAAATCTCTTTTCTAGTGATCCTCGATTAACGCTTTATTTCTTGAACGTTGCACCCAGATAATGATTCCTACTACGATCAAAGCCATAGGAGGTAAAATCATCATGTTATTGTTCACGTATCCCATAGCGTATAAACCAGACTCTTCACCTGGAAGGTTGTTACCGAAAATTTCAAATCCTAAGATTTTTCCTGATCCGAACAACTCACGTACTAAGGCTACCAATAACAAGATCCAAGCATATCCGAATGAGTTACCTAAGGCATCCATGATAGAAGGCCAAGGCTTGTTACCCATAGCAAATGCTTCGAAACGTCCCATGATAATACAGTTGGTAATGATCAAACCAACGAATACCGATAGTTTCTCAGAAATATCTGGTACGAAGGCTTGTAACAATTCATCCACAATAATTACCAATGAGGCAACAACTACTAATTGTACAATAATTCTAATTCTAGACGGAATTAAGTTTCTTAACAAAGAGATTGTTAAGTTACCCATTACCAATACGAACAATACAGAAACAGACATCCAAAAGGCCTGCTCAACTTGTACTGTAATCGCCAAAGCTGAACAAATACCTAATACCTGAATTGTAATTGGGTTATTGTCTGATAAAGGATCCGTAACTAATTTTCTATTCTTTTTCGAGAATAATGGCTCGCTTGGAGCTTTTGTTTTTTCTACAGTTTCACTCATCGCTTTCCTTATTTCTTGTTGTTGAAATATTTAACGTAAACAGCCATGGTACGGTTCATCATTTCACCAACACCTACTGAAGTAATTGTACCTCCAGTAATACCGTCAACTTTCATTTCATTTACACCAGATCCATCCTTCACAACTTGAATTGGTTGGAATTGGTTGTTTACTGAGATTTTCTCTCCAACCCATCTTTTCTCAAAGAAAGTTTGTTTGATCTCAGCTCCTAAACCTGGAGTTTCTCCTTTGTGATCGAATGCAGCACCAGCAATTGTTTCGTTGTCTTCTCCAATTGCGATGTATCCCCAAATTGGTCCCCAAAGTCCAGCACCTACAACCGGTAAAATTGTAATCATTTCACCTTCTGCGTTCTTCGCTTCGAAAACTGGGTATTTTCTATCTGCTTTTGCTATCGTCTTATTTCTGTACTGGTTTCTTACATCTACGCTGAATGCTTTCTCACCTTCCATTACATTTCCAGTTGCATCCACTACGAAAGAGTTCAATACTGTTTCGTCGTAAATTCCATCTACCGTACTTCTTGTAGACTCAATTCCAATGGCACTTAAGATGTCCATCTTCTTTTTCTTCTCTGCGTTTGCTTTTTTGATATCCGCCAAACCAAGCGACAGAGATGCCAATATGGTACCTACAACAACAACTAATGCTATTGCAAATCCAAATGTATATCCGTTACTATCTCTATTAATTGCCATTACTATGCAGTTTTAAGTCTTTTTAAACGACGTTTAACATTTGCTTGAATTACGTAGTGGTCAATAATAGGAGCCATTACGTTCATAAACAAGATTGCTAACATTACACCTTCTGGGTAAGCTGGGTTCAATGTTCTGATCAACACTGCAATACAACCCGCTAAGAATCCATACCATAATTTACCAACACTTGTTTGTGCTGCCGTTACAGGATCTGTTGCCATAAATACGGCTCCAAATGCGAATCCACCGATGATTAAGTGGTAGTATGCTGGCATGTCAAAGTAAGCGTTACCACCTATAGCGTTCATCAATAATCCGAATAAGAATCCTCCTGCAAAGAAAGAAACGATGATTCTCCAAGAAGCAACTCCAGTTACCAATAAGATCAATGCACCGATCAATACAGCTAAAGTAGAAGTTTCACCTACTGACCCAGGGATCATTCCCATAAATGCGTCAATTGGATCGTATTGTGCTTGGAATTTGTCTAACAATGCTGAAGCACTTTCAGTAACGTTAGTTTTCATTGCCTGTAAATCAGCCAATGCTGTAGCTCCTGTTGCACCATCTGGCAACATTCCACCATTTTGAGCGATAACGTCTGCCGTTCCACCTTTCCATACTTTGTCTCCTGACATAGCAGTTGGGTAAGCAAAGAACAAGAATGCTCTTGCTGTTAAAGCAACGTTTAAGATGTTCATTCCTGTACCACCGAAAACTTCTTTACCAATAATAACGGCAAATGCTGTAGCAACACCTACCATCCATAAAGGAACATCAACTGGCATGATTAAAGGAATTAACATTCCAGATACTAGGTATCCTTCGTGTAAAGAGTGACCTTTTAAGAATCCGAAAACGAATTCAATGGCCAAACCTACACCATAAGAAACTACGATTAATGGCAGAACGCGGGATAAACCATACAATACTTTATCTCCAAAACCTGTCCAGTAATCTCTGTATGCTTCAAACTCAGAACCTGGTAAGTACGATTGAATTTCGTAGTGCCAGTGACCTGTGTTGTAAATACCGAATAATAAACAAGGAATCAAGGCGATTACCACCATGAACATTGTTCTTTTCAAATCTACACCATCACGAATGTGCGCACCTTTTTTAGTAACGTGCTTTGGTGTAAATGCGAAAGTGGTCATCGTTTCATATAAAGGATGAAACTTTTCCCACTTGGCACCCTTTTCGAACATTGGGTCCCACTTGTGTAATAATTTTTCTAATGCTTTCACTTTTATATACTCTTATGAAGTTAGTATTACATACATTCTTGTTGAATCAAGTCAAGTCCTTGACGAACTTTTTCCTGAATCTCAACCTTAGATGTACAAACGTATTCACACAATGCAAAATCTTCTGGTATTACTTCGTAAATACCTAAATTCTCCATTCCGTCGATATCATCCGTAATACAAGCTTTGATTAACTGCATTGGTAAAATATCGAATGGGAATACTTTTTCCATTTCCCCTGTAACAACAAATCCTCTTTCTTCACCATTAAGGTTAGTATCCAAAGTATACTTCTTAGAAGAGTTTAACCAAGTTGGGAATAATTTAGATGCTGAGAACTTATCGAAACCAGGACCTAACCAACCTTTTGTAAGGAAAAATTTATACTGATCACCTTCAGGAAGAATAGTGATTTGATTATCGTAGTAGCTTAAACAACCTTCAGCACCAATGTTAGTACCTGTTAAGGCATTTCCAGAAATAACACGCACGTTATCCCCTTCTACATTGTTCTTCACTAAATCAGTAAGGTTTGCACCGATAACTGTTTTGTAATACTTACGGTTTGTAGCTTCAGAACCTGTGTATGCTACCAACTTAGTGGCATCAAACTTACCTGTTAAGAAGTATCTTCCGATTAAAGCAACATCCTGTACATTTACTGTAAACACGAATTCTCCTTTGTTAATAGGGTTAACATGGTGAATTTGTGTACCAACATTACCTGCGGGGTGCTTTCCTTCGAAACGATTAACTACAACGTTTTTCGCGTTTTCTAAAGCTGCATCACCTTTCACCTTAGCATTTAACCCCAAGTAAACTTTACCTGTAGTTAATTTTGCCAACGCATCGATACCCGCTTGGAACGCTTCGTCTTGTCCGTGTAAAATAAAATCGTAATCCGGAGCGAGAGGAGCAGTATCAAATCCCGAAATAAAGATCGCTTTAGGAGCCACCTCTGGATTTGCAACTACGCCTAATGGTCTTTGCGTCAAGAAAGGCCACAAACCTGCATTCAGCATAGTTTGTTTAACGCTTTCTGCATCTGCATTCGCTGGAGTAACTGGAGAAGCTTGAACGTATTCGATGTTAGTATCAGCATTGATTCTAACCTCTAAGATACGTCTTTTCTCTCCCCTTACGATTTCAGCGACTTCACCACTAACCGGAGACACATATTTTACAGCATCGTTGTATTTATCAAAAAAGATAACAGATCCTGCCTGTACCTTATCACCTGGTTTAACTACCATTTTTGGCACCAAACCGTGAAAATCTGTGGGTTTAATAGATACGGTTTTCGGCATTGCTAAATCTGCCGTTACCTTATCAGCCTCTCCTACAAGCCTGATATCTAACCCTTTTCGTAGCTTAACTGTCTTTGACATGCTTAATATAGAGCTTTGTTTAAGTTTGGCAAAAATAAAAAATACTTGGAACTAGTTGAAACGTTTAGTCGACTACCTAAGGTCTTATGCTAATTTGGAATAATTCTAAATAAAGTCTAACTCGCTGATTTTATTTCAGAGATATCCAAAGTTTTGTAAATTAAAGGTTGAATATATACTCTTAATACATATGAACACTGCTATCAACTCTGGTGTTAAAATTTCCGTAAGCACTCAATTTAGACCTGATCTTTCTAGAGTATATCAATCTATATACTTTTTTACGTACAAAGTTGAAATTGAAAATCGCAATTCTTTCGCCGTACAACTCCTCTCCAGATATTGGAGAATTTTCGATTCTTTGGCTGCTCCACGAACCGTTCAAGGTGAAGGTGTAATAGGAGAACAACCAATTATTGAACCGGGCGAGGTGTATACCTATTCTTCGGGGTGCGACTTT
>NZ_JAWWCF010000133.1:0-8605 GCF_033720595.1 Lishizhenia sp. | reverse complement strand
CAATGCATCTACTGTTTTAGATGAAGAGCTGTAGATATCTAACAATCTCTTGTATGATGATAATTCGAATTGCTCACGCGCTTTCTTATTTACGTGTGGAGATTTTAATACTGTGTAAATTCTCTTGTGCGTTGGTAATGGAATTGGTCCACTAACTACTGCACCAGTAGTCTTTACAGTTTTAACAATCTTCTCAGCAGATTTGTCTACTAAGTTATGATCGTATGATTTTAATTTGATTCTAATTTTTTGACTCATCTTACTTTAAATTAAGCTGTAACTTTTCCTTTAGCTTTTGCAATTACGTCTTCTTGAACGTTTCTTGGCGCCTCTGCGTAGTGAGAGAACTCCATAGTAGAAGATGCTCTACCTGATGAAATTGTTCTTAAAGTTGTAACGTATCCAAACATTTCTGATAATGGAACGTCAGCTTTAACAACTTTTGCACCAGCTCTATCATCCATACCTTTCATCAATCCACGACGACGGTTAAGGTCAGCTACAACGTCACCCATGTTTTCTTCAGGAGTAACAACTTCTAACTTCATGATAGGCTCTAACAATACTGGGTTAGCTTTAGGCAATGCGTGTCTGTATGCCATTTTCGCTGCAACCTCGAAAGATAAAGAATCTGAATCGACTGCGTGGAAAGATCCATCATTCAACTCAACTTTTAATGAATCGATAGGGTAACCTGCCAATACACCATTCTTCATAGCTTCTTTGAATCCTTTTTCAACTGAAGGGATAAATTCTCTTGGAACGTTACCACCTTTAATGTTGTTAATGAATTCTAAACCTAGTTTCTCTTCATCTGGTTGTGCAGAAATATTCACAACGATATCTGCGAATTTACCACGACCACCTGATTGTTTCTTGTAAGTTTCTCTGTGATCCGTAGATCCAGCGATTTTCTCTTTGTAAGAAACTTGAGGAGCACCTTCGTTTACTTCAACTTTAAATTCACGCTTTAAACGGTCGATCAATACTTCTAAGTGAAGCTCTCCCATTCCTGAGATTACAGTTTGACCTGAATCCTCATCAGTGTGAATTTGGAACGTAGGATCTTCTTCAGACAATTTGCTCAATCCAACTCCTAATTTATCAATGTCAGCTTGAGTTTTAGGCTCAATAGCTATACCGATAACTGGATCTGGGAAGTCCATAGACTCAAGAACAATTTGATCTTTTTCTCCACATAATGTATCTCCAGTTCTGATGTCTTTAAATCCAACACAAGCACCGATATCACCAGCTTCCAATAATTCAATTGGATTTTGTTTGTTAGAGTGCATTTGGAATAAACGAGAGATTCTCTCTTTCTTTCCAGTTCTTGTATTGTGAACGTAAGATCCTGCAGGAATAGTTCCTGAGTAAGCTCTTACGAAACATAAACGACCTACGAATGGGTCAGTAGCGATTTTAAATGCCAATGCAGCAAGTGGAGCATCGTTAGATGGTTCACGAGAAACTTCCTCATCAGTACCTGGCTTCATACCTACAACTGCACCTTTATCAAGTGGAGATGGTAAAAATGCCATAACCGCGTTCAACATTGTCTGAACACCTTTGTTTTTAAATGCAGAACCACACATCATTGGCTGGATAGACATGTTACAAGTAGCAACACGAATAGCATCCATAACCTCTTCAGTAGTGATTGATTCTGGATCTTCAAAGAACTTCTCCATTAATGCGTCATCAGACTCAGCTACAGCTTCGATCAATTTCTCTCTCCACTCTTGTGCTTCATCTACTAAATCAGCAGGAATATCAAACTCTTCGTAAGTCATCCCTTTATCTTCCTCGTTCCAAGAGATTCCTTTCATTGTGATCAAATCAACAACTCCAGCGAAATCATCCTCAGCTCCGATAGGAATCTGTAATGGAATAGGATTACCTCCTAAACGCTCCTTAACTTCATTGTAACATCTGAAGAAATCAGCTCCAGCACGGTCCATTTTGTTTACGAAACAAATTCTTGGAACTTTGTACTTATCTGCTTGTCTCCAAACTGTCTCAGATTGAGGCTCAACACCTGATGCAGCACAAATCAATGCTACAGCACCATCTAAAACTCTTAATGAACGCTCAACTTCAACTGTAAAGTCAACGTGACCAGGAGTATCAATAATGTTAATCTTGTATTCTTTCGTTTCAGGAACTGCTTGACCTTGAACTGTTGGATACTTCCAGAAACAAGTAGTTGCAGCAGAAGTAATTGTAATACCTCTTTCCTGCTCTTGCTCCATCCAGTCCATTGTTGCAGCACCATCGTGTACCTCACCAATCTTGTGACTAATACCTGTGTAATATAAGATACGCTCTGTAGTTGTTGTTTTACCAGCATCTACGTGCGCCATAATCCCGATATTACGTGTAAATGTAAGATCTCTTTTTGCCATGTCTTATATTTTAGAATCTGAAGTGAGAGAACGCTTTGTTCGCTTCAGCCATTCTTAATGTATCTTCTTTCTTTTTAAACGCAGCACCTTCTTCTTTAGAGGCAGCGATTATCTCGTTAGCAAGTCTTTGCGCCATTGACTTCTCGTTACGCTTTCTTGCGTATCCGATCAACCATTTCATCGCAAGTGACTGCTTTCTTCCTTCACGTACCGGAGTAGGAATTTGGAAAGTAGCACCACCTACACGACGGCTTCTAACTTCTACTGAAGGAGTTACATTGTGAAGAGCTTTCTTCCAAATCTCTAATCCTTCTTCTTCTTCAACTTTTGTATTTACGATCTCAATAGCATCGTAAAAAATCTTAAACGCAAGGTTCTTCTTCCCATCCAGCATCATGTTATTAACGAATTTAGTAACAACTACATCGTTAAACTTTGGATCCGGAAGTATCTGAATCTTTTTGGCCTTTCTTCTTCTCATCTCTAAAAAGCTTTAAAATTATTTCTTAGGTCTTTTTGCTCCATACTTAGAACGACGCTGAGTTCTTCCCTCAACACCAGCAGTATCTTCTGCTCCACGAACGATGTGGTAACGCACACCAGGAAGATCTTTTACTCTTCCTCCACGCACTAACACCATCGAGTGTTCTTGTAAGTTATGACCTTCTCCACCGATGTAAGCATTCACTTCCTTACCGTTTGTTAAACGTACTCTGGCTACTTTACGCATTGCCGAGTTCGGCTTCTTAGGAGTAGTGGTGTAAACCCTTACACATACCCCTTTACGCTGCGGACAAGAATCAAGTGCTGCTGACTTGCTCTTCTTTACCGGCGCTGTTCTACCCTTGCGAACTAACTGTTGAATAGTTGGCATATTTCTATTTATTATTTACAAAAAATTACTCCCCCAAACACACTTTGGGGGGTGCAAATGTACACAATTTAATTTATAAACCAATACCGAAATGAATAAAGTTGCTGATTTTTAACACAGTGCTGTTGAAAGTTATCAACACATGTGAATAGTGATTTTTGATTTTCGAGGTAAAAGTTTCACCTTCTTTCCTCCTTTGGATTTTCGATTTTTAACAAAAAATTGACAGCACCACTGTCAAACCCATCACTTATTGATTTTCAAAAAGTTATAAATCCTACCTAGAAAACGACTAAGATTTTCGTTCCAGAAGGTTTTACTTTATGAAATAATTTTCTTGAAAGTTGACCACATTATTTTCACATCTGTGGCTAAGGTAGGTTTTGCAATATACTTCATGTTCAAACGAAGTTTGGCCGGCATAACCTCCTCTACATAGGTCTTTTGAGGATCATCACTCTCCCCCAATATTCTATTTTCATCAAAGTATTCTAAGGAAGCATAATCTGTAATTCCTGGTTTAACTTCCAAGACTTTTGCTTGTTCGGGAGTATAGAGGTCTACATATTCTTTCACTTCTGGACGAGGTCCAACAATACTCATTTCCCCTTTTAAAACATTCAGGAATTGAGGGAATTCATCTAACTTGTACTTGCGTATAAATTGGCCTGACTTGGTAATTCGATTGTCTTTCATACCTATTGTAAGTCGACCTTGTTTGTCAGCATCTTTGCGCATAGATCGAAATTTGAACAAATAAAAAGGCACACCGTTTTTACCTATGCGCTCTTGTTTGTAAAAAACACCTCCTGCACTTTCTAAAGCTATCCATATAGACAGCAAAATACCGAAGGGAAGTATGCATAAAAGAATTACAATAGATACTACGATATCAAACAATCTTTTCATTACCCTAAAACTTTTTGAACGGCATTCCTCACCGCCTTTATCACCGTTTGTACTTGCTCATCATTTAAATCGAAATAAACAGGTAGCGATATCTCATTGGCATATTTATTCCAAGCCTCTGGGTAGTCTTCCATTTTATAACCACGCTTCTTATACGCCGTTAACAAAGGCAATGGTTGGAAGTGCACATTTACAGAAACATCTTGTTCAAAGATTTCCTGAATAATAGCATCACGTTGTGCTTCTGTCACATCCGCTATTCGTAGTAAATACAAGTGATAACTGCTTGTTTTATCTTCTGTTTTATACGGAGGTATAATAGCCCAAGCTTCCTTCTCAAAAGCTGATGTATAGGCCGCAAAGATTTGTTTTCTTCTTGTTAAGTTTTCCTCATAACGCGAAAGCTCTACCAAACCAATTGCAGCTTGCAAATCTGTCATGTTACATTTATAACCCGGTTCCTCCACATCATAACGCCAGTTTCCTTTTTGCGTTTTAGCCAAAGCGTCTTTCGACTGACCATGAAGAATCAATGTATTGAATTGCTTGTAAATATCGTCGTGATCGAAACCTTCAGGCATATTGAAACATACTGCTCCACCTTCTGCGGTCGTCAGATTTTTAACTGCGTGAAAAGAGAAAGCTGTTATATCCGCGCAAGCACCTATGCGCTTACCTTTATATTCTGCACCAAATGAATGCGCAGCATCCGAAAGCAACAATATCCTTCCTAACTGTTTTTGCAAATCATTCGCAGGTTGGAATTGTGCCTTTACCTCTTGACTATTGACTACTTCGTATATTTCGTCAAAGTCAACCGGAAAACCACTAATATCCACTCCCATTATCGCTTTGGTATTCGGAGTAACGGCAGCTTTAATAGCATCAACACTTGCGTTAAAATCTTCTTTATTTAAATCTACCATTACAGGAGTAGCTCCTGTGTGCACAATAATATTTGCTGATGCACAATAGGTATAAGCTGGAATTATCACCTCATCACCTGGGCCTATACCCCACCAACGAAGCACTACTTCCATTCCGTTCGTCCAAGAACTAACGCATAAGGTCTTCTGTGCACCCGTGTAATCAGTTATCTCCTGTTCAAACTTTTTTGTACGCGGACCTGTAGTAATCCAACCACTCAACAAAGCCTTACTTACTTCATCAACAACTGCCTGATCTATCCTCGGCGGAGAAAATGGAATCATATACCTTTCAATTTGCGACAAAAATAGGTATTTAGACTTTTAGACAGCTAGGTTTTTAGACATTTAACTAGAATATTAACGATCCTACTCTTTGGATTAGGAACTAATGAGAATCAACTTATCCTACTCCTTAACCATACAAACTCCTTCTTAAATTCCCCTTTCGTTAAAATGAAAACGCACTACGATAAACAAGACTCATAGGTACACATCAGTACATAAATTCACAATTCTCAAATTGAGGCGAACACTGCACTTGCACTTAAAAGCTGTAGAGCGACATTTATCAATTTCGGATGACTTTTCTAATGATCTATGAAGTAAATGTAATTCAGATTCTATAATTTAAGGAGGAATCTTAAATTTTACAACTATGGGTTACTTTAAACTTTTCCAATCTGAGAAAAACAACGATTGGTACTTTAATTTAAAAGCAGGAAATCACGAAATCATTTTATCTAGTCAAGGATACAGTTCCAAGTCAGGAGCTGAAAACGGAATAGAATCTGTGAAAAAAAATGGTGGAGAAGACGACAATTTTGAGCGCAAAGAAGCAAAAAATGGTCAGTTCTACTTCAACCTAAAAGCAGGAAATGGACAAATCATAGGATCTAGTGAAATGTACACTACAAAAGCAGCTCGAGATAATGGTATTTCGAGCGTAATGAAAAATGCTCCAGACGCCGAAATCAAAGAATAGGCAAACGATTTAAAGACACTAAAAGGCTTTCGCTACTTGCAAAAGCCTTTTTTGATGCATTGAATATTGAAGTTTGCACCTTATATTCGCACTTATCCCATTTAAAATTCAATCATGAAAAAGTTAACAATAGCAATAGACGGATATTCTTCTTGTGGAAAGAGCACCTTGGCCAAAGCTTTGGCGAAAGAATTGAACTATATCTTTGTAGATACAGGCGCCATGTATAGAGGTGTGAGTTTATATGCGATTGAAAACGAATTGATCTTGGATGGAAAAATCGCTGAGCACGTCTTGATTTCTCGTTTACCTGAAATTGATCTGAGCTTTGAGTTCAACGAGAAAGAGCAAAAACCTGAGTTGATACTCAACGGTAAAAACGTGGAACACAAGATTCGAACTTTAGAGGTATCTCAAGTAGTCTCTCAGGTAGCCAAGATAAGTGAGGTAAGATCTTTCTTAGTGGACAAGCAACGCAAGATGGGTGAAACCGGTGGTGTTGTTATGGACGGGAGAGACATAGGTTCTGTGGTTTTCCCGAATGCTGAATTGAAACTTTTTGTAACAGCTGCTCCAGAAATTAGAGCTGATAGACGTTATAAAGAATTGCAAGCAAAAGGCGAAGAAGTGAATTGGGAAGATGTTGCTGCCAACTTAAAAGAAAGAGATGAGTTGGATACTTCAAGAAAAGAAAGTCCGTTAATACAAACCGACGATGCTATAGTATTAGACAATTCTAACCTTACTCCTGACGGTCAATTAGAATTGGTACTGAAATGGGTAGGAAGAATACAAAACGGACATGTGGTTTATGAGTAAACTTTGTTTGGAGTTACCCTAGAAAGTATAGGATTGCTGATGGTATTTAACAGGTTCATCTGTGGAGCAATATTTACAAGAACCAAACTTACTTATCCAAAAGTAGTTGTACTCAACATTTTGAAAACGTAGCTCTTTAAGACTGCAACTTTCTCACTGCCCGTATCCCAGAATCCAAAGCTTCAAAAAACAAGGGTAAATTACCAGTATCTACACCTGCGTAGGTAAAGTTTTGTACCGGTCGGTTTTGATTCCAATCGTTCAAAAGGTAGCCAGGTTTGGGCAAAGGCATGGCATGACCGAGTATATTCACATTGACATACTTTAACTTTTCGGGATAATTCTCTCCTAGACTTTCTTTGAGGTAGGCTATTGTTTGTTCTATAATTCCACTCGGATCTTTTTCAAAGGCGATTAACTTTTCCCTTTCCTCCGGTGAAAAACAATAGTAAGCTGTTAGCACATCGTACTTCTCTATATAATCAAATTGAGCACGAGAGTCAGAGAAGCCCATGAAGTTTTTGTTTTCTCCTATAAAGTCGTTTTGCCAAAAGACATTTTCTACTTTTTCTTTTGGTCGCGGATGAACAAAGTTGATACTTACCCAAGCACTTGCTTCCGCCATGAGTTCTGGTCGGTGAGCTCTAGGAAAGACATACTGCAAACTGTGTTTTTGTCCGGCATAAACGATTTGCTTTGCTTTGAACAGCTCCACTTGATCTTTTTCAAAGTTATATGCCTTTACTTCAAAACCATTCTCTGTTTCTTGGATATGTGCCGCCAAAGTATTGAGGTGAATATTTTGGTAATCACTCAAGCCTAACAGCTTTTCTACAAAGTAAAGGTTCCCCTCTGGTGGAGAAAGTAATTCTGGTGATTGACTATAATCTCTACACATATAATAGTGTATACCTGCAATAGCCGATACCTCTTTAGAAGTTCCACCCCAATCGTCTAGCATTTGATAATCTACAGCTCTAATGAATTCGTCAGAGAAAGAATGTTGCTGCATTAACCAAGTATGAAAATCAAGATTATTTAAAGCATGTAGTTCTTGTGGAATGAGTCGGGTGGGCATAGGCATTTTCCCCAAATACGGCTGTAAGAGTTTTTCAAACACAGGGAGGTCTTCGAAGTCCGACAAAGGTTCGTGCACACGTTTTCCGAAACGTATACAAGTACTTTCCTTTTTAGGATCTATAAGATATTGGGCATCTACAAAATGGTATTCCTTGGTAAATTCGTTCTGTTCTATAACTTGAGCTATTTTCAAAAGCGCCAAGGCATCTTTACCATAATAAGAAGGATAAATTAAATCGTAGTGTGCCCCTTTCGCAAAACGGGCAGATTTAAAATTACCTCCTCCTGCACTTCCTCCCAAATAAGAATTGGTTTCAAGCAAAGCAACGTCTTTTCCTTCTTGCTGGGCTGTTACATAAGCAGCCACTCCTGCCACTCCTCCCCCTATAATTAAAAGTTCATTTTCGAAAGTAGCAGCCACCGGTTTACTCAACTGCTCGCGCAAAACATGTCCGCGCAAACGATTACTATCTACAGCAACATCATACCCTTCTTCCATCTCAGGTATACTGCACGCACCAAAAATCAAAGGGATACTTCCAAGTCCCGTTAATTGAATAAACTTTCTTCTTTCCACAGCATCCAAAGATAATTGAGTCTTTGAGAT
>NZ_JAWWCF010000132.1:0-8613 GCF_033720595.1 Lishizhenia sp. | reverse complement strand
ATTGTGGATGAACAAAAGACAAATTTCTTTGGTCCAATCAAGGAAGCTATTGCAGAAAAGTATGGAAAAGAATTTTCTGCTTATGTGCTTTCAAATACCATGATCAGTCAAATTGCTTTGCAAAAAACAGATGATTTGTTGGAGTATAAGAAAGAGATCATCAATGAAGAGGCGGCTAAATTAGGATTTACCAAAAGACTGTAAAGAAATGGGGAGAATAAGACCTATTTGTATAAGTATTGCGGGTTTCGATCCGAGTGGAGGAGCAGGAGTTTTAGCCGATATCAAGAGTTTTGAGCAATTGAAGACCCTGGGTTTAGCGGTACAAACCTGTAATACCCTTCAGGTAGAAGATTACTTCGAAAAGGTAATTTGGACGCCGCAAGAGGTGATTTTGAGTCAGCTAGAATTGTTACTGAAACGCTATACACCTGCTGCCATAAAAATTGGATTGATAGAAAATAGCGAAGTATTAATTGCTGTTTTATCGAAAATAAAAGAATATCATCCGCAGGTACCCATTGTTTGGGACCCGGTGTTACAACCTAGTTTTAACCAAGGAGAGGTTATGGATGAAGCGCGTTTTCAGATGAACTTGCAAAAAATTATTGATGCGGTAGATATTCTTACTCCCAATGCACCTGAATACGTGCGTTTAAATTTAAAGGAAACCTCTACAAAAAAGCTGTATGTGAAGGGAGGTCATACAGAAGAAGTATTGGGGTCTGATTTTAAACAAAAAGAAGGAAGAGATTTCTTAGTTACCGCTAAAGGCGTGAAATCATTAAACGCTCAAGGTAAAGGTTTTATACCCAAGCATGGTACAGGTTGTATGTTAAGCAGTGCTTTGGCAGCATACATTGCCAGAGGATTTGATTTTCACAAAGCCAGTGTACGTGCTAAAGCTTATGTTTATAAAAGAGCAAGTTCTAATGCCAGTTTATTGGCTTATCACAACAACGGATAAGATGAAAAAAATAGCCAATTTAAGTTTAGGAATATGTGGAGCAAGTATAGCCTTGCCTCGGTTGTTTATCCTTTTTGCAGGAGAAGAGAATACGCTTCTAAATGTTTTTCCGTGGGGCGGACTCATCCTAATTTCTGGAATTTTAGGTGTCTCTCTGCATCTTTGGGAAGGACGAAAGGAAGGTGTGAAATTCGGTTTTCAGAGCCTGATTCTGTTTTTAAGTTTACTCTTGTTGTTTGTAGGATTTGCAGGTTTGGAATTTCAATGGGAAAACGCTAAATTCATTTTGTTTATCGGCGTACTTACCTTGGGTATTTGGCTGGTATTCCCCAACAACAAAAAAGAAGAAGAATGATATTTAACCGACTGAGTTTATTGTGTTTTGCAGTGTCTTTTATAGCCATGGCTCTTATATTTACACGCTATTCAGTTTTTGGTTTGAGTTTCCAAGGTATTTTGCGTTATGGAGTGATTTACGTGGGTATGTTGGGGTTTGTGTTTTCTATATTGTCGATTTACTTTGATAAAAAGCGCAAGGCAAATACCCAAAAGCAAAAAGGTCTAGTTTTTTACATCGGAGCAGGAATTGTAATGCTAGGTGTTGTGTTTAGAATTATGCATTGGCCCCTGGCTACAGCACTGATTTTAGCCGGACTAGTAATTTCATTATTAGCCACTTTTTTAGGGAAGTTACAACAGACTAAACCCGAGAATGACGATCTTCTCGATAGTTAGGATTCGCTTTGGTACAACCTTTGATTCTTAGAAGGAAAAAGTACCATGAAAAAATTTATACCCTTATTTAGTTTACTCCTTCTATTTTCTTGTACCCAAAAGGTAGAAGAAGACGAATATGTTTATTTGGTGTTTAGAGATGCCAACAATGAAATACTCGTTTCTGAAGAGGCGAAAGTTACTGAGCATACGAATAAGATTTTTCTCATTAAAACGGGAAGTAATAATCAACTCAATTACCTTGAAAAGGAGGATGGTAAATGGGTAGGAGAAATAGAAATTTACCGACAAAATTCGGGGTACTATTATTTTGATGTAGAGCTCGAAGGAAAGGCTGTGGGTAGAACCATCATGGAAGGAAGTTTTACGGGTCAAGTGGATGAGTTACTCAATGATAACTATACGGGTGAAAGCTATACTATTGATGGAACACTGGAAATAAAAGACTAAAAAAAGACGCTTCGTTGGAGGCGTCTTTTTTTGTTTTAATATTTAAAGGATAAACTTACACCTATAAATCGTCTTTGGATAAGCATTAGCATACTTCCTTTATCAAAAGTAATTTGGTCACTTAGGTTCGGATCTTCACTAATTAGTGTTTCTTGGTAAGAATAATTATAGGGTAAATCTTGGATAAATTTGGTTTGGTAAAACACGCCTAAATACAATTGTTTTGTTAATGCGTAGCTTATGTTGAGTTGTAATTGCGGATAAAATTTCCTGATGAATGTACTATACAATTTCACATCGGTTTCATAAAAGTCGCCGGTTTTTTCATTGAAATAATTTGCTGTATGACTGTTGAATTTATTGAACGTTGTTAGGTAACTAAGTTGAAACACAGGTTCAATAAGCAGTTTGTTTTTAAGTAAATACCACTCCTTGCTGAAACCAACTTTTAACTTGTGTCTGTTTAATGTGAATTCTTGAAAATGAGCATATCCTGAGTGATGAACCAGATTGTAATTGAAGGTTTGTTTCCCAGTGTTTAATCCTATATGCATGAAGAAATTACCTTTGTCTATTACTTTTCGTTTGTAGTTTACCCCTATACCTCGATCACTTTTTAAACTCAAAAACAATTTAGTGCTGTACTTTTCATCATAAGTGAAGTCAAAATTTGATTTCTTAGGAAAGGTAGATTCAGTATATATTAAAATTTCATGATTTGAATTTTTCGGATTGAATTCTTCTTGACCGTAAGACTTGAGAAATGCAAATAGTGCGCAAAGCACGAGTGTTGTGTTTTTCATGGTTAGGTAATTATTTGGCTGCAAAAATAAAAATCTTTTGAGCTTATCAGTAGGGAGTAGGGATAAAGAATCAAACAGGGGGTGGAGTGTTAGCTTTACCGCATGTGAGATTAGGAGTTGTTGCTTTATGGGTACGACCAGCGGAAGTGCATAGAAAGCTTACAACTGCTTTGAGAACAGGTGGTGAACTTTAGCGGAAGACCCGGTTAGCGCAGCGGGTTTGCCCACGACTTTTTACGCAAGCTCATATAAATGAGCATAATTCCAAAAAGCATAAAGAAGTTATAGAAGAGATCTTCTGCGGGTATGCTTCCTATTCTGGGGCCCATAATGTGTGCTTCGTTATACCAAACCACGGGTGCTTCTGTAAAAAAACCTGTAAGGATGCCGTTGACCACTAAAAAGGGGAGTATAGCCACCATAAAGGCGATAGAAAACTTAGGGTACCAGCTGGGTGTTTTTGCGAAATAGAATACAGCGTTTAATACTCCAGAACCGATGAGGGCACTACTGGTGTACCAATTTTCTAGGTGTGCAAAGCCTAAAAATAGCGCTGTGAAGGAGAAGGAGATAGAGAATATATAGCCGAATTGGTGTGGGTTCATGGTTGGGAAATAGGCTTCTATACAGGCGAAAATGAAGATGCAAGCATAGGGCACTGTAAAGAAAAAGAGAACTTCCTCAAGTGGGAGGTGTCCCAAATAAATACCTGAAAGATATTCTGGATTAAACCCCCAAATTCCATTTTGCGTGAAGTATTCATCCCACAATAAAAAAAACGTTCCCACTAAAAGTAATGCGGGGAATAATGCTTTCCAATGTTTGTAAAATGCGACCTTTTTATCGAAGGACAAAAAGAACGGGCCGACTAATGTGAGAAGGTTGATCCAGAGGTATAGACTCATGATTTAGCTTTTTTTATGGCGAAAGACCTTTTGGCTTCCTTGTAATATTTTAAGGGAACAATGAGCATACCGAAACATTCACCATGTTCTTTCCCCAAATGCTTGTGGTGAACTTTGTGTGCTTTTCTAATGGCCATAAAATAAGGGTGGTCTATGTTACGCAGCCACTTAAATCTACGGTGTATGTATACGTCATGGAAAAGGAAGTAGGCGAAACCATAAGCAGCAATACCATATCCTATCCAAACAGCGATGTAATTGTCATTCATCATTCCAAGCATGATGCACAGCCAAGACGGTATGGCATAAATAAGAAAGAAAAAATCATTTTTCTCGAAAAATCCGGGCTCTACTTGGTGATGGTCTTTATGGAAATACCAACCTAAACCATGCATCACATATTTATGTGTAGCCCATGCCATGAATTCCATGACGAAAAATGTTGCAATTAAAAGAAAGGGTCCCCACCAATACATTGTGCTAAAGCTTTAAAGTAAACATAAAAAAAACAGACTAAGAATGCAGAACAAACCTACTGCAACTTTGTTCTTTTCTGCCAATCCTAAGGTAAAATATCCGAAGTGTAATACCAAAGAAATGAAGAACCAAGATAGGTAGTTAAAGGAGGGGATGTCTCCTTCCCACATCCAATATTCATTCGCAATTGCAACGGGTTCTATCAATAAATCTAATGCTGTCATCAAAGCTGCAGAGGCAATTGCTTTGAGGAGGATAGGCCAATTGGTAAAGGCTAAAATTGAAGTGCTACCCATGGTTAGAACTAACCAATTGATGCCGATAATAAGGGGTACATCCCAGATTTTTACGCCCAGGTTTTCTCCATAACTGTAGTTGCCAAATAAATGACCGGTGTGTACGCCTATCCATTCGGCTACCATTCCAGTTAAGACAATGGTGAAGGCGTAGATATAGAATTTTCGGCTGTGATTTTTTCTTCCTAACAACAACACCACAAAAGCTAAGCTTAAGTTCAAAAAGCTCAATTTTAGAAAGTCTTGTCGCATTTCACTCTGTAGTCCAATTAAACCCACTGTGTGGAAGATGAGCAAGATGCCGAGTAAAATACCTGTCTTATATCGTTGAAGTTGCTGTATCATAACCTTGTTTCTAACACCTAACATATGGTATTGTTCTCGAAAATACGCATAGAAAATCGTATTGGATCAATGGAAGAAAAAAATGCTTGAAATATTTTGAATTTAGGAATACAAGATTGCTTCGTTCTTCTTATTTTAAAGCAAAAAAATAGATGAAAGGAAAAGTCACGGGGTTAGGAGGAGTCTTTATAAAATGTAAAGATCCTAAAGCGATGCGTAATTTTTATGAAGAGTGTTTAGGGATGACCACGAATGATTACGGCGTAGGTTTTGAGTTTGTTAGAGAGCAAGGAGGTTCGGGCTTTTTACAACTAGGAACTTTTGAGGAGGATTCTACCTACTTCGGTGAACCCAAACAAAAAGCGATGTTGAATTTTAGAGTGGATAATTTGGAAGCATTGCTTGAAGGACTCAAAGAAAAGGGAGTAAAGGTTGTAAACGAATTAGAAGATTTTGAATACGGAAAATTCATACATATTCTGGATGTAGACGGAAATCGAGTGGAATTGTGGGAGCCGAAAGATGCTTTTTTTGGCGGAGATGGAAGTCCAAAGCAAAAAATGAATTGATTGCCGCGATGAAGTTGTAACAAATTGGCGGTTTAGCAGTCTCACCGTTAGGTGAAACAAATAAATCGCCGATAACCAAAATAAATCATTTATGAACAACCACTTTAAATTACTGGCTTTGGCCGGATTCTTAAGTTCTTGCATAACTATCAATTTTCAGATTGAAGGGATTACATCAGATTATCAGTACTTATCGTATGAGGAAAAAACCAAAGTGAAGAAATTGAGCACCTTTGAGGAAGCAAAAGCCGGGAATGTTTATGAGATTACCGGTATGGAACTTCGAAAAGAGCTAAAGAAAAACGATTCTTCTATCGTACATTTTTTCGTGAATAAATGTAAGAGCAGTCATTGCTATCCCATGAGTACTTATGGAAACTACATTGATGAATCAGGGCAAAACGTATACTTGATTATGCTTACATATGCCGATTTGGATTATTCTTTGAACCAAGAACCGGAATTTCCTTTATACGCCGTGAATGCCAAATACTATGAGGAAAGAAAGACAAGAAAATACAGGGAATTATTTGTCCAAGATTTACTGCAAGAAGATTATCAAGACGCTATTCAGTACAAAACATTTTTCTTTAACAACGATAGTCTGGTAAAAGTTCAGAATGACATCTTCGAAGATTAAAGAACTTGTGCTAACGTCCTGTTCTTTACCCTATAAAGTTTTAAAACTCAATTCCTTTTGAAATAATAGGGCTTTCCTTATCTTTGCATCCATATTAAAATAGATAAACAACTATAAATGAGCAACACAACTGAAAAATTAGCTTATAAAGTTAAAGATATAAGTTTAGCCGAGTACGGTAGAAGAGAGATTAGATTAGCTGAAGCAGAGATGCCAGGTTTAATGTCTTTAAGAAAAGAGTACGGAGCATCTAAGCCACTAGCAGGAGCAAGAATCGCAGGATGTTTACACATGACGATTCAAACTGCTGTTTTGATTGAAACATTGGTAGAATTAGGAGCTGACGTTACTTGGTCTTCTTGTAACATTTTCTCTACACAAGATCACGCTGCTGCTGCAATCGCTGCTGCAGGAATTCCAGTTTTCGCATGGAAAGGAATGAACGAAGAAGAGTTTGACTGGTGTATAGAACAAACTTTATTTGCATTCGAAGGTGGTCAGCCATTAAACATGATTTTGGATGACGGTGGAGATTTAACAAACATGGTGTTTGATCGTTTCCCAGAGTTAACAAAAGATATCAAAGGTTTATCTGAAGAAACAACTACAGGAGTTCACCGTTTGTACGAAAGAATGAAAAACGGAACTTTAGTTATGCCAGCAATCAACGTGAATGATTCTGTAACTAAGTCTAAATTCGATAACAAATACGGATGTAAAGAATCATTAGTAGATGCTATCCGTAGAGCTACAGATACTATGATGGCAGGTAAAGTTGCTGTTGTTGCTGGTTACGGTGACGTAGGTAAAGGTTCTGCTGCTTCTTTAAGAGGTGCTGGAGCAAGAGTTATCGTTACTGAAATTGATCCAATTTGTGCTTTACAAGCTGCAATGGACGGATTTGAAGTGAAGAAAATGGATTCAGTAGTAGGAAACGTTGATATCGTTGTAACAACTACTGGTAACAAAGACATCGTTCAAGGGAAACACTTTGAAATGATGAAGGATAAGACAATCGTTTGTAACATCGGTCACTTCGATAACGAAATCGACGTAGCTTACTTAAACGAGAACTACGGTGATACTAAAGTTGAAATCAAACCACAGGTTGACTTATACAACGTGAAAGGAAATGATATCATCTTATTGGCTGAAGGTCGTTTAGTAAACTTAGGATGTGCAACAGGTCACCCATCATTTGTAATGTCTAATTCATTTACAAACCAAGTATTGGCGCAATTAGAATTGTGGAACAATGCAGATGCATACAAAAACGAAGTATACATGTTGCCGAAGCACTTGGATGAGAAAGTAGCTGCTTTACACCTTGCTAAAATTGGTGTTGAGTTAGAAACTTTAACAGAAGAACAAGCAAAATACATCGGAGTAGAGGTAGCTGGACCATACAAACCAGAGCACTACAGATACTAAGAAGTAAATTCAATATTACTGGAAACGGAACTCGAAAGGGTTCCGTTTTTTTGTTAAATGCAAGAGGGTTTGATGGTTTGAAAGTTTGACGGTTTGATGGTTTGTCCATCGAGACTTCGACTATCGCTTACTTCGGTTGTCGTTCAGTACACCGCATTGCACAGCTCCTTATCAGGAACCTCAGTTTTACTGTTCTTTAAATTTTTAAATATGGACGTAGTCCATGCTTAAATCTTTAAATTTTCTTCAAGAACTCTATTGTAACCTTTTCTTTTCTTCGTACTTATATCCTAAAACCACTTCTTATGAAAAAAATAATTGTACCAGCCCTTGCCGCTGTGCTAGCTCTAAGTTCTTTTTCTTTGTTTAAGAGAAATTCTCCTTTACCAGATCTTATTGAAGACACCTATTCCTTTATACCTGAATTATCAGAAGGAAATGTATTGAATGGATTTGGAATAAGTAAAACGGAGGTTACCAATGGTGAATACAATGCCTATTTAGCGCATTTGAAATCAACCGGAAATACCATTGAGCTAAATAAAGCAATTAGAGATTCTAGCTTATGGATAAAGACCAATGATTTATCCAAGGACATGATGAAGTTGTATGGTAATCATCCTGCGTACAAAAGATATCCTGTTGTAACCATTTCAAAGGAGGGAATGGAAGGGTATTGTAGTTACTTGCAAAACCAATTAAATACAGCAGATAAAGATTATACCTATAGTGTTAAATTACCAACGAGACAGCAATGGCTGAAGGCTGCAAATGGTGGTGATACTGAAGCCGTGTATGCATGGCAAGGAAGCTATTTGAGAAATGCTCAAGGTGCGTATTTGTGTAATTTTACGGCCATTGGTCCAGAGTGTATTAGTAGGGATGAAAACGGAAATCCTATTATCGTTCCGATGAAAAAAGGAGAACGTTTTTTAGATGGTGCAGATTTAATGGCATTATCGCAATCTTATTACCCAAGTTCTTATGGGGTATAT
>NZ_JAWWCF010000131.1:0-8622 GCF_033720595.1 Lishizhenia sp. | reverse complement strand
TTAGAAAATCCTTTGGCAGCTGTACAAATGGGGTTGATTTATGTAAACCCAGAAGGACCGAATGGTAATCCAGATCCAAAATTAGCAGCGATAGATATTCGAGAGACTTTTGGCAGAATGGGGATGAATGATGAAGAAACAGTTGCTTTGATTGCTGGGGGACATACTTTTGGTAAAACTCACGGTGCAGGTCCGGCAGATAATGTGGGGCCAGAACCCGAGGCTGCTGGCATTGAAGAGCAAGGTTTGGGATGGAAGTCTACTTATAAATCTGGAAAAGGCGCAGATGCGATTACTTCTGGTTTAGAGGTGACTTGGACTTCAACTCCTGCGCAATGGAGTCATGATTTCTTCAAGAGCTTGTTTGAAAACGAGTGGGAATTGGTAAAGAGTCCGGCAGGGGCACATCAGTGGCAAGCAAAGAACCCTGAGAAGATGTATCCACATGCTTTTGACAAAGATAAAACAGTAACCCCAACGATGTTGACAACAGATTTATCGTTGAGAGAAGATTCCATTTACGCTGCGATTTCAAGAAGATTTTATGAAAACCCAAAGGAATTTGAAGAGGCCTTTGCCAAAGCTTGGTTTAAGTTAACGCACAGAGATATGGGACCAAGCTCGAGCTACTGGGGACCAGAAGTGCCTCAAGAAGATTACATCTGGCAAGATCCAATTCCAGCTGTAGATCATACGATAATTGGGGAAAAAGAAATTAAGGAGTTAAAGCAAAGCATTTTAAATTCTGAATTAACGCAGGAGCAATTAATTGTTACGGCATGGGCTTCAGCTTCAACTTACAGAGAATCAGACCGAAGAGGAGGAGCAAATGGAGCGCACATTCGTTTAGCACCTCAAGCAAACTGGGAAGTAAACAACCCTGAAGAATTGAAAAAAGTATTGGCTGTTTACAATGGAATTCAGAAGGATTTCAACGCTAAAAATGGCAATATGAAAGTTTCTATGGCTGACTTAATTGTATTAGGTGGAGTAGTAGCGGTAGAAGAAGCGGCTCGTAAGGCTGGAGTAAGTGTAGAAGTTCCCTTTACACCCGGTAGAATGGATGCTTTGGCTGAGCAAACAGATGCAGCTGGAATGGCAGTATTAGAACCTATGGCTGATGGGTTTAGAAATTACCAAAAAACAGATTACACCCTCCAGACTGAGGTATTGCTGGTAGATAAAGCACAGTTGTTAGGTTTAACAGCGCCAGAAATGACCGTACTTGTGGGAGGAATGCGTGTATTAAACGCTAACTATGATGGTTCAAAACATGGAGTGTTTACTTCAACACCTGGAACATTGAACAATGCTTTCTTCGTGAACTTGTTAGATATGGGTACAGTTTGGACAGCAACTTCGGATGACAAAAAGGAGTTTGTTGGAAAAGATAGAGTAACAGATGAGGTGAAGTGGACAGCTACAAGAGCTGATTTGATCTTCGGATCTAACTCAGAATTAAGAGCGATAGCAGAGGTTTATGCAACTCATGATGCCAACGAGAAATTTGTAAAAGATTTCGTAGAAGCATGGACGAAAGTCATGAACGCAGATAGATTTGACCTAGCACAATAATACATCGGTTTTTGTTTACAGGTAAAACGGTTGATCTTGCGAGGTTAACCGTTTTATAAGCTAAATTAGTGTAGGTTATAAATTGAATAAGCATAAAAAAAGCGACTATTCTTAAAGAGTAGTCGCTTTTTTAATATTATCTAGAAACCTAATCTACACGCTCTATGTAATCGTCGTGAATGACAACTTTACGCGCCTTGTATAAGTTACCCAATGATTTTTTAAAGGTCTTTTTACTCATTCCTAAACGCTCTCTAATATCGTCTGGATGAGATTTGTCCGTCAAGGCCAATTTACCACCGTTTTCAATAATTGCGGCGTAAATTTTATCGGCATTGGGTTCTATCTTTTCATAACCACTCTTGTCCAAACGAATGTCTAACTTTCCATCTTCTCTTATGGTGTAAACATAACCTGTAGTCAATTCACCCTTCTTTAGCGGACGAGAAATGTCGTTGTGGTAAATCAACCCAGAATACATTTGGTTCACGATAACGTTTTGCCCCAAATCTGTTTCATTACAAATCAAAAGTTCTACTTTATCATCAACTTCTAGGTCCAACACCTCATCAAAGAAGTGTTTTTTCACTTTTGCAGTTCCTACCAATCTACCGGTTTGTTCATCCAAATACATGTAGATGAGGTAAGTACCATTTTCCTCCATTTTGGTAGTTTGCTCCTTAAAAGGCACCAAAAGATCTTTTTCCAATCCCCAGTCTAAAAATGCACCAAACTTGGTTACCATTTTCACCTTCAAATAAGCAAATTCATTCAGCTTGATGAGTGGTCGTTGCGTAGTTGCTACAATTCTGTCTTCAGAATCGTGGTACAAAAACACATCAATTTCATCACCTTCTTTCATATCTTCTGTAAGATATTTGTTCGGCAATAAAACATCATTGTCCTGATCGTCTCCTAAATAAGCTCCAACACTCGTAAAACGAAGTATTTCTAATGTATTAACTATTCCAACTCTAAGCATGGTGCAAAGATAGGAGATTTAACGAGCAAATAAGTGTTTTGAAAAAATTAGCCTAAGGCAGCTTTCCAACCTACACGAATGGGAACAGAACAGCGTACAGGAGTGTGAGAGTATTAAGAAACCTAAACTCTTTCTCACGAGGGTATGTTGTCTATTAGCTTTTCGAGAAAATTCAACTGGGTTTATTTATACTGAAGTATATATTTCAACACTTCCTTCAATTGCTTTTCTGCGAATTTACTTTGCGTTAAACTATGAATGTATTTCAATACAAGACCTGTGTCTTTATTTTTCTCTATGGCTTTTACTTCTTCTTGCAACAAAGGAAAATCTTTGCGTTTGGTGAGTTGTAAGTACAAATCGGTGAACATGCGCAAATTTTCTGCATTTACCATTGCAAAATGAGTGAAAAACAAGGAAAGGTAGTAATTCAAATAAGCTTTCGGATACTTTGCTTCTATGGCTTCACCTGCGTCATTTTTAAAGCTAAAACGGTAATCTTCGGCAATGCATTCTATAATTTGCGTAGGAGTAAATACTACAAAGTGTCTAAGTTTTAAACCTTTGGAATTCGGAAGTATTTGTTTAAAGTTGGGAGGAGTTTCTTGTAAAAAGTTGCTTTTCTTTAGTTCCAGAAATCCACCCCATGTTAATGTTTCTTCCTTCCATCGGTAGGCTCCTTTCGCATAACTTTCGGCATCTATCGCAGTTACACTGTACCCGAAAACATTTTCGAATTGGAGCAAAGCTTCCTCATCTTCCTTTAAGTAAGGAGCGCTATTTGCGCTTAGACGAATGCTCAAGGTTAAGAAGTTTTCATTTTCTGTGACCAATGCTTCAAATACTTGTTGTGCTAATTTCCAATTGACTGATAATACCGTGCTTTTCATTCCCGAAATGTTTGCTGCAAAAATAAGCTTTCTTTCTTGTTTGGAGGAAAATTGAAAAATTGTAGAAAAAGCGCCCTGTGTTCCCTGCTTTTTTAAGCTGAAAACTGTATTTTTAGGCGACTTGAAAAAAGCAGCTTCTTTTTTTAAATCAACACACCATTTATTAAGATTTTATTCCTTCAAAAAATGAAAAAGTTTATCACCTTCTTCCTAGCTACGTTTATCTTGTTTTCGTGCTCAAACAAAGAGATTGATTTAGCTCAAATTAAAGTTAACCCCGGTTTTAGTGATTATATCACAGCCTTTACTTCGGGTGTTATTTCCAATCAAGATGAAATTAAAGTTGTTCTCGTGGCACCGGTAGAAAGTGCTGTTGCGGGAGAAAAAATAGAAGGAGATTTATTCGAATTTGAACCAAGTATAGAAGGAGAGGCATATTGGATAGATAAGCAAAGCATAGCATTTCGACCCAATGAAACGCTTGTGGGCGGACAAAAATACAAAGGAAGCTTTCAATTAAATGAGCTTTTAGAAGTAGAGGATGAATACGAAACGTTGGAATTTGGTTTCATGGTGATGCACCAAAATTTATTTGTAGAATTTACAGGTATTTACACGCAAAGTAATAAGGATTATTCAAAGCAAGATATTAAAGGAAGTGTAAGAACTGGAGATATGGCGCTGCCTGCCATGGTTGAAGCGTGTTTTAAGGCTACGCAAAATGGTAAATCTTTAAACATTATTTGGGAACATAAAAACGCGGCAAAACGACACTCCTTCACATTAACAGGAGTTGAACGAAGTGCACAAGCGAGTAAAGTGGTGTTGTCGTGGAATGGAGAACCAATAGGAGTCGAGGTAGAGGAGCAATTAGAGATGCGCGTTCCACCGCTCGATGAGTTTGTCGTAGTTCAGGCCAAAGTAGTGCAAGAGCCAGGATTGTATTTTTCCATTCAGTGTTCTGATCCCTTGGATGAAAATCAAGACCTCAATGGTTTGGTATACCTTTCATCAGGTAAGAAGTTGCGATTAAGCATTGATGGTAATGAAATCAAGGCTTATCCCCAAGGGAAAATGGAAAAGGTGGAAACTTTGGTTGTAAATAAAACGATACGCAATAGCAAAGGTTTTTCACTCAAAAAACAATTCGTAAAAGGACTTACGTTTAATACAGAAAAACCGGCATTAGAACTCATTGGTGATGGTGTAATTATGCCCTCAAACAATGGTACGATAGACTTCCCTTTTAAAGCTGTTAATCTAAAGGCTGTTAACTTGAGAATTTTACGTGTTTTTGAGAATAACGTGAACCAGTTTTTTCAAGAGAACCATCACAACGGAAGTTCTGATTTGGCGCGTGTAGGAAGATTGATTTACGATGGAAGTGTAGATTTGGTAACTTCAGAACCTATCGACTATGGGGTGTGGAATAATTTTAAAATTGATTTAAATCGTTATATAGATTCTGAGCCGGGTTCAATATACAGGGTAATGATGTCGTACGAACGTCACCAATCTTTATATCCTTGTGGAGATTCAACAGGGCTTATAAAACCTTTGAAACGAAGAGAGCAAAACTACGAATCCAACGAATACTACATGAATGTGGACCGTTGGTTTGATGGTGGATACGATTACAGAGATAAAGACAACCCATGTACAGATAGCTATTATAAATATTACAACCGTCAAGTTAGCAGAAATGTATTGTCGAGTAATTTCGGAATCATAGCTAAAGAGGGAGCGGATAACCGTTATGAAATCGCCATTTCCGATTTAAGAACTACAGACCCACTGAAAGGAATTACGGTGGAAGCCTACAATTTCCAAAATCAGTTAATTGCTACGGGTACAACAGATGGAGATGGTTTACTCTCTATAAATCCAGGAAGTAAAGCTTACTTATTGATTGCCAAAAAAGGTACACAACGTGGGTATTTACGTGTAGATAATGGTTCATCGCTTTCTACAAGTTTGTATGAAGTAGGTGGTAAACATATAGAAAAAGGAATCAAAGGACATATCTACGGAGAACGTGGCGTATGGCGACCAGGAGATTCTGTTTTCCTAACCTTTGCCTTGGAAGATAAACTGGAGACACTTCCTAAAAATCACCCTGTGGTACTTGAGATCTTTGACCCAATGGGGAAATTATATACCAAAAAAGTATCTACCGAAGGAGTGAAAGGTTTATATGCTTTCACCTTTAAAACTATGCCCGATTCACCAACTGGAAAGTGGAAGGCAAAAGCTATTGTTGGAAATTCTGATTTCTATAAGTATTTGAAAATTGAAACAGTAAAACCCAATAGAATACGCATTAACTATGATTTGGCAGATGTATTAGATCATTCTTCGGCGGTGAGTGCAAACTTGCAAGCTGATTGGTTGTACGGAGCACCTGCTGCAAATCTGAAAGCGGCAGTTGAGCTAGATGTCTTTGGTTTGAAAACTACGTTTAAAGGCTATGAGAATTATCAATTTGATGATAGGTCTAAAAGGTATTATTTAGAAGAACCGCTTTTAGCAGAGGTGAAAACAGATGCTTCAGGTAGCGCAAAAGTGAGTTTTGATTGGGAAAAGCCGGAGGATGCACCAGGAATGTTAAAGGTGAGATGGAGTACCAAAGTTTTTGAAGAAGGAGGTGATTTCAGTCAAGATTACGTTTCTAAAAAATATTCGCCCTTCACCAGTTATGTTGGACTTAAAATGGATGGAGGAACGAATTGGAGAACTGCTTTGAATTCTGAAGATGAGCATGCAGTATCTATAGCTGCTGTGGACGAAGATGGCTCTCCTTTGTCGAGAAAAGTGAAGGTTGAATTATATAAAGTTTCTTACAACTGGTGGTGGGAAGGAAATGGAGAAGATGATCTCACCAATTATGTTTCGCGTAACTCATCAGATTTAGTGAAGTCAGAAAGCTTTTACGTGAAAAATGGAAAGGCCAATTACACATTGAAATTTCCAGAAAGAGGATGGGGGAAATACATGCTCAGGGTAATCGATGAAAATTCTGGTCATAGCGCTATGCAAAGCTTCTATGCAGATTATTCTGGATGGTACGCAGACGATAACGGCAACAGTGAGGCGGCTTCTATGTTGAACTTAGAAACCGATAAGGAGAGTTATGATGTGGGTGAAACTGCAAAAATTACCGTTCCATCGGGTGGAATAGGAAGGTTTTATGTGACCATTGAAAAAGGAGATCAAATTCTTGCAAGCTATTGGCAAGAAGCTGATGATAAATCTACTGTTCTAGAAATTCCTACCACGGAAGAAATGGCACCGAACATTTATGTAAGTGCAACCTTGGTACAGCCGCACGGACAAACGGAAAATGCCTTACCTATTCGTATGTATGGTATAACGCCGGTGGCTGTTTCTGATCCAGCGACGCATTTAGCTCCTCAGATAACAGCGCCAGAAACCGTGCAACCTTTGTCTGATTATTCGGTGAAGGTGAAAGAGAAAGACGGCAAAGCTATGGCTTACACCTTGGCAGTTGTAGATGAAGGTTTACTCTCTTTAACCCGTTTTCAAACTCCAGATTTATGGCCTTCATTCTACAGTAAAGAGGCTTTAAGTGTGCGTACTTGGGATATGTACAAGTATGTAATGAGTGCACAAACGGGAAAAATGGCTGCTCTCTTGGCTATAGGAGGAGATGAAGGATTGGTGTACAAGGAAGATGCATCTGCAAATCGATTTAAGCCCGTTGTAAAATACTTAGGACCTTTTTATTTAGAAGAAGGTGAGGAAGCGAGTCATAAAATTAATATGCCCAATTACATAGGTGCAGTTCGCGTAATGGTAGTAGCTGCACATAATGGGGCTTATGGTTCAACGGAAAAGGAAATCCAAGTGAAACAGCCTTTGATGGTACAAGCCACTTTACCAAGGGTGTTAGGGCCGAAGGAGCAGATTAAAGTGCCGGTGAACATCATTGCTATGAGTAACAAAATCAAGCAAGTGGCAGTTAAGGTAAGTTCTAATGAATATTTAGTGGCCAAGGGTAGTACACAACAAACGGTGAACTTTACAGGAAAAGGAGATCAAACAATTTTCTTTGATTACGAAGTAGCCAATAAATTAGGTGTAGGTAAATTTAAAGTAGAGGTAAGTTCGGGTAAAGAGAAGTCTTTTGAAGAAATAGAAATATTGGTGCGTCCAGCTAACCCTCCTATGACGCAATCGAAAGTGAAGTCGGTTGAAGGAAATTCAACATTTAGTGATGTTTATTCAGCCTTTGGAATTAGAGGTACCAATGAAACAAAAGTGGAAATTTCTCGCATTCCCTACTTAAATTTAGAGAAACAACTTTCGTATTTAATTCGTTACCCGCACGGTTGTATAGAGCAAACTACTTCTGCGGTGTTCCCTCAATTGTATCTATCTAATTTTGTTGAAATGTCTGCAGCTGAAAAGGCAAAAGTACAAGAGAATATCAACGCTGCATTAACGAAATATAAATCTTTCCAAACCACAGATGGAGGGTTTTCTTACTGGCCTGGTAATAGTAGATATGTATCGGAGTGGGGTACGAATTATGCCGGACATTTTATGCTAGAAGCTAAAAACAAGGGCTATGAGTTACCGGCGAATATGTTGAGTTCTTGGGTGAAATTCCAAAAGAAAAGAGCCAAGGAATGGACGCGTGAATAGCACCTCGCCAGGAAAATTCTCGGCCAGGGCCACCAGCACGCGGAACGCGTCGCGATCAAGCTCGATCGGTCCTTCTGGACCCAGAACCTCCCCGTGGCCGGGGTAGACTTCCAGGCTTCCGAGCCGGAATCCGTGCTGGATTGCGAATCCCATGTAACCTTCCCTGCGACCCCCGCCCGACTAGCATATCCGAATTGTGCCGGACGGTGAGGTCGTCGAGCCGGCAGTGTGTACATCACCCTTGCGACCCCTTGCCGGGTCCGATGTCAGGCATCGCTCACGGGGGTATCTGAAACCGTAGGGTCAGTCGGCGATGAGGAACCGGAATTCCGCGGTGTTGCTGATAATGGCCAGATGAGGATCAGCCGCCAGCAATTTTTTCGGGTAGCCGGATTCCAGCGCACGACGGAATGATTCCATGGCCGTGTCGGGATGGCCCAGGTCGAGCCATGACAGGCCTGCGAAATAATGCACGTAGAACTGCTCTGATCCGAGATTGACCGCTTTCTC
>NZ_JAWWCF010000130.1:0-8631 GCF_033720595.1 Lishizhenia sp. | reverse complement strand
TTTCCATCGTACTTCAGACCAACACTTCCCGTTCCTAAAATTAAAACATCACCAGGGTCATTACCCAGTGCAGCTTTACAACTTCCTACAACATCACCATATATATAGATGTTTAGAAAGCCGAGCTTGTTGAGCAGTTCCTTTACGGGCTCTTGATTGTGCTCATGCAGACAACCGGTTCCGTAGAAATAAAGGTCGTATGCACTTAAATCATAAGATTTAAAAAGCGAGATAACTTCACTTCTTTTCTCCTCGGTAATTTCTTTGGGATGAAGACCAGAACTGAAAAACTCTTTGTAGGTTTTATCGTCCGACATTATCCAATGCGTCTTGCTTCCGCCGCTATCTGCTATGATGAATTTCTTTTCCACAACTCAAAGGTAAAAGTAATGTTGAAATCAGAATACCATTTTTATGGTATTGCTCCAGAGAGGCGTTCAGTCTATCTTTGCCTCACTATTTAAAATAAGACTAAATAACACTAAAGATGAAAAGAAGTAAAGCATTATTGGTTTTGATTGCAGGAGCAATGGCGTTTACAGCATGTAAAAAAGAAGGTTGTACAGATGAAACAGCGTCTAATTACAATGAAGAAGCAAAAAAAGATGATGGTTCATGTGTTTATATAGATAACTCACCTGTTGCACCAACTACATATGCGTTTACAGATGAAAATGATAATTCAACAGTTTCTTACGGTGGACAACAAGATCGTTTAGCACAATTAAGTGAAATGGTTGCCATGATGAAAGATGGAGTGAATGGTCCAGTAGATGCTCAGGCTTTACAAGATATGTTTGCAAACACAGGAGATAATGGAAATGGAAACTTCTCTTTTTCTTCTTCTAAGCAGTTGAAAAATAAATGTTTTGCTAACGATGTAGCATTTTTCGAAGATGCTTTAGATTCTTTAGCCTTGTCTTCTCAGTCTTATAATATGACCGCAGCGAATGGTCAAGCTGGATTAGTAACGAACGGAACAAAAACCTACTTGGTAGCTGCCAACGGAATGGAATACACGCAAATCATCGAGAAAGGATTGATGGGAGCTGTTTTGATGTACCAAGCCAACAATGTATACTTCTCAGATACAAAAATGGACGTTGACAACACAACGGCGGTTGATCCAGCTGCAGGGAAATACTATACAGCTATGGAACACCACTTCGATGAAGCCTTTGGTTACTTCGGTGTTGACGTTGATTTCCCCACTACAATTCCTGATCACTTTTGGGGTGAATACTGTAACAGTAGAGATACAGAATTGAATTCTAATGCAGTGATGATGGATAACTTCCTTAAAGGAAGATTCGCAATTACACAAGAAGATTACACAGCAAGAGATGAAGCCATAGAAGCGATTCAAGTAATGTGGGAGAAAATTGCGGCACGTCAAGCTATTCACTACTTAGATGCAGCGATCAGTAACTTTGGTACAGATGACGCAGTTTATTTACACACCTTATCTGAGGCTTTAGGTTTCACAATGTGTATTCGTTATGCTGGACAAGATACGCGTGTTTTAACACAAACCGAATTGAATACAATTTTAGCAATGTACGGAGACAACTTCTGGGACTTAACATTGGTTGACTTAAACAACATTAAGGCTGAATTAGAAGCAAAATACTAAGCATAAAGACTAAAAAAGATGAAAAGATTTAAGCTTGTTTTTATTTCGGCTTTGGCGCTGACTTTACTTTCTTCAAAGTGTAAGGAGCCTGTTGAGCCAACGGTGGAATTTAACAAAACAGAACTATTGGCAGATTACGCCGATAAAGTGATTGTGTCTTCATTGACAGATTTAAAAGGTGAAATAAGCAATCTTAAATCTTCTTTTTCAAGCTTTCAAGCAGATGCTAGTCTTAGCAATTTAGAACTTTTACAAGAAGCATGGAAAGCAAGTTATTTGCAGTTTCAACACAGTCAAATCTTTAATTTTGGTCCTTCCATGGATTACGGAATTAAAGGGGCTATGGGAACTTATCCATGTGACACAGCAAAGGTAGAGGCAAATATTTCTTCAGGATCTTATTCCTTAGGTGCAGCGGCAAATTCAGATGCCATTGGTTTTCCTGCAATGGACTACCTTTTGTTCGATTTAGCAACAACAGATGCATTGAATAAGTTGAGTGCTGATGCCAATCGAATGACCTATGTGGGAGAGTTAATTGACAAGATGCAAACAGAAATTGATGCTGTAGTGAATGCATGGAATTCAGGTTATACAGCAGAATTTAAGGCCAATACTGGAACATCATCTACGAGTTCAATGTCTTTCTTAGTAAACGAGTTTAATAAAGATTACGAGCTTACGAAAGTAGCTAAATTTGGAATTCCTATTGGTCAACAGAGTTTAGGAATAGCTCAACCAGAATACATTGAAGCTCCATTTTCAGGATTTTCTTTTGAATTGATAAAAGCGAGCTTTGAAGCTTCTCGTGAGGTGTACCAAGGAGATTACAAAGGAACGGATGGAATTGGCTTTCAAGATTATGTTTTGTCATTTGTAGATCAAGGTCCAGCATTAGATGAAGGTATCACTTCGACGTATGAGGAGGTACTTAACAAATTTGCAACGTTTAATTCCACGACTTTAAAAGAGGAAATTTTAGCAGGAAATCCTGAGCTTTCACCGGCCTATGATTTAATTCAATCGCAGGTGGTGAATATTAAAACAGACATGCCAGCATTGTTTGCTATCATGATTACTTATCAAGATAATGACGGCGATTAATAAAATATCGCATACACTAATATTTAGAGGGGTAAATATTGCCCCTCTTGTGGTATTCAGGATCATTTTCGGCGCATTGATGCTTTTTGGAGCTGTGCGTTTTATAATGAAAGGGTGGGTTCTGGATAATTACATTTTACCCGATTTTCATTTTTCTTATTTGGGTTTTGAATGGGTAGATAAACTACCAGGAAACTGGATGTATTTACCTTTTATCATTATGATACTGGCTGCTATAGGAATGATACTCGGTGCTTTCTATCGCATCAGCGCAGTTTTACTTTTTATCAGTTTTTCCTACATAGAATTAATAGATAAAACCTATTACCTCAACCATTATTACTTTGTGAGTTTGATGTTGTTCTTACTCATATTTATTCCTGCACACCGTAGGTTTTCCTTAGACCTAAAACTATTTAAACTTCAACAATGGGATGAAGTTCCTGCAATCTACAGAAACGTAATTTGCTTTTTGTTAGGAGTCGTTTATTTCTTTGCAGGTATTGCTAAAATTGAATATGATTGGTTGGTTTTAGCACAACCTTTAAAGCTATGGTTGGGGAAATATCATCATCTCCCGCTTGTAGGTGGAATATTGGCCAACGAATATGTGGCTTATGTTTTTGCTTATTTTGGTTTGATTTACGACATCAGTATTCCTTTTCTTTTGTTAGGTAAAAGGACTAGACCTTTTGCTTACTTTTTTGTGGTAAGCTTCCACATTATTACCTGGTTGTTGTTTCCGATAGGTGTTTTTCCATGGGTCATGATCTTTTCAACCCTGATTTTCTTTCCGGCAAGCTTTCATTTGAAAATTGTGGAAAGATTAGAAGCCATTTTTATGGTAAACGATCAAAGCGGAATAGCTCATTTAAAAGTAAAATCTCTTTATAAATATTTCATTTTCCTCTTTGTAATAGTGCAGCTTGTATTGCCATTTAGATACCTGTTGTACCCCGGTAATTTATTTTGGAACGAAGAAGGCTTTAGATTTTCATGGCGTGTTATGCTTATGCACAAAGAGGGGTTGGCTACTTTTTATATTGAAGATAGGAACACAGGAAAACAAATTGAAATAGATAATTCAAATTATTTAACCGAAAGTCAGGAAAAGCAAATGGCCACGCAGGCCGACTTTTTAATTCAATACGGTCATCATTTGTATTATCAATTTAAAGATACAGTCTTGGTTTATGGGGAACATCAAGTTCATTTGGTCGATCCCATTGTTCGCGCAGATGTCAAAGTTTCTTTAAATGGAAGATTAAACCAGCAATTTGTTTCTAAAAAGTATAATTTTGCAGACCTGAAATACGATTTAAAACATCGAACATTTTTAGAAGAGTTTAAACCGTGAGAGTAGTTGTAGCGATATTGATAGCATTTGGTATTCCATTTCTTCATGCCCAAGAGGTCTTGAAGGGTAATGTAATGGATGCAAAAACCAAGGAGGTTGTGCTTTCTACTGTTGTCACTAACTTAAACTCTGGCGAAAAAACACGAGTAGATTTATCGGGTACGTTTAGTTTAAACGCAGCCCTAGAAGATAGTATCCGAATAACGGCCACAGATTACGATACCTTGATCTTTGTACTCCAAAATTTCACAGCTAGAAATTATGAAATCCAAAGTCAAATCTTGGAGATGGATGATGTGGATATTGTTCGAGACAGATATGAGGATTTTGACATTGGTATTCCACCCGTAATTACCAAGTCAAGAATTCATTACGGGAAGTCGGAATTCATACCTTTGAAGAACCTTTCGGGAGCCAAATCTACAGGGAATCCTAGAGAGTTGTACGCTAAAGTGCCAGGTTTAAATATTTGGGAAAGCGATGGAGCAGGTATACAGGTAGGTGTTGGTGGTAGAGGGTTGAGTCCGAACAGAACCGCTAATTTTAATACCCGTCAAAATGGATACGACATCAGTGCTGATGCTTTAGGGTATCCAGAAAGTTACTATACTCCTCCGGTAGAGGCTTTGAAAGAAATTCAAATCACAAGAGGTTCTGCTGCACTGCAGTTCGGAACTCAGTTTGGAGGATTATTGAATTTCGTATTAAAAGATGCAAATGCCGAACGCTTGATTGATGTTACCTCGAGAACAACGGGGGGAAGCTATGGCTATTTGGGTACTTACAATAGAATCAGTGGAGGAAAAAAACGATTTTACTATCAGGCTTATCATCAATATAAACAAGGAAATGGTTACAGACCTAATGGCGGATTCCACCAACATCAAGCTTTTGCACAAATAGGGTTTAAACTCACCGAGAATATTGATTGGAAGTTAGAGTATACTAAAATGAATTACCTCACTCAGCAATCTGGAGGTTTAACCGATCAACAATTTAAGGAAGATGCCAGACAAAGTATTCGAGACCGAAACTGGTTTGCGGTAGATTGGAATTTAATGGCTACGCATTTTGATTACGAAATCAATAAAAAGACACATTTGAATATTAGAGCTTTTGGTATGAAATCTACCCGAGAGTCTTTAGGTTTCCTTGGTAAAATTAATCAGGCTGACATCGGTGGATACAGAAAGTTGATTTACGGTGATTTTAAAAACTACGGTACAGAAGCACGTTTAATGCGTAAGTACGATGCTAAGATTAAATCTACTGATATTAACGGAGCTTTATTGTTTGGAGCTAGGGCTTATGAAGGGCACACAGTATCGAAAGAAGGATTAGCTTCTGCTGGAAGTGATGCCGATTTTCGTTTTAATACCCCAGAGGATGTAGACAACTCTAACTTTTCCTTCCCCTCTAGAAATATGGCGCTCTTTATCGATCAGGTTGTGTTGATTAAGAAATGGACCATCAACGCTGGTTTGAGATATGAGTATATACGCAGTGCTACAGAAGGATATTACTACCAATATAATTTACATCCCATTATTGGTGATACGATAGAGCGTTTTCAGATCAACGATAGTAGATCGACCACAAGAAATGTATTCTTGGGGGGAGCAGGAGCAAGTTATAGTTTGAAAAATGGTGCGAAGGTTTACGGAAATGTGAGTCAGAATTACAGAGCGATTAACTTCAACGATATTCGTATTAATAATCCGAACCTAACGATAGATACGAATATTCAGGATGAGTATGGTGCGACCTTCGAAGTGGGCTACAAAGGAATGATAGATAATTATTTCTTCATAGACGCTGGAGCTTTCTATATTTTCTATGGTGATAAAATTGGATTAGCTCCAGATGGATTAAAGCGCCAAAGAACAAATATTGGAAATGCACGAAACATGGGAGTAGAAGCTGTTGTGGAACTAGATGTTTTGAAAGCGATTAACCGAAAAAATAAAAAAGCACTTCGTGTATTTGCTAACCTTGCCTACATCGATGCGAAATATATCACCTCTAAGGAAGCAAGTTTAATTGGAAATAGGGTAGAGTACGTGGCTCCGTTTATCGTTCGTTCTGGCTTGAAATACAAAACAGATAAACTTTCTTTGCAATTCCAAGGAAGTTATACGTCTGATCAGTTTAGTGATGCTTCCAATTCTGTGAATCCTTCAGGTGATGCATTGTACGGAGTTATTCCTGCTTATATGGTATTCGACTTTTCAGCGAAGTATGAGTGGAATAAAACCTTCCAAATAGAAGCCGGTATGAACAATGTGTTTGACGCTAAATACTTTACAAGAAGAGCAACGGCTTACCCTGGCCCGGGTATTATTCCTTCAAATGGAAGAAGTTTGTATCTTACCTTGCAAATTCAATTGCAATCTAAAAAGTAAACGGTGCTTCAAGCCTATAAATTGATGAATGGGGGAACTCCTCAAGGGAAAAGAAAATTCTCTTCTACCCGGCTTGTACAAGAAATTTCTTCGGGAGAATATTTCATTCTGAAATCAACCCCTTTGATCGATAGAAAGGCTGTGGAGACGCTTAGAAATGAAGGTAAATATCAATTTGAATCCCCCAATTTACAATCGAGTTTAAAGTATTGGATAGAGAATAATCAATATTATTTGTTGAAGGAGTATATAAAGGGAGTAGGGCTGATTACCTTTTATAAAGCATTGAAAAGAAAAGAAAAGCGAAAGTTTATTCCCAGATTTCTTACAGGTGTTTCTAAACTATTGGATGAACTTCATGTTCAAAAAATAGTACATCTAGATTTAAAGCCAACCAACATCATTATTGAAGGTAGTGTAAACGATTTTTCTGTGAAATTGATTGATTTTGGTATGGCTTGGGATCTAAAAACAGATGTTTTTGATAAGAGGAAAAGTTCTTATCCTTTTGGTCATGCAGCTCCTGAACTAATACTAAATGAACCAGCGCTTTTTGTACCGCAAACAGATTATTACGCTTTGGGAATATTGCTATATGAAATGATGGAAGGAGAAATTCCTTTTTTGCATTCTAATCCAATTCAGAGTTTAAACTTGCAACTAAATATGGCATTACCAGCATTGTCTCGGAAATGGAAAGCATATCAAACTATTCTTAATAAACTCACAGCTAAACAAGCTTTTCATCGGCCACCCAATCAACTTCCAAGGTTGGAGCAAAAAAGGGTTTTAGAACAAGGTATTGAATTACGTTATGAAAATTTAAAAATGATGAGAAGGGATTTAGAAAATATCTACCCTGTACCCGAGTTTTAGACCGAAGTTTAAGGGCGAAATATAAGTGCCATAAACATTGGCTCTGTCATAAATCATAATGTTGTAATCACCTAATAACTCTAGTGTTAATGCACTTCTCCATTCTGCGGGAAGTTGATATTTTAAACCAGCGACCATACCAATTCCGAAGTAAAAAGATCGGTAATAATGTTTTCCCGGTTCTACATCTCCGTTAGGGAAGTAGTATTTTTCTCGATCATAATCACCCAATTCAATAATGTCTGTTAGCATACCTACAGTGGTATTCGATCCAAAGTAAAATGCTAATCCATCATCATAGGTGTTGAAAGCAAAATTTCTTCTACCGTAAGAAAGAGCAAACTGACGAATGCTTTCGGTAACAGGTACTGAAATAACCGAATTTCCTTGTCCCGTAAATTCTGGACGTAATTCGGCTACCATGTTCCCACGGTTAATATCGTTAAGCGGCATAAAAAATGTACCGTTAAGGCGCATCGTGTGCCATTCAGATTCCGGTAATTCCAATCCTAAATTTAAAGTTGTTCTTCCTTTAACAAGAGTACCCAGACCTAAGTCAGGTCCACCTCCTGCTATCAAACTGTATTGGGAGTATCCCCCAAAACTCAGTAAAGAACAGATGAGTATGATGAGTATTTTATCCATATTTAGTGTTTTTTATCAAGGAGTGAATAGCACAGTTTTCATCATGAGCTCCAGCTAGAAATCCGGTACTCATTAAAAATTCTCCAACTATTTCTCCTCCCGTGAACTTAAAGTTGCTTTTAAAAAGCTTTGTCCACTTTTCTTTTGTATAATCCTGTTGTTCGTGTATACAGAGCCATTGATAAAAGCTACCATGTTCGTTTTGAAGCTCTATAATTCGTTGCGCATTGTAAACGGCAGCATTTACTTTTAATTTGTTTCGGATGATTCCTTTATTATTTAACAATTCCTCAACCTTATGGTTCGTATAACCAGCAATTTTGTTTATTTCAAAATTGTCAAATGCCTTTCTGAAATTATCTTCCTTTTTTAAAATGATATCCCAGCTTAACCCCGCTTGGTTTATTTCGAGAAGTAACCGGCCAAATAACTCATTATCATTTGTAATTCTGTAGCCGTATCTAAAATCATGATATTGTTTGTGCAAATTGTCTATGGGTAGACTTTGTACATATTTGCAATACGGATGCTTTAACTCTTTTGTCATTCGCCTTGTTCATCTTCTAGAATAGCGCTTATTAAATATAACGAAAAAAAACGCCATTTGGTTAATA
>NZ_JAWWCF010000129.1:0-8700 GCF_033720595.1 Lishizhenia sp. | reverse complement strand
TAGGAGGGTATTATGAACATGGAAACCAGCATACTGAAAACGGTAAAATTGTGTTCAACACTGGAGGGAATGCTTTTCTGGCAGATTTAGGTGTGGCCGTTAAAGGAAGCAAGATGACTTATTGGATTAAATACCTGCCTGTGGTTCATCAAGTCTACAACGTGGATAATTTAAGCAGTATTACCGGTGGAAACCGTTTGAACCTAGGGATACGTTTTCGTTTTTAATACAAGGAATTTGACATTTTTAGTTGAATTCTAATGGGCTGGTAATGGCTTTACATAACAAATATTTATATTTGCTTTCCTAGAGAATGAAGGTATTATCTTACATATTGAAGAGTAGTGGTCTACGGTTATTAATCGTATTGGTCGCTACTCTTTTTTGTATACAACCTTCTCTAGCACTTCCACAAAATTATACTTTGGATAACACCTTAAGTATTCATCAATCTTCGGAGGATGAATCTAACATGGAATTGATGACCACTGAAGAAGAGGAAGAAAATGAGGAGCAATCTAAATCATTAGCAATCAACACTATTGGTAGTTCTAATTTTGAGGTTGTTTATTCAGATGTAAGTGCATCAAATATTTCGTGCTTTCAACAGCTAGGTGAATCTAATCACCTGTTCATTGAATTTGGGTGTCTGAAAATACCTTAGTGAAGTTTAACTTCTCTACCTTATAAACCACCCTTTTCATTCAATTTTAATTAGTGCGTTGAAAAAACACATCTTACATACGATTATCGTGGTCTTTTCCATCGTTTTACTCTTTCCTTTTATAGGTTTGAGGATAATGTATGGGGTGCAAAAGTCGGCGGTGCGACATGAGGTGAGGACTATGATTAAACATGGGGCTGCAGAAGACGAACTGGTTCATTTTAAGTTTGCTTTAAAAGACACTGCCCATGTCATGGAATGGAAACATGCGCGTGAATTTAAATACCTCGAAACAATGTACGATATTGTACATCGCGCATATGACGGGGATAGTGTTGTATACAAATGTTGGAAGGATACTAAAGAAACAATTTTAAGTAAGCGATATACCGCTTGGTTTCAGGCAGCTTTAAATCAGAGTACACCTTTACAAAAGTCTAAAACGCATGTCCTATGCACAGCCGATAAGTGGAATAACTTTAATGCTATAGTAGTTCATACGGAGTATTACCCTCATTCAAGGGAATGGATAAATAGTTTTGTTTCCAATTATACTTCTCGTTTTAAAGAAGTGCAAGGACCACCCCCTCAATTCCTTTAATTTCTTATCAAGTGAGTCCCTTAACAGATGGGACGATTAATCAATTTAAAGAAATTAACTCCCTTGGAAACAAGGGATAAAAGGATAATAATGAATAAATTTTTAACCGTATTTATTCTAATGGCGTCGTTGTATGCTGTTGGACAAGATTCTTTGCGTGGAATCATTATAGACAACTACACGCAAACACCGATTAAGGAAGCCATTGTTAATAATGGAAATCAAACAGTAATTACTCAAGAGGATGGTCGTTTTGCTTTGTCTTGTACTGGAAATATGACCATTAAGGTGAGTCAGGAAAACTATGAAACATGGCAAGCGAAAGACCTTTCTTGTAATTCAGAGCTCGTAGTAAGAATGAATGCTACAGCATTAAACCTCAGTACTTTTGAGGTAAGAGGAGAGAAGATGGTCAATCAAAGCGATGCATCTACTGCTCAATCGGTAAACGTACTCTCAGAAAAAGACTTGAACCGTACAACGGGCTTGTTTTTGGAGGAAGCAGTTAACTTACAAACGGGTGTACGTATGGAAAAGCGCACCATGAGTGGAGGACAGCGATTTACCATTCGTGGATATGGAAACAATACCAATTTCAACGGAATGGGTTACAAAGCTTACTTCAATGGTATTCCTTTAACCGATGCAAATGGAACAACCATTTTAGATGATATAGACTTTTCCACTTTAGGTAAAGTTGAAATTATTAAAGGACCAGCTTCTAGTTTATACGGAACAGGTATTGGAGGCGTTGTGAACATGTATACAGCAAAACCAAAGCAATTCGGAACCTCTATAGAAGAAAATATAATTGCTGGAAGTTATGGTTTGTTGCGATCTACTACTTCGCTAAAAAGTAATACAGAAACTTCTACTATTGCCTTAAATTATGGTGTCCAAAACTATGATGGATACAGAGTTCACTCTGCTTCACAAAAGAGGTATCTATCCTTTATGGGTGATTTTAACGTAAATAAAAAACAAAGCTTCTCAACCTATTTCGCTTACAATAATTCTTACGAGGAATTGGCCGGTCAACTCGATAGTGCTAAGTTTTTTAATCGAGAGAATGTTGGGGAGGAAAAGTATTTGAAGAATAATGGTCGTGTAGAAATAGAAAGCTATCGTGCAGGATTAACGCATAATTATGCGTTCAACAAATACATCTCTAATCAAACAACGGCTTTTTTGTCTAGTAGTACTTTAACCCAGGCTTATGCGGTTGGTTTATCGGATAACATTTCACAAAATGTAGGTGGTCGTTCGGTATTTACTTTATTCTTCCCACTTGGAAAGAAATATGAACTCACTGGAAATATTGGTGCTGAAATTCAACAATCCAAGGGGAATTACAAGTCTTTTGGCTTAATGAATTCAGTTTTGGGAGACCTAAGAGCTAATAATGATATTACAGCTTTCCAAGGTAATTATTTCATGGAGTGGAACTTGGAAATGCCTTACCGTTTTCGATTAAGTGCTGGTGCAAGTGCCAACCAGATCAATTATACTGTACTTGATAGAATGGCAACCTCAGGGAATACAAACCATTTAGATGGGTCTGGTACGCATCAGTTTAACACGGTAATTACTCCCCGCATTGCTTTAGAAAAAGAGTTGGGTAAACATCAAATGGTATTTATCAATGTTGCGCAAGGTTATTCACCGCCAACTACTTCTGATTTTGTAATCGCCTACACGGGTGAAATCAACAAAAACTTGAAACCCGAAATGGCTACTCAAATAGAATTGGGAACTCGTGGAAGTGTACTCCAAAACAAATTGTCTTGGCAAGTAGCAATCTTTGATATGAATATCAAAGACAAAATTACTGCTAAAGCCGTTGTAGACGATTCGGGTGTTGTTTTATATTCTTACGGAGTTAATGCCGGTAATCAAAGGAATTTAGGAGCTGAAATGGCTTTGTCTTATGTTATCGTTAAGGATGAAAAGAAAACACTTTCCTTGTTACGTCCGTTTGCAAACTTTACCTACAATGCCTTTACTTACAGTGATTTTAAGAGCGATGCTAACGACAACACGCAAACCAGAGACTACACTGGAAATACAGTAATTGGTGTTCCTCCTATGGTTTTTAATGCAGGTATTGATGCTGAAACAAATTTTGGAGTTTACGCGAATGTTAACTTCCAATATGTGGATGATATGTACGTTACTTTTGATAATGCACACAGTGCTCCAGCTTACACGTTATTAAATGCGAAAGTTGGTTATCATAAAGAGTTTGGAAAGCATTTGAAGGTGGATGCTTTTGTAGGTGGAAATAACCTTACAAATTCATTGTATTACAACATGGTGTTTGTGAATTGGGAAAAAGGTCCTAAACCTTCTATCTATGCTCCAGGTGCTTATGAAGCATTATTCTATGGAGGATTGAAATTGAACTATACATTTTAACCATTATTTAAATCGGGAGCGAAAGCTCCCGGTTCTTTCGCATATGAAAAATTTATTTAAAATTTTGGGTACAGGTGCCCTTTTATTGGCCTGTAGTTCACCCAATAATGAGCAAGAGGTAGCAAAAATTGAACAGGGTCCTGAACCCCGAATCATTAGTGCTTCCAAACAGTATACTGAGTTTATATATGCCTTGGGAGCAACCGATAATTTGGTAGGTGTGGATTTGAGTAGTACTTATCCTAAAGCCGCGCAATCTTTACCGAATATCGGTTATCACATGCACCTTGGTCTGGAGGGGATTATGTCTTTAAAACCAAGTTTACTCCTTCATAAAGGTGGTCACTTTAGTATAGGCCCCAAACAAGTGGTAGATCAATTAGAAAACTTGAATTTACCCATGCATTCCTTTGAAAATAAAGCAAAGGATATTACGAGTACGAAGAAGTTGTTAAGAGAAATGGGGACCTATTTTGGTAAACAAGTAGAGGCTGATTCCTTGTGCCAAAAATTAGATCAGGATCTATTAATGGTGAAAGATAAACTTGGAGTTCAATCGGATACCGTTAAGGTTGTCGTAATTCATTTTGGTCAGGCCATGAACATATACCTTGCCGTTGGAGCAGAAAGCGTTGCCGGAAAAATGGTGGAAATGGCCGGCGGAAAGATTTGTATCGAAAAGAAAGGTATGGAGCGTATTACGTCCCCAGAACTTATAGCTGAAGCTAATCCAGATGTGATTTTATTAACGGATTTTGGATACGATAGATTGGGGAGTAAGGAAAAAGTTATGGAACTCCCGGGGATAGCAGAGACCAATGCTGCAAAGTCTGGTAAAATATACAGAATAGAGGGCTATGACATCATTTACTTTGGTCCGAGAACAGGAGAAAATGTTTTAAAACTTCACGAAATACTCCATAGAAATGACTAAGGCTGTTTGGACTGTTGTTGTAGGTTTTCTAATTCTAGGAGGGGTAATGATTATGGCGGTAAAACTTGGAGCAGTTGCTGTAAGTTTAGAGGATATTTTACAAGCGCTTTCAAAAATGGGTAGTAATGAAACATTGACCACCCATGAGGCTATTTTCATGAATATCCGATTACCACGTGTATTACTAACGGCCTTAGTAGGAGCGATATTAGCGTTGGGAGGTGTATTATTACAAGCACTTTTTTTAAACCCAATCGTTGAACCAGGGTTGGTGGGAACATCAAGTGGAGCGGCATTTGGAGCTGCATTATACTTTACTTTAGGTGTAAACCTACCTTTGGGAGAGTTTGGATTACCCTTGCTCGCATTTTTGGGAGGAGTATTGTCTACCACGTTGGTTTTTGTGTTATCTCAAAATAAAAAAGGGAAGCTTGCTGTAGTGGCATTATTGTTATCAGGTTTGGCAATCAATGCTCTTTTCTTAAGTGGAGTAGGCTTTCTCTCATATTTGGCCAGAGACCCGCAGGCAAGATCTATCACTTTTTGGAATTTAGGAACAACTTCCGGGGCAAACTGGGATAATTTGAAAATAATGACTTTGGCATTCCTTTTTTGTTTGATAGTAGCATTGCGCTATGCCAAATCCTTGAATGCACTTATTTTAGGAGAAGATGAAGCTGTATACCTTGGTGTTAATGTAAAGCGGTTAAAATTCATCATTCTTTTTTTAAATGTTTTAATGATAGCTGTGGCTACTGCGTTTACAGGTGTGATTAGTTTCGTAGGCTTGGTAGTACCCCATTTAGTGCGCATGTTTCTGGGGTCAGAAAATAAACGTTTAATGGTTGTAAGTACATTGGTGGGAGCTGTTCTACTTTGTTTATCGGATTTACTATCACGTACCTTGTTTGCGCCAGCAGAGTTACCCATTGGTATACTTACTACTCTTATAGGTGTTCCCGTTTTTATTTACCTCTTACGCAAGAATAACTATCAATTTTAGATGAAAATAGAAGGAGTTGAATTTAAGATTAAGCAAAGGGTTATCGCACAAGTAAACGATGCCTATTTAGAAGAAGGAAAGATTCATTTTATCGTTGGAAAGAACGGTGCTGGAAAAACTTCTCTTCTTAAAATTTTAAGTGGATTAGAGAAAAATTACACCGGTGACATACATTTTCTGGGAAGAAATCTGTCTGATTGGAGTACAGAGGATCTTGCTCAACGAAGAGCAGTATTGTCACAATCTAATTTTAATGCATTTCCCATAAAAGTTGAGGAATTGGTGATGATGGGACGTTATCCTTACTTCAAACAGAATGCCTCGCAGCGCGACAAGGAGATTGTAGCCGAGGCAATTAACTTATTCAATTTAGACGAATTTGTAGGTCGGGATTTTTTAAGTTTGAGCGGAGGAGAAAGACAACGCGTGCTTTTTGCGAAGTGCATAGCCCAAGTTTGGGGAAAAGAACAACATAGAAAATATTTGTTTTTAGATGAGCCTTTGACGTATTTAGATGTAGAGTATCAAGTTCAGTTTTTAAGGTTGTTACACGAGTTGATTGATCGTTTTAACTTAACTGTTGTTGGAGTGATTCACGATATCAATTTAGCTGTGAATTACGGTGAAAACTTCTTGTTAATGCACAAGGGAAAATGTGTAGAGCAAGGTTCAGCTTCTGAAGTTTTAAATCTTGAAAATATGAGAAAATACTTTAGAGTTTCGCCTGAGGTTATAGCAAGTAGATCGAGTAACTTCTTTGTCTTTTAACTTATTTATCCAGGGAATAATATTGGAGCACTTCATTCATAACTCTGTCTGAAGTTTTGGAGTTAAAATGTGTGTCGAGGAAAAGTTTATCAATTAATGGCTGAGCATCTGCGGCTATTTTTTGGTAATCTTTTTCTCCATACAATGTATTGAAGGGTACTTTGAGAATACGATGTAGCTTTTTTGCGCTTGTTATAAATTGTAGGGTGTATTCTTTCTGCTTGGCTTCGTCTTTAGAAGATAAATCCAAGATGATTTCCTCTAGAATTACATTGATTAATTCACGGGTACTTTTGATTTCATCCTTCTTCTTCACGGTTATAAAAATGCCAAAATTACAACTGTAGGAGAGTAAGAGATGTTTAATTAGACCAAAGGATTATTTTTTTAGATGAATAACCTACTTCTTAATGTGTGGTGATAATAAGTCCTCAAGGGCAGCGCATACAGAGGTTTTTGTAAACGTTTTTAACGCCTTTTCTTGCGCTTTGGAACCCATTTCTATCGCAGCTTCATAATTCTTATAAAGCCCATTAAACTGTGTTGAGAAATCTTTAATGTTATTGACTTCGTAGAGCTTGCCATAGATCCCTTGACCTAAAATTTCTGGCGTGCCGGCAGATCTTGTTCCTATTATTGGCAATCCATAGCTCATTGCTTCAATGGTTACCATACCAAAAGTTTCTCCCTCCGAAGCCATTACAAATACATCAATTGCCTTGTAAAACGCTTCTGTATCTTTCATAAAAGGCCTAAAATGAATTTTATTGTTGAGCCCCAAGTTTTGGACTTCATCTTGTAAAAGTTGATAGTAATCCTCTCCTTCATTATGGGTAAGGTCACCCACTATGAGTAATTCAACATCTTTATGTTCTTTTTCTAACTCCGCCAATGCTTTGATTAAAAAATGTTGACCTTTCAAAGGATCCAAGCGTCCAAGAATTCCTAATATGAACTTGTCTTGAGGTATTTCGAGTTGTCTTCTAGCTTCTTCTTTATTGAGTTTTGTTCCTGCTACTTTATCGGTCGCTAATGGAATTTGATGGATCTTGTGGGCTGGGAAATTGGTGTTTTCTTTTACCTGTTCTGCTAGAAACTCTAACGGTGAAATCCAAAGGTCTATTTTAGAGAACCTACGTGTATGAAAAATGTCCTTTTTCTTCACGTCGATTTGCATGGCTTGTTGGTAGATGATTTTAAAGCCTTTGTTCAATTTGGATTTTACAAGCCCCATGATATTCATATCGCGTCTGTCTCTTATCCAAACGGCCTTCACCTTATCCTTTTTAAATTGCTTGCTTACCTTACTCGCATTGCTGTAATCAAAGTACTTTTTATTGTGGGCTACGTAGCGTACAGGAATTTGGTATTCCTTGTTTTTCTCATCGATGTAAGCATCTTTGACGCAGTACAATACCACATTAAAACCACGTTCGCGCATCCATTGAGCGTAGCGGATAAAGTTCATTTCTAAACCTCCCCAACTCACCGAACTACAGTAAAAAGCAAGTGTTTCCATAATTATAAATCAGTGCTAAAATACAGCTTTTTCTAGGCTTTAGGCGATGCGAGCACCGTTTTTCAATTTCAATCCTGGTTCTATTAAAGTAACGTCTTTGTCATCTCCTAAAGCTCCGAGCACTAAACATTCGCTCATGATGTTGGCAATTTGTTTAGGAGGAAAATTAACCACAGCCACAATTTGTTTTCCAACCAAGTCTTCGGGTTGGTATAAAGAAGTGATTTGGGCAGAGGTTTTTCGTTTTCCTATGGGACCGAAATCGATCACCATTTTATAGGCAGGGTTTCTAACCTCTTTAAAGATCTCTGCTGTTTCTATTGTCCCTACGCGCATTTCTACTTTAGAAAATTCTTCCCAAGTCAATGTATTGTCTGTCATTTTATTTTTTCGAACTTGAAGATTAAACTTTGCTAAATCTAACAGATATTAATTCTTATTTACTTTAAAAATCTATTGATATCTGTATTTTTTCCGTAAACCACTAAAATTTCATTTTTACCAATTCGTGTTTCCGATGAAGCTACACCCGTACTGCGTTTGTCTAGTTTAATTTCTGGAAATTCCTCTTTAAGATCTTTATGCAAAAAACAACAGTGCATAGAAGTTAATAAAGCCACCCAACAACCTCGATAAAGAGAATCTTTGACGTGTTGACGCAGTTTTTCGACACAAACTTCTTCTTGTAACGTAAAATCCATCGGTGTTCCTGCTGGTGTTAATTGATTTTCTTCCCATTCTTTTTCAAGATCGTCATGATGAGAAATCGCAGCGATCGTATTAATAATAAGTGAAG
>NZ_JAWWCF010000128.1:0-8713 GCF_033720595.1 Lishizhenia sp. | reverse complement strand
ATTTACAACAAGGGGAGATGATGGCCATTCTTTTTCTGTTTCATAAAAGAAAACTTGCAAAAACCCCTTTCCAAAATCTATCATGATAGGAAGCGTTTTTGTGTCAGTATGTAAGACATCTCCATTTTCTGCTATAAAGGTATAATTATAGGTTTTTCCAGGGGTGAGCTGTGTTGAGGTACGATAGTTATTATCCAGTGTTAGAAGTACAGGTTCTTTTTCCGTACAATCCTTACAACTAACTTTTACCTGAATGATTTGACCTTTATATACGCTATCCTTATCAATACCAGAGAGCTGAATACCTGCCACAAAATTGTCTTTGTTTTTAAAGAATTTTGGAACCTTTTTAGTGTAGGTAAATACATATTGGCTATCGGAAATAGCTTTGATGTCTTCTACACATTTTCTCTTTTCACTGAGGAGAATATTACCTTCTTCATCTTTAAAGGTATAGGTATAGCTTTTTCCTAGTTCCTGAACGATTAGGGTTTGACCTTTCTTGTTTAGAGATTTAGTATCGTTAATGTTTTTTTCGCAATCATCGCAAGTTATTGTAAGAGAAACACTGTCAGGTAGGGGATAGTCATTACCAGAAGCTAGTGTAACTCTAACTACGTTAGGCGCTAGCTTTTCCTGAATTATTTCTAATTCCTCAGGATCAAGTATGATTCCAACTTTCTCTCCATCACTTTGTCCTTCTGTACTTTCCGTGATGATAGATTGTTTTTTCAATTCACCAGTTTCGGTGTCTACAAAAATCACATCATATTTTTTGTCGGGCTCTAATTCTACGAGGTACTTCCCTTCAATGAAGGTACTTTTCATTTCTTGTATGGTAAAATCGGATCCGCAATCAAAACACTGTAAGGTTATCAAAACACCTTCTGGTTCTGGTTTTTCTTCTATTGTTTTTAGATTACCATTAACAAATAGATTATTGTTGGGGATATAGTTATCGTAGATAATCCTGTAAATATCTTTCTCGCCATTTCCTTCAGGACGGTAGGAAGTGATATAAGCCACTTTTCCATCAACGGTAGTGGTGTAGTACAAATCATCTCCTGTTGAATTTATAGGAGAACCTAAATTGATAGGAGTAGACCATTGGTTATCTTCATTTACCACAGTCAAGAAAATATCGAAACCACCAATCGATTTTACTCCATTACTGGCAAAGTACATGGTTTTACCGTCAACAGAAATAAAAGGAGAGTCTTCATCCCATTCTGTGTTAATTTCTGGTCCCATATTAATGGGTTCTGACCATTCACCATTACCATACCTAACAATTCGGTATATATCTCTTCCTCCATACCCTCCAGGTCTGTTCGAAGAAAAATAGGCTACATTTCCGTCTCCAGTAAAAGCGATATGTGGTTCCCAGTATTCTGAGTTAACTTTTGGTATATCTAATTTTTTAATCCTTGAAAAAGGGTTTGTAGCGTCAATAGGAGCGAGGTATAAATCTCCATTACCCTGTGCATCATCGTAGAGGTAAATGGTCTTTTTGTTTAAACTAAGTGCTACCGTTGCTTCGTTTTGATTGACACGAGAGAAATTCAATAGTTCTGCTTCACTCCAAGATCCATCAATTTGTTTGTGAGAAACGTATACGTCTTCGAGGTATTCGCCAGAATTAGGATCTAGTTCAGAAGCGTTGGACTCGTCAGCTCTTAATCTTCTTGAGGTAAAGTAAAGTGAACGACCGTCATATGAAATAATACTTGCGTACTCAGGATACTCGGTATTCACCGTATTCCCCAAACCTTCTAAATGCACGTGTGATTTGTAAAAACGAGCATCTTCTGCATTATCACATTGAATAAGGTTTAACTCCGCTGTTTTGTAAGCGGGAGTGTTTAATTTTTCTTTACTGATAAAAAGCTGGTAATATTTTCGCGCATTTTCGATATCTCCTTTGAGGTGATAACAGCGCGCTAATTGATAGTAGGCGTCGATAGGAGCTGCTTTTTCTCTGTAATTGTAAAAGTCAAAATTTTCTACAACACTGTCTACAGCATATTTAAGGAAAGGAAATGCTTGATTGTAATTAGAACTCATGTTCAGCAAGGCAAAGCCATGTCTGAAATTGTTATTGTAAGAGAGACTGTCTTTCTCAAGTAATTTGGAGCTTATCAACGAGGCTTGATAGTAAACGCCCTGTTCAAGTAATTTGTAATTATGGGTAAGAAGGGTTTTGGTATTTCCTTTGTTGATAATAGACTCTAAATCCTTCCAGTTGTATTGACTAAAAGCATTGAAACTTAGTAAGAAAAGCAGCGCTATTATAGTTCGGATCATGCTAACAAAAATAAAAAAAATCCCATCGTAGAAACGATGGGATTAACTAAAATTTTCTAATCTGTTAGAATTCTCGATTAACGTCGAAACTTTCTAGGTAATCAGCAACACGTTTTACAAACATTCCTCCTAAAGCACCATCTACAACTCTGTGGTCGTAAGAGTGAGATAAGAACATTTTGTAACGGATTCCGATAAAGTCACCTTCTGGAGTTTCAATAACCGCAGGAACTTTTCTAATCGCTCCTAAGGCAAGAATTGCAACTTGCGGTTGGTTGATGATAGGCGTACCCATCACGTTTCCGAAAGTACCAACATTGGTTACTGTGTAAGTACCACCTTGAATATCTTCTGGTTTCAATTTGTTGTCTCTTGCGTTAACAGCCAACTCATTTACTGCTTTCGTTAAGCCCGTTAAGTTGAATCTGTCTGCCTGCTTAATTACAGGAACAATTAAGTTTCCAGAAGGAAGAGCTGTAGCCATTCCTAAATTGATATTCTTACGTTTAACGATTTTGTTTCCATCAACCGCAACGTTAATCATAGGGAAGTCTTTAATTGCCTTAACAACAGCTTCCATGAAGATAGGAGTGAATGTAATGTTTTCACCTTCTCTCTTCTTGAATTCTCCTTTTACTTTGTTTCTCCAGTTCCAGATGTTTGTTACATCTGCTTCAACGAATGAAGTAACGTGAGGAGAAACGTGCTTAGACATTACCATGTGGTCAGAAATCATTTTTCTCATTCTGTCCATCTCGATAATCTCGTCACCTTGCATTGGTGGAACCGCTGCAGGTTTAATATTTGCTAACATACCTCCTTGAGCTGGAGCCGCTGCTGGTGCAGATGGCGCCGCTGGAGCTGCTGCTGGAGCCGGAGCTGCCGCTTTTGGTGCTGCTACTTTTCCTGCTGCTTTATCATCAATGTATGCTAAAATGTCTTTCTTCGTAACTCTTCCAGCTAAACCAGTACCTGTAATCGTTTCCAATTCAGCCATTGAAATACCTTCAGTTGAAGCTATAGATCTTACTAATGGTGAGTAGAATTTTCCGCTAGGTCCGTTTTTATCCAAATCCCCACCGTTTGCAGTTTCAACAGCCTGTTCCACTTGGTCCATAACCTCTACTGCAGCTTTAGGAGCTTCTTCTTTTGCTGGCGTTTCTTTTACTGGAGCTGACTCACCGTCTGTTGATATCACGGCAATTACATCTCCTACTTGAGCAACTTGGTCTTTGTCGAATCTGATTTCGATCAAAGTTCCTTCTGCTTCTGATGGTAATTCGTTGTCTACTTTATCTGTAGCTACCTCTACTAGAGGCTCATCCATTTCCACTGTATCACCAACTTCTTTCAACCAGTTAGTTATCGTGGCTTCTGTAACACTTTCTCCCATTTTAGGAAGACGAATTTCAACCTGCGCCATATTATGTTTGAATAGATTTGTCTTGTTTTCGAGTGCAAAAATAACCGAAATTTCCGATTCATCAAGATTTACAACCAGTTTATCTGTCTAGTTGTCGCCAAGAATTGAGTAAAATTTTAATATCCTTCGTTAAGGTGTAATCCCTTGCGTAGATTAAATTTAACTTAAAAACAGGGATGTTAACGCTTCCCGTTTTAGAATTAACATTTTGTGCATCTTCGGGACTTAGAATACCATGTTTTATCTTGGGTAGGGAGGAGTTGGTTTCTTTTGCAGAACTGCTGTATCCTACAAATGATTTCACGCCTACAATCAACGAAAATACGTTCGATATGAAGTTTGATTTTTTGGAGTAAAACCAAATAAGTAGTGGAGATAAAACCAGTAATATACATCCTCCTGTAAAGTCGAAAATGCGTTTGTTGCGTTTGTTCTTATTGCTCACAATAGCATTGATATCCATCACGTAAAGATCTCCAGAAGTATCTACGCTGTTAGAACCAATTAAATACATACTGTCGGGTTGAGCAATTTTAAAATCTAAATCTGTACCGTCTATTGCAGACATCCAACCAATGATGCTTTCTGCAGTGTTGTCTTTTGCACAAAATATGATTTCATCTACTTTTTCAATGTGTACGATTTGATCAAGCTGACTTACTACACCTACTTGGCCCGCTTCTTTGTGTTCTTGCGTACCTACAAAGAGTACCTTGTCAATTTTTTGATTGGTCTGTGCTAAAATATTGGCAACTCTTTCACTTTCTTTTGGAGAACCTACAATTGCGAATTTCTTGTTTTTATTCCCAAATAAATCAAAGCTTTTGCCTACAGCAAAATGCAAGAAAACTCGAGAGAGAAGGTAATAGAACATCACCCATAATGTTCCGATAAGTATGTAAAGTCTGGAAAATTGATAGTCTTTGGGCAGCAGTGCATAGACCATTAAAATTACTGCGGTACCTATCAATGAACCCGAAAAGAATTTCTTGAGCTTGATGGGTTTATCATAGCCTCCTTGAAAGAAATTACTTAGTAACCATGTGATGCCGTATGCGGGAAGAGCATATTTTAAAACTCCACTGGGGAATTCAATGTTAGCCTTACTCCAGTAATTGGTAAGTAATACTAATCCTGTAATAATAAATGTTAGATCTGTTACGGGGAGGAAGGCATGTTTGATAAAACGAGAAGTTAACGCCAAGCCTGCTCTAAAATAAATAGCAAGGTTAATGAGGAATGAAAATACCTTAGCGTTTTTTTGACTAAAGTGCTTTTCGGCAAATATTACCATGGCTCTGTAGAATACAAAGACATAGTTAATACTGCTTTTCTTCGTGCTTTCACCCTTGTAATGTATGATTTGAGTTTCAGGGAAGTAATAGTTTTTAAAACCTCCTTGAATGATTCTATAACTTAAATCGATATCCTCTCCATACATGAAGAAAGTTTCGTCTAACAATCCCACTTTTTGAAGGGCTTCATTAGACATAAGCATGAATGCTCCACTTAGTATTTCTACTTCGTTGGTTTCAAATTCATCTAAGTACCCCAAATGATATTGTCCAAATTTCTTTGATTTTGGAAACAGCTTAGAGATTCCGAAAATTTTGTAAAATGCTACAGCTGGTGTTGGAAGTCCTCGCTTAGATTCTGGTAAAAACTTTCCTTTACCATCTATCATTCTCACACCTAAACCGCCAGCATCAGGGTGAGCATCCATGAAGTTGACACATTTCTCAAAAGTATCTTCTTCTACAACGGTATCGGGGTTTAAAAGCAAAACGTATTTCCCTTTGGCGATACGCATGGCCTGGTTGTTCGCCTTAGAAAAACCAACGTTATCCTTGTTGGCAATGACTTTAGCTGCTGGGAATTTCTTTCTGACCATTTCTACAGATCCATCTATAGAATTGTTATCCACAACGAAAATCTCACCGCTCACTTTTTCAAGTGATTTAAACGCTGAATTCAAGCATTGTTCTAAGAAATACTCTACGTTGTAATTTACAATTACAACACTGATGTCAAGACTAGGATCTTCCAATTAGTTTTTAAATATTTTTGCTTTTACAAAGAACTCTGTAGTTAAATTGATGTATACATCCTCTGTGAAGTATTCATCCGTAACTGTATTCAATCTTAGTTTAAAGGCATCTTCCTGGATGTAATCTCCTAAGTTCACATCTTCAACATCACAAACGATAGATTTACCAACATTATCTGAAATGTAGGTTTTGAAGGCAACTCTTTTTTCAGGAAGATTATCACTAGAGATATAAATCTCTACGGACTCTAGCCAGCTAAAAGTGTAATCTGTAGGATCTGTAATCTCTAACTTAAGTTGAGTAAGTTTTAATTGATCTATGTTTTCTTTACGCGTGTCATTGGCTTCGAATTCTCCTTCGTAATTGGTTTCCATGTCTGGAGTGCTAATATTGAAGGGGATATTAATGACGGCATTGGATTGAACAACCACTTGAGATGTGTCAGTAATATAGAATTCAGTGATTTTCTTCTTACAAGAAGCTAAACCAAAAATTAATGGGGTAAATAAAGTAAGTATTAATAGTTTTTTCATTGTCTAAATGGGTTATTCATAGTTAGAAACGCACAGCGATACAAGATATTTCAACATCAACGTCCATGGGAAGTTTACTTACCTGAACAGTCTCTCTAGCCGGCGCTTCTGAAGGAAAGAATTTCGCATATTCTTCGTTAACAAGGGAGAAATTGTCCATGTCTTTTAAGAAAATACTGCATTTTACAATGTTGCTCATTTCCAAGCCTGCTGTTTCAACAAGAGCCTTGATATTTTGCATTACTTGCTGTGTTGCAAGGGCAACAGAAGAATCATTCAATGTTCCTGTTTTAGGATCAATAGGAATTTGTCCACTCACATAAAGCGTGTTATTTGCTTCTACTGCCTGACTATATGGTCCGATAGGAGCAGGAGCTCCTGGGATTTGATATATTTTCTTCATCATTATTTTTCCTATTCGACAAGTTTAATAATTTTGAAGGAAAAAAAGCCGTGAACGTACTTCTTCTTGATAATTTTGATTCATTTACCTATAATTTATTTCACTACTGCGAAGAGATAGGAGCCAAGGTGGATGTTATAAGGAATAATGAAATAGATCTCGCATCCGTTGAGAAGTACGATAAAATTATTCTTTCTCCCGGTCCGCACCTTCCAAAGGATGCTGGTAAATTAATGGAGCTTATAGCTATGTATTACGACAAGAAACCGATGCTGGGTGTATGTTTAGGTATGCAAGCTTTAGCAGAGTTTTTCGGAGGAGAATTATACAATTTAGATCGCGTGAATCATGGTGTGGAAGACCAGTGTGTTCAGATTATGCCCAATCAACTTTTTAAGGAAGTTCCAGAGGAATTTAAGGTTGGATTATATCATTCATGGGCTGTGAAAAGACCCTTACCAAAAGGATTAAATATTACGGCATTATCTCAAAGTGATGTACTGATGGCTTTTGAACATGAAAAATTACCAATTTACGCCGTGCAATTCCATCCAGAAAGTGTTATGACGCCTGAGGGTAAAATTATCATGAAGAATTTCTTATCGCTTTAATCGATGATTTTTTAAGTAGTTGAAAATTACTTCTTGAAGTTTATCTGAAAAATGTATTTTTAGTCTTCATAGCTAAAAATATAAGATCAACATGAGTAATTATCATATCAAAAACCTAGAAGAATATTTTCAAGTTTACCGTAAGTCTGTCCGCAACCCAGAAGTGTTTTGGGGAGAAATTGCCGAAGAGCATTTTGTGTGGAGAAAGAAATGGAATACAGTTTTAAACTGGAATAAAGAAGAGGCAAAGGTAACTTGGTTTGATGGAGCTCAATTGAATATTACAGAAAATTGTATAGATAGACATTTGGTAGTGAATGCTGATAAAACTGCCTTGATTTTCGAACCAAATGATCCCGCTGAAGAGTACAAAACATACACTTACAAAGAACTTTCTATTGCCGTAAATAAAATGGCCAATGTTTTAAAGTCTAAAGGAATTGTTAAGGGAGATAGAGTTTGTATTTATTTGCCTATGATTCCCGAATTAACGATTGCTTTATTGGCTTGTGCTAGAATTGGCGCTGTTCATTCGGTAGTTTTTGCTGGATTTTCTTCTAGTGCTTTGGCTTCCAGAATTAAGGATAGTTCATGTAAAATGGTCATTACCTCTGATGGTGCATATCGTGGGGCGAAAGATATTGATTTGAAATCCATTGTAAATGAAGCTTTGGAATCATGTACAAGTGTGGAGACATGTTTGGTTGTAAAACGAACAAATAGTGCGGTAAATCTAGTGGAAGGAAGAGATGAGTGGATGGCTCCCTTAATGGAAACTGCCAGCGAAGATTGTCCTGCCGAGATAATGGAAGCTGAAGATCCATTATTTATACTTTATACCTCTGGGTCTACAGGAAAGCCGAAAGGAATGGTACATACCTGTGGTGGATACATGGTGTATACAGCATATACTTTTAAAAATGTGTTCCAATATCAAAAAGGAGATGTGTATTGGTGTACGGCAGATATAGGTTGGATTACAGGACATAGCTACATTGTTTATGGACCTTTGGCCAACGGGGCAACTACTTTAATGTTCGAAGGAGTTCCAAGTTACCCGAGTTACGATAGATTTTGGGATGTAGTGGAGAAACACAAAGTAAATCAATTTTATACAGCACCTACTGCAATAAGGGCGCTGGCCAAACAACAAATAGATTATGTAGAAAAGCATGATTTAACTTCTTTAAAAGTTTTGGGAACAGTTGGTGAACCTATCAATGAAGAGGCTTGGCACTGGTATAACGACAATGTTGGAAAGCGTAAGAGTCCGATTGTTGATACTTGGTGGCAAACAGAAACCGGAGGTATGATGTTGTCTCCGTTAGCGTATATAACCCCAACTAAGCCAACGTTTGCTACTTTACCCATTCCTGGTGTTCAACCTGCTT
>NZ_JAWWCF010000127.1:0-8759 GCF_033720595.1 Lishizhenia sp. | reverse complement strand
TGTTTTGATAAAACGCGAAGCCATGATTTCGGCCATTTCTTCGGCCAATTCTTCGTTAGAACAAGCTAAAGTAAGGTAAGATAAACGCTCTAGGGCTACTTCTTCGGCGTGACAAGGTCCACAAATAATACCGATATCATCGTAAGGAATATCAAAAGTTTTGTGGATGAAGCGCGCAGGAATAGCATTGTATTCTGGAACGATACCTTTCACGGCAGAAAAAACATACTTTCCTTTAAAAATTGACTTATCGATAGGTTCGAACAAATCATTTAAAAAGGCAGAAGGTGTAGCAATGATTAATATCTCCGCTTCTTCAATAACACGTACAATATCTGTGGTAACATCTATCTTATCTGTGTCAAATTCTACAGACTGTAAATAGCGTGGGTTTTTCTTGTATTTCTTGATGTGTTCTACAGCATCTTCGTTACGCATCCACCAACCTACTTTAGGTAAGTTAGTTACCAATATTTTAACCAATGCAGTAGCCCAACTACCACCTCCAATAACCGCTATTTTACGTGTTGTTTCCATGTTTCTTCACCAACAAAAATAAACATTAAAAAATACTGAGTATGCATGTTGTAAAATCTTTAACGAATTTGGAGAGTTTCTAAAGTGGAACGGAGCCTTTGAGACCGTTAGACTTTTAGATTTTAGAAAGGAAGTGTTGAGTTTGAGAATTTAGTTGAGGTGGAGTTTAAAGAATCAATAATTCAAAGAATTAAGGATTCAACAATTCATCTCTCGACTCCGCTCGAGAACCTTTCGTTCAAGCAAGTATAGGGGATTGAAGTTTGTCGAAGATTCTAACAAATTGTGATTGATGTGGTTTAAACCACGGAGCGCACAAAGCTTTTCACAGAGAGTGCTAAGAGTTTATGTCTTTATATATTTAAATAATCAATCGCAGGTTGATGCTTAAATTTTTAAATCCCACAAATCAAGGAGAACCTACGATAACAGGTTCTCGAGTAGAACCGAGAGACAAATTCCTCAAACCATCAAACTAATATCTATAACTCAACCTTCGTATAGCCTGCACCAAATTGTGACGGGCATCACTCAAATTGTTGATTGGGATAAAGGTACCTTGACCAATCGTACTTGCCTTTTCCATTTCGGCTTTTGCTCTCGGAGAATTCTTAATACCTACCACGCTTAAGTGAATATTTTTGCGCTTATATCTTCTAATCGTACGCTTGTAATCGTTAGAATTTCTGTTGAATGCACCATCTGTAATTATAATCACTTGGTTGTTTCCATCCGGTATATAGCTTTTTAAGGCTTCTTTGTACCCAATTTTAATGGCTTCACCACCGGAAGTATATCCAGAGGCTTCCATGCTTTCTACCATGGCTTTAATAGAGTCCTTGTACATACCCGAGGTAGCACTCATCAATACTTCCACATCAGAGGAGTAACTAACCAAGGCAATTTTATCGGTTGGACGCAACATGTCTGTAAGTTGATAAAGGGAATACTTCATCAATTCCAGTTTTTCGTGCGAGCGCATCGAAGAACTCACATCAATTACAAAAACGACATTGGTCGGCAAGAAATATTCTTCAGAGAAGTTGTTCGAATCCAAATCTTTTAACTCAACAATTTGTGGAGTTTCTTCGGTTGGGATAGGAGTTACTTCTTCTTCCACAACCTCAGGTTCGGCAGGGCTTTCTACTAACTCTTCTTCTGTCGGTTTAGGCTCTTCTTCAATAACGATTACTACCGTTTCTTCTTGAGGCTCTTCTTCGAGAACGATTTCAATTTCCTCTTCTTCCGTTTCTAGTGGGGCCTCTACTTCTTCGATTTCTTCCTCAACTACTACAGTTTCTTCAGCTATTTCTTCTGGAAGAGGCTCGGGGATTGACGTTGGTGCTTTTACTAAATCTATAATTATATAATTGCGCTGGAAGTTGATGTAAGCACCCTTCTCTTTGGTGTAATAACCAGGATGAGCAGCGTAAAAATAGGTGTAACCTAAGGGTACTTTACTTGTATGTTCTCCATTTTTGTCCGTTCTATCCTCCACTACGGGTTTTCCGCGTTGCAACAATACCAACTCACTCTTAGCAAGAGGTTCTTGTGTGATGGAGTCTCTTACCAAAACGGTAAGTTGAAAACTCGTTTCTTCTGCTATCGTTTGGGGTGTTTTTACGCCAAAAGCCGGACAGCGCGTAAAGTTGTTATCTAATTTTCTAGGCAAGGATTTCACATTCCCCTTAATAACGATTTCCGTAGGGGTTTGCTTATCGCTGGTATATACTAAAATGGTGTAAGCGAACCTACCTTTTGTTTTCGGATTTGCTTGTATGCGCAAAGTGATACCGTCGGCGGGTTGTAGTAATGACCCTTGGTGTATGTAGGTTACTTCTGGAGGTGTTTTAACGGATAAAATATAGTGGGCTGATTTTCCTTTATTCTCCACCCTGCAGTCTATATATCGCGGTGTGTTTACATTAATTTCGCCCAAGTCAAATTTTGTTTGACTGAACTTAATTTGTCCAAATCCAAAGAGAGGAAGAAGTAATAAGAGAAGTAAACTGCGCATAGTTATAAACTGAGTTGAGTTGCCAAAGTAAGGAAGTTCTGAAAAAGAAAAAACCTCGCTCTAAAATTAGAACGAGGTTTTTATTATAATGTTGTAATCTGTAATTAAGCGTTAACCTTCATTGCTTCTAACAAAGCATTTACTAAGTTTTCGTCTGCATTACCGAATTTGTTGATGTAATCTTCGTTACTTCTCTTGATTACTTCGTATGCTTCTTCTTTACCGTAAACATGCGTAATTTCAACTTCTTTAGCAGTACCTTCTAAATCTTTGTACGTTAAGAAGAAGTGTTTTACTCTGTTTAAAACCATTTCTGGAATCTCAGTGATGTCTTGAATGTTTCCGTAAGCTTGGTCACCTTTCAATACAGCGATAATTTTATCATCTGCCTCACCACCATCTATCATTCTAAATCCTCCAACAGGAATAGCTTCTGCCAAGATGTTTCCACGGTTAACTTCTCTTTCAGAAAGCACACAGATATCTAATGGATCCTCATCACCTACGATGTTCGTTCTTCCTGTTTTTTCGTTTGCGTATTCAGCAACTTTAGTATCACAGTAAGTTTGTGGAACAAATCCGTACATGCATGGCATGTGGTTAGAAAACTTCTGTGGTCTGTCAACCATAATGTACCCAGAATCTTTGTCTACTTCGTACTTGATAGCATCAGAAGGAATGATTTCGATAAATGCATTGATCTTCTTTGGCGTATCTTCTCCGATAGTAATTCCGTGCCATGGGTGTGCTACAAATCTCTGGTTCATAGCTTTTACAATATTTTGAACGTCTTTTTTCATAACTGGATTTTAACGCCGCAAAAATAATTGATTTTATTGAAAAGCCTACTGCCTTAAGCTATTTACTTGAAGGACATGAGTCCTAAAGGATTGATTGGTTCAGAATTTTGCCAAATTTCGAAGTGAAGATGAGGTCCTGTAGTATGTTCTCCTGTATTTCCAGACAAAGCAATTATATCTCCCTTTTTGATTTTATCTCCAGCGTGTTTTAAATTTTCTTGATTGTGTTTGTAAATCGTTGTGTATCCATTTTCATGAGCAATAATGATGGAATACCCGTCTTCTTCTGAGTATAAACTTGAAATGACAATTCCATCTAAACAAGCTTTAACATTACTACCCTCCGAAACACTAATGTCAACACCTGGATGATTTCCGTTATTGAATCCTTGACTAATCACTCCCTTTACAGGATCCATGAAAAGTAAGTCGCCCACATCAATGGTTGTCGTTTGATTTACATTTCCTTCTTCGATAGACTTGTTAATTTCTGCGGCTAATTTTAACTCATTTTGAGAGCGCGCTGTATCTAATTCTATGTTTTCTAGATTGATTTCTTCGGGTTTACTGTAGTACACAGAGTCTACTGATATATCACCTAAAATCACTTTTTTAAGGTTTTCCAAGTATAGATCTCGCGTTTCAATTTCGTGTTCTAAGCGCTTGGTTTCTTCCAAGGCTTTTTCATATTTCTCCTTGTTTGGATTCGAATATCCTTCTGGCATGAGGTAGCCAAGAGGAGTGAAGATGAGTAGAGAGAGAACGATTCCTGCAATGATGAGTGTAAGTAAAATCATCAAACTCAACATCTGTATGCGGTTCAATTTGAAGCCCCATTTTTCCTGAAAGGTTTCTGTATTGTACCCAGCGATTTTAGTCGTGCGTGTTAACTTTTTCCAAAAACTCGTTTTCTCTTTCATTTTAACAAAAATAGAAGGCTTTCGGTGAATATAACATCCTTAGTTGTCAAATTAAAATTGGAGAGGTAGATTTTATAAAATTTTGGCTTACTTATTGTTTAGTTTAAAACAACTTTATTGTCTTTTTTTCGTTATTTTTATAAGAACTAGTGAGAAGTCTAATCTTAATATTATTAATCCTTAGTCAAACGGCCTTCGGTCAGTTGGTTACCAGCAATAACACGCCGAATAATTTGGTGCAAAATGTGTTGCTCGGAACAGGGGTTCAAATCTCCAACGTAAACTACGTTGGGTCTCCTGGTTCTATAGGTTATTTCAACGGGGCAAACACCAATATTGGTTTGGATGAAGGGGTAATTCTTACCACAGGTACTATAGCCAATAATCCTGCCGGACCACACGGGCCAAATAATCAAGCAAGTGCTGGGGTAAGTTTGAACGGTGGAGGTTTTACAAAATTAGATGCACTCGTTAACGGAAGTTCAACTTTTGATGCCACGATTCTAGAATTTGATTTCATCCCTTTTAGTGATACCGTAAAGTTTAATTATGTTTTCGCCTCTGAGGAGTATCCTGAATTCGTAAATTCTGAATTCAATGATGTCTTTGCCTTCTTCATCTCTGGTCCGGGTATCCCTGGGGGAGAAAAAAATATGGCACTTATACCAGGGACCAATGATCCTGTAGCGATCAACAATGTAAATAACGGTTTCAATAATAATGGGAACTGTATGAACTGTGCTTATTATGTAAATAATGGTAACGGAAGTACCTTTCCTGAAAATTCAAATAATTACTACGTTCAATACGATGGTTTTACAACGCCTTTACAAGCAATTAGTGCGGTAGAATGTGGAGAAACCTATCACCTAATTATAGCCATTGCCGATGTCGGTGATGGGTTGTATGACTCCGGTATTTTCTTGGAAGCGAACTCATTGAGTTCTGAATCACCTGTAACGATTGATTATAGTTTGTCTAGTTTAGCATTTGGGGCATCGAACATCATGGCAGAAGGTTGTGTGGATGCAACTTTTGAAATTACAAGACATGGTTACCGTGTAGACCAAGCAGAAACGATTACTATAGTTCCTTCGGGTACAGCTACAGAAGGTGTAGACTACACGAATATTCCGAATGCAATTAATTTTACACCGGGCCAGGTCACGCAAACATTTACTTTTACAGCCTTAGCGGATGGTATTGCTGAAGGCCAAGAAAATATTATTCTAGACTTTTTTATATCCGACGCTTGTGGGAATAATAATGCCCAAACTTTTGAGATATTTATCAATGATTTGGAGAATGTTGAAGTGGAAGTGGCAGATCAAACCGTCATTTGTCCAGGAGAACTGGTTCAATTAACGGCAACAGCTTCAGGCGGAGGAGGGAGTTATACCTACCTCTGGAATACAGGAGACACTACCCAGTCCATCGTTGTGAGTCCAACATCTACCACAACCTATTCAGTGGCAGTAACAGATGATTGTTTAGATCAAACAGCGCAAACAACCGTTGAGGTTACCGTACCCTTATATCCGCCATTGGAGCTGAATGCGACAGGGGATATTATTGAACAATGTCCTTACGTACCTTATACACTCTATAGTAATGCCTCAGGAGGAGCTGGTTTTTATCAATATTCATGGTGGAGTAGTGAGGATGGATATGTGAGTACAGCAGATTCGTTAAATATCGCTCCAGATACCAGCACAGTATATGCGATTGTTGTAACAGATCAATGTGGGAACGTAATTAGTGATACCATTGACTTTACCGTTTTAAGTCCCCCGTTAGAAGTTTCAATTACAGATCCACCGCAAATATGTCCGGGAGAATCTGTTACACTTACGGCCTCTGCAACGGGTGGTTTTGGAAATTACTATTTCTATTGGCCAGATTTGAATGATAGTTCAACAACGGTTACGGTAAATCCATTGAGTACGACGACCTATGAGGTTCAGGTTTACGATGATTGTGGAACCTTCACGGTTTCAGAGTATGTACAAGTCGTTGTTGTTAAACCAACAGTTGATTTTACCATTAGCTCAGGAACAGTATATCAAGATTTACCGATTACTTTCCAAAACCTTTCCCTGAATTCGGTTTATTATTCTTGGGACTTTGGTGATGGCAATACTTCTAATATGGTCCATCCGAACAATACTTATGATGAACCAGGTACATACATTGTGCAACTGATTGGAGAGGATGATAAGGGGTGTATAGATTCAATTTCTAAACCGATTGTAATTCTACCAGAGTTTTATTTATACATACCCAATACCTTTACCCCAGATAATGATAGGCATAACAATGTCTTCGAAGTGAGTGCGGTGAATGTGGTGGAGTTTGAAATAGGAATCTTTAATAGATGGGGTGAATTAATTTTTAGTTCTCAAGATGTGAATTTCCAATGGGATGGAACAAACCCGCAAGGTAGAATTGTGAAGGATGGTACGTACATTTATAAAGTGAAATATAAATCCATCAATAATGATGAAGATATTATCGTTGGCCATGTCAACGTATTGAAATAAAAAAAGGAGACGATTTCGTCTCCTTTTTTGTTTTTGGTGTTAACCTATAATGATTTAGTTCTTCCTCCGTCTACTGGAACGTTAATTCCATTGATGTAACTCGCGGCAGGTGAACATAAGAAGGCAACTGCATTGGCAACTTCTTCTGGTTCAGCAATTCTTTTCATTGGACTTTGATTCGCCATCCCTTGCTTAATGTCCTCAACATTTCCACCAGTTTTATCAGCTTTGTTCTCAATGATTGAACTTAAACGAACTGTATTCGTTGCTCCGGGTAATACATTGTTAACAGTGATGTTAAATTGACCCAATTCATTGGCCAATGTTTTACTCCAGTTGGCAACCGCTCCACGAATAGTGTTACTAACTCCTAAACCATCTAATGGTTGTTTAACACTTGTACTAATAATGTTTACAATTCTACCGTATCCAGCAGCTTTCATACCATCCATTAGGGCTTGAACCATGATATGGTTACAAACTAAATGTTGTTGGAAGGTATTGGTGAATTCAGAGATTTCTGCTGCATGGATTGGTCCTCCTTTTGGTCCTCCAGTATTGTTAATTAATATATGGGCTTGGTTGTCTTTTGCCCATCCACCAATAATTGATTTTAATTGTTCGGGTTGAGAAAAATCAGCTACTAGGTAACTGTGATTTTGTTTTCCGTTGTTGCTTAACTCTGCAACGGCAGCTTGTAACTTGTCTTCGTTTCTCGCTACTAAAACACAATTAGCACCTAATAGAGCTAATTCTTTTGCACTTGCTAATCCAATTCCTTGAGTACTACCACAAACTACGGCAGTTTTATTTTCTAATGATAAATTCATCGTTGTTTTTTTTCAGATTTTCAAAGATAGGAATATTGAAGAAACGAACTAGAATTTGAAGCGCGGGTCATGCATTAACAAATATTTGAAAATGTGTGAAATATTTCCAACCCAATTATACTGTATATCGTTTATAGAGCGAATGAATAAACTTTTAAAAATGAAAAAGAAATTACTAATGGTCTCCGCAATGCTCCTCGCAGCTTTCGGGGTGAGTGCGCAGTGTACACCACTTGCTGCACCATTTATTGAAAACTTTACGTCAAATTCCGCACCTACATGTTGGTCAACATACCAAACAACGGGAAGTGGTTGGGTATTTAACGGTAATCCTGGATACGATGTTTCAGGAACACAAGATCACACTGGAGGTATATCAAGTTCAGATTTTGCATGGATAGATTTTTCTGTTCCAGATGCAGGAACTTGTTTAGAATCTCCAGAAATTGATGTTACGGGTATGGGTGCACCAGCACTAAGATTTTGGCACATCAGTCACGTATCTAATACTTCGTATTTAAATTTAATGGGAACGTACAATGAGCTTTTTGTAGAGGCTTGGAATGGTAGTTCTTGGGTAACGGTTGCTTTAGAGCAAGGAGAAAATGGTGGTGCTTGGACAGAGTATTACTATGATTTTACTCCATATATCTACAACACAAGCCTTATTAAATTTAGATTTAGAGGTGAACCAACCAATACAACGTATGCGTATTACAATGACTTCTTGTTAGATGATGTAGAGGTTTTTGATGGGTCAACGTTTTGTTTTGCACCTTCTAACGGATCTGTATTAGGAGCAACGGCTTCTTCTGTTACCTTAGATTGGGCAGGGTCAGGATCAAACTACATTGTAGAATATGGTCCATCTGGATTTACACCAGGAACAGGTACTTACGTGAATAATACAGGTGCGCCATCTACTGTTACAGGATTAACAGCAGGTAACACGTACGATTTTTACGTATATCAAAACTGTGTATCTTTAAGTGATACATCAACAGCGATTGGTCCACTTACTGCTACAGCACAGTGTTCTCCAGTAACAGACTTTTTTGTGAATTCTGCATCAACCTCAGACGCAAGTCTTGAGTGGATTTCTTCAGGAGCTAACT
>NZ_JAWWCF010000126.1:0-8809 GCF_033720595.1 Lishizhenia sp. | reverse complement strand
GCTGATTCTTTGTTTTCTATTCATTTACAACTTTTCCTTTTTACAGGTAATGCTCTATAATTTATTCACTATTCTTATCTTCTTTATTTTGCGCTATCAGTGGAAAAAATATCAACTAAAAAAACAAATGAGTCATGAAGAATAACATAAAAGTTGAACGTGCGAAAAACGACATGACTCAAGCTCAATTAGCAGACAAAATAGGAGTTAGTAGACAAACCATTAATGCTACTGAAAAAGGCAAATACATTCCTTCTACCCTTCTTGCCTTAAAAATGGCCAAGGTTTTTAAATGCACTGTAGAAGATATATTTGAGATGGAAGACAGTGATGACAACGCTTAAAGCATAGCAAAAACTCCGTCAATCACTAAAGACATACGGTAATAGTCTAGGTTTTCCATAACATCTGTTTTTTGATGATAATGTTTATTTCTAAAAAAGGCAGTATCGGTAATCATGAGCGCAGGAAAACCAAAATGCCAGTAATTCCTATGATCAGAGAAACCAATACCCACAAGGTTCTCCGGGCCTTTAAAACGCTTGGCTTTCACTTCTACCAAGCGCTTGTACTTCCTACTCCATTTCCCAACATTTTTGTGAGCTCCTATTTTCTGAACGAGCGTTATATAATTCCCTCGCTTGCCATAGAAGAGCGATAAAAATTTTGACGGATAATCTTGTGTATGCTTTTCATCTTTGAAATACGCGATCATCTCCAGGCTTACCATAAGCTCTACTTCAACACTATCTTCTATTAAACTTTTGGCATGAATAAAACTCCCCATATTTTGGGTTCCGTAATAAGGCGGTTCTTCCAATGAATATGCCACCAGATTAACGCGTTTATTTAGAGGTTTATCCTTTAATAGTCGGGCTAATTCTAACAAGCCTACTACTCCACTTGCGTTATCATCCGCACCTTCTTGCAATCCGCACACGTCATAATGGGCTCCAATAACTGTAGCCTTCCCGTCTACAGGACCAAAGGAACAAATTACATTTTTATACTCCCTGCCATCCACGGTGAAATTCTGAAACCATACACTATCTGAATAAGCTTCGAATATGGATTTTATATAACCTGCAACCCTGTCTAATTCTTTTACATTCTTATAATGTCTATACTCTCCTGATTTTGTTATAGCTACAAAGTGATCTTTGATTATTGTTGTATCGCTTTGTTGAGCACAAGTTTCTAGTGAGCCTGCGAACATTAATATTGTAAAAAGAAAATATTTCATGGTAACTTAAGCATATTAAGACGTGTTTGACTGAATTTGCTCAACAAGATAAAAATATAATATAAGAGTTTTTAAACTAATAGTATTATTCAGACATTTGTATAAAAATAAACTTCATGCAAACCCTCCCTATTTACACGATAAAAGAGTTTAAAACTAAAACAAAGGAGTTCTACGTAAATGATTTAAGAGAACATCTGCTTACTCACCACTTCATTCACAAACCGCACAAGCACGACTTCTATATCTGTGTTTTATTCACACAAGGAAGAGGAAGGCATGAAATTGACTTTAAGAGTTACGAAGTAAAACCTGGAAGCGTATTTTTTTTGAAACCTGGTAGTATGCATCATTGGACTTTTGATGAGAAAGCAGAAGGTTATATCTTTTTTCACTCAAAGGGCTTTTACGATTTAAATTATCAAAACCGGCAGTTACACGATTTCCCTTTTTACTTTTCGTTATACAACCCACCCGTTATCTATCTCAGCAAAGAAGAACAGGATCAAAACCTTCCGTATTTTGAATTACTTATGCAAGAAGACCTTGAAGACTCTTTTTCTGCCATTAAAAGAGCTTCATTGATTGATTTAATCTACATCAATTTTGCACGCTTATACTCGGACCAACAAGGGAAGCAAGAAAGTAAAGTGAGTTATTTATTGAAACTACAAGTGTTTGAAACCTTGGTGAATCAGAACTACAAAATCCAGAAATCTCCAAATTTCTACGCAGATCAGCTCAATGTATCTATTAAACATTTGAATAGAATTGTAAAGGATACATTAAACATTACAGCCTCTCAATTTATAGCAGACCGTATCATTTTAGAAGCTAAAAAATTGTTGATACATGCCGATTATAGAGTGGTTGAAGTTGCGGATGCTCTTGGCTATGAGGACTCTTCTTATTTCATTCGATTTTTTAAAAAACATACAGGTTTAACACCGAATAAATTTACAGGTTAACGACCTATCCGAACCAGACATCTTTAATCATTTCAAATCCTGCGCGTTGATTAACCCGTTGAATGATAACTTGCTTTCCGTGCATTAACTCATCACGCATTACAGAAGAATTCAAAGTGAGGTACAAAACTTCATTTTTGATAACCATCTTTTCTGTCCTATTAGCAACGGCTTTACCCATCATTTCTTCCCAAGCATCAATAATGGTCATCTCTGCCATCTTATCATCGAGTTTATACGCCTTAAGCAATTTGTTAATTGCGTCTCCCAACGTTACTTCTCCCTTACCTCTTTCACTCATGATTAACCTCCTCTAATTCGTTCTTTTCTATTTCAAATAAACGGATGGGTACTTCAATTGCCTTGAAGATTTGCTCCACACGTTCTTTGTCTGTATCTGTTACCAAAACTTGTCCAAACTCATGCTGGTGAACCAGTTCCATGAGTCGTTGTACCCTTTCGTTATCTAATTTATCAAAAATATCATCTAACATGAGTATAGGTACAACATTTAATTGCTCTTTAAGCCATTCAAATTGAGCCAAGCGAAGTGCTGTAAGATAAGATTTTTGCTGACCTTGACTACCAAATTTCTTAATCGGGTGACCATTTATTGTAAATATTAAATCATCCTTATGCACACCCACCGTAGAATATTGTTTTCTCAAATCGTTGCGTTCAGCCTGTCTTACTAACTCCATAAAATCAGCATCGTGCAATTGACTTTTATACTCAAAACCAACTTCTTCCTTACTACCAGAAATTAAAGCATAGTACTTTTGAAAAACGGGAGTAAAATCACTTATGAAGTCTTTTCTTCTCTCGTAAACCATTTGTCCATAACGCACCAACTGGTCGTCCCAAACATCGATACTTTCTCGGTTAAAGAAACCAAAGCTTCCCATTTGTTTTAGAACGGCGTTTCTTTGCTCTACAACTTTTACGTATTTGGTAAGGTTATCTAAAAAGCCTCTATCGAACTGGGCAATGATTCCATCCATCCATTTTCGACGCAATTCACTTCCTTCAGAAATTAAATTTCTATCGTAGGGCGAAATCATAACCGAAGGGAACAAGCCTATGTGCTGTGCAAGCTTTTCGTACTCTACTTTATTCTTCTTGAATACCTTCTTGCTACCCGCTTTTACTGCACAATAGATATCTATCTTCTTTTGTTCTTTAAACCACTCTCCTTGTAGCACAAAGAATTTCTCATCAAAGTTGATATTTTGTCTATCGACAGGGTTTAAGTAAGATTTACACATACTTAAATAATGAACGGCATCCAGAAGGTTGGTCTTCCCGGCTCCATTCATTCCCACAAAGCAATTCACTTCTGGAGAAAGTTCAAACTCTGCTTGCTTGTAATTTTTAAAATTGACAAGCGATAATTTATTTAAGTACATCTAGTTTTCTTCTGTATTTTCTTCGAGTTCAACTACAGATTTATTCAATAAATCCGTCAATTTTTTCGACATATTATTGAAGTATCTTTTGGTTCTATAACCGCCAACCCAAGTTATCCCTTTTACGGCATTCGTCATAAATATTTCATCTGCAGCCAACAGGTTTTGCGGCATAATATTACACTCATACACCTTAATTCCGTTAGCCAAAGCAAGGTTAATGATCTTCATACGCATCACACCTGCCAAACAACCTTCTTCCAAACCTGGCGTATATAAAACCCCATTACTCACCACAAACAAATTAGAACTCGACCCTTCTAAAATCTCTCCCTTAGGGTTTAAAACCAAAAGGTCATCTAGCTGTTTCTCTTGTGCAGCAATAGAAGCCATCACATAAACTAAAGCATTCTTGGTCTTAAAGTTGGCCAGTATATCATTTTGCTTGCGCATTTCCATGAATAAATCAACCTCAAATCCTTTATAATTCAACGTATACGCGTTGTGCTCCATGGGGTAAACCTCAATAAAGTAATTGGCTTCATTACTTTCTGGTTTATAAGTACCTCCAATGGCTCTATCTAATGAGATTCTTACTCTTCCTCCTTGATCTATACCTGATAAATCCAGTAATTCTTGGATTTTTTCTTCAAAAAATTCTGCTGTGTAATAATTCGGAACACGGATCTTTAAAACTTTCGCTCCCTCCATCATACGATTGACGTGGGCTTCAACGTTCAAAGGTTTCCCATTGAGTACTCTTAAACTTTCGAACAATCCATCCCCGTACAAATGTCCTCTATTTCCAGACTGGATGGTTGCACCTATATTGGCTTTGACTTCTCCGTTGTTGTTGATGTAAATTTCTGACATTAATTAAAGATATATGAAATGAAAGCTTGTCCTTTTTCAAAATTAATTAAAAGAACATATACGATACCGAAAATTGCTCCTCCAAAGTGAGCGTCATGTCCAATGTTAGACGTCCCTTTCTTGGCCATGAAGTATTCATAAGCCAAATACGCTATTCCCAAAACCCAAGCAGGAATATCCCAAAACGGTAAAATGATAAAATTCAACGTTGCTCCCGGGTTCCAAAGGATGTAAGCAAAAAACACTGAAGATACAGCACCAGAAGCTCCCAAGCTCAGGTAATTTGGATTATCTGCATTTTTTGTCATTGGCCAAAGTGTAGCAAACAAACCTCCTGCTAAATATAAAATGATGTAGTGAAAGCTCCCCAAAGAGTTTCCATATTTGAAATCGAGCATATATTCAATGGCCGTTCCAAAATTGTAGAGTACAAACATGTTAAAAAACAAGTGTGTTAAATCTGCATGAACCACCATGTAACTAAAAAATCGGTAACCTTCTTTATGATGCTTTACATTATAGGGGTAAAACATCATTTTATACTTTAGGTCCCTATCCTGAAAAGCACGCCACGATATTAAGGCGGTAATGATAATAATAACAAGGGTAATCGAGAAACTCATAAAGTCGAAAATATACCTAATTTTAAGAACAAAGCTAAGGATTATGATTTTTTTATCAATCTTTCTCCATGAAATATAAGAACTACTTATTTTTCATTATTTTAGAACTAATATTCATACACTGCTATAGATTAATTGATGACGACCAATCATTAAAATAAGCGCTTAAAAATGAGAAACCTACTATTATTTACCGCTCTTTTCACCATACTGATAGGATGTAATTCTCCTACAGAGGAAAAACCTCATATTCCAACCGAACAAGAACGCTTTGAAAAGCAATTGAAAGATGCTCAATTCTCAAGCTTAAAACTCAACAGCGATCAGTTTGAATTTCTCAACGATTTTTATGCAGTTAACGATTATAAAAGAATTTGGGTAAATGATAGTTTATTACTTCCTGATGGAGATACGCTTCAACATTTATTGAACAATTACTATTTCTTTTGTACTCCCTTAAATCGCTACCAAACCTTAGCTAGTTTTCACGGATTAGATTTAGTTGAACAAGAAAATTTGATCACACTCAAATTGGCTTATTTGCTGAACGACCTTGAACAAGGATTTATAGATACCGCTCAAAGAAAGATTAAACCCTTAAATACTATTGCTCCCGAAAAACTCAACGAGTTTATCGCAAACAAAAAGGCTGCGACTTGGGAACAATCAATTCTAAGATACAGTTCACCACACGAAAAATTTACGCAAACCTTAGAAGGCATTAATAATTTTGTAAAGCACTACAAACTTGATACGATCAACTACAAAATTTCCGCTGTCCAAGAAGATTCTATTCAAAGTAAACAAGAGGCCAAGCTTGCTCTCTATACAAAAGGCTATATGGATAGTCCGGAAGTTGATGATTCTATTTACAATCTTGCCTTGATGAAATTTCAACGTATGAATGGATTGGAAGCAGATGGAGTTCTTGGAAAAAACACGGTGGAAGCACTCAATGAATCCAATGTAGATAAATACAACAGAACCATTTTAGCTTTGGATAAATGGCGTTGGAAAGATAGCTTGCCTGAGAAATATATCTGGGTGAATATTCCCGCTTACGAATTAAACCTTTACATTAATGATAGTTTAAAAAGCCAACACCGTGTAGTGGTGGGAACCAGGTATAACCGAACCCCACAATTTAAGGCTGATATGAAGACAATTGTGGCCTATCCCTTTTGGCATGTTCCCTACTCTATTTCATCAAAAGAAATACTTCCTCACTTAAAAAAAGACAGTAATTATTTAGCCAAGAACAACTACAAAATTTTCAAAGATGGCGACAGGATAGATCCATCAAAGGTAGATTGGTCTAAGATAGGTCGTAATACTTTCCCTTACCGCGTAAGACAAGATGGGGGAAGCTATAATAGTTTGGGGTTGGTTAAACTATTGTTTCCAAATGAACACAGCGTTTACATTCACGACACTCCCTCTAAGCGATTTTTTGAAAAAGCAGTTCGTTCATACTCTCACGGTTGTATTCGTTGTCAGAACCCTCTAGAATTAGCTGGATACATACTAGAAAGAGATGAAAACTTGTACAATAGAGATAGTTTGGATACCTTGATTAAAAGAAGAATTCAAAAGACCATACATTTAAACAATCCTTTTCCAGTTTACGTAGATTATATTAGTGTTGGAACTGACAGCACAAATGCCATTGTATTTTACTTAAATATTTACGGCAAAGATGAAGAATGGCTGAGTCTTTTGGAATAATAATTCATCAATAACATCAGTGGTACAATAAAATGTGGGAATCTATATAATGTCCCTAACAATCCTCTCAAAACATCCGATTCGAAACCATAAATAAAACGCGCCATACTCGTTAACACTCCCCAGACCACCATATACAAAAGCGCTGGTGTTTGAAATTTACGCGTGAAGAGGAGAAATGATGCTAAAAAATCAAAGAGTCCCATAATCATTAAAAACACTTTTATACTATCTCCTTCTAATCCCAAAATATAATTGGTCATACCCGCAAAATGACTCGGTATTGCGCCCCAACTTACAGCGAACACACCGTGACCAACAAAAGTTAAAGCCACAGCCATTCTCATGAAATTGTTGATTTTTGACATCCCGTACTTTAACACCCCTAGGTATAACAAAGGGGTAACCATCATCAACGTATGTTCTATGAATTGGTGAGGTAAAAAAGAAGATTGATAAAAACTATCACAGTTGTCCAGGAATAAAATTAAAAATGATATTCGCGCCCCAATTAGTTTATATTGAAACCTCTTGAATCCTAGTAAAACAGCACATAATATGAGCGGAACACCGAGAATTGATGTATTCAACTGACTATGGTTGAACAAGTCTTTACCATATAAAAGGTATTCAATACCTTTAGCAATTAACAAGAAAAGGCTGGCCCATTTGAGCCAGCCTTCGTATGATATACTTGTTTTAGTATTGTTCATTTTCATTCGGAAAATCTCCCGATTTGACATCCTCGATGTAACGATGGAAGGAACCTAACATTTCTTCGTAAAGGTTGTGGTATTTTCTTAAGAATCTTGGGTTAAACTCATTGTTAATACCTAACATATCATGAACAACCAACACCTGACCATCTACACCATTTCCTGCACCAATACCGATAATAGGAATGGATACTTCTTTGGCAACCTTAGCGGCAAGATGAGCTGGTATTTTTTCCAATACGATAGAGAAACAACCTGCTGCTTCTAGCGCTTTAGCATCCTCAATTAAGCGAGCAGCTTCTTCTTCTTCCTTAGCTCTTACCACGTAAGTACCGAACTTGTAAATCGACTGAGGAGTAAGTCCTAAGTGTCCCATAACTGGAATACCTGCCGTTAGTATACGCTCTATAGATTCAATGATCTCTTGACCACCTTCCATTTTCACGGCGTGTCCTCCCGACTCTTTCATAATTTTGATAGCACTAGACAAGGCTTCTTTCGAGTTTCCTTGGTAAGCACCAAAAGGCATATCAACTACTACCAATGCTCTTTCTACAGCTCTAACTACCGATGACGCGTGATAGATCATTTGATCTAAAGTAATCGGTAAAGTAGTTTCGTGTCCTGCCATCACATTCGAGGCCGAATCTCCTACCAAAATTACATCTATTCCTGCTGTATCTATGATACGTGCCATAGAGAAATCATATCCTGTTAACATGGAAATTTTTTCTCCTCTGTTTTTCATCTCCTGAAGAACATGAGTTGTAACACGCTTTGCTTTATTATTATGAACTGACATTATCTTCTGCGTTTAGTAGGCAAATTTAAAGGAATTTTAAACATTTCCGCTTATAATTAGCAACAGTATTTAACATCCATCTCAATAATTTTCTCTTAAATAAAAGGCAATACCCGCTCTAATTTCTAAGGCTGAAAAACTTAAGTCAGAACTCTGACTAATGATTCCCCTATTTCTCCATTTCTTTTTAGTGAGGTCTACTCCATAAGAAGCCTCTGCAAAAACGTTAACTGGAAAAAACTTAAGATGAAATCCTGTGGTAATTCCAACATTGAAAAATGGGTTGTTGTATTTTCTTTTCTCCGTTTCATAACCGTATAAGAAATCATCTTTTCCAATCATTAACTCCTCTGTTAATTTCGCATTTCCTCCTTCCAGTTTTAATCCGTGGTACAGGGTGAAATTCTTTACAAATACCGAATTAAACCCTACGGTTTCTGAAATACTCCATTG